>JBKPCL010000001.1:0-7336 GCA_046727335.1 Actinomycetota bacterium
CTTCGTGACTCCCGGACGCACGGCCCTCGTCACGAGCATCACCGCGGCCATCACGACGGCCGCGCCCGCGGTCGTCGTGCGCAAGCCGATGGAGTCCGCGATCTTGCCCTGGATGACCGCGCCGAGCGGATACAGCGCGCCAAGGATGACGATGAAGACGGACACGACCCGCCCGCGAATGGCGGCGGGTGCGCGCAGCTGCGCGATCGTCGTGAACGTCGACAGCGCGCCCAGGTAGAACCCGCCGACGAGGAGCAGCGCCAGCGCCGAGAGTGCGAGGTTGGGTGCGAACGCGTATGCGGTGAGCGCGACGGGCAACGCGCTCATCATCGTGAGGAGCACTCGGCGTGGACCCCATCGTTCCACGAGACCGCCGAGCGACAAGGCGATCGCGACCGCGCCGATGCCTTGCGCAGTGACGAGGATCGCGGTTCCGGACTTCGCATGGTGAAAGACGTCGCGCGCCATCGCCGGCACCAGCGCGATGAACGGCGCGGCCAGGAGCGTGTTGAGGCACATCGCTGCTGCGGTGACACGTAAGCCGGTCTCGCGTCGCACGAAGCGGAAACCGTCGACGATCGAACGAACGAGGCGTTGGTCACGCGCGCCCGCGGCAGGTGCCGGCAGCGTCAGGGTCAGGAGCACCGCAACGACCGCGAGAAAGCTCGCGGCGTTGGCGCCCTCGGCCCACGCGTAGCCACCGATCGAGATCACGATGCCCGCAAGTGCCGGACCGACGACGCGCCCCAAGTTGAACTGGGCGGACGAGAGCGCGATCGCGCCGGGGAGGTCTTCGGTCGGCACGAGATCGGGCAGCAGTGCCTGGAACGCCGGAAACCCGAGTGCGGCGGCGATGCCGTTCCCCAAAGCGATGAGCGTGACGACGGGCGCCGACGGGCTGCCCATGGCGAAGAGAATGGTGAGCAACGCGGCCAGGCCGGTCTGGGCGAGGGTCGTGCCGAGCAGGAGCCATTTGCGCGGGAGGCGGTCGGCGAGCGCGCCGCCGATCGGTCCGAAGAAGGCGATCGGCAAGAACGCCGCGCCCGCCACCGCTCCGGCCCACGCGGCTTGGTGCGTGAGCTCGACGACGTAGATGCCGAGCGCGATCGATTCCATCCACGTCCCGATGTTGGAGACGAACGCGCTCACCCACAGGCGCGCATACGCGCGATGGCGCATCGGCGCCAATGACACGAAGCGCGCCACCCGCGGCGATGCCGCTACTGATTCCGCCATCGAGGAGCCCGCTTCTCCAGGAAGGCGCGCATACCCTCGTATGCGTCGTCGGCCTGCGCGTTGTCGACCATCACCGGACACGCGATCCCGTAGGCGTCTGTCTCGGTGGCGCCCGCCTGCGCGTAAAACGCGCGCTTGCCGAGCGCGACAACGTGCGGGCTCGCCTCGGCTATGCGATTCGCGAGCTTCGTGACTTCGGCGTCGAGCTCGGCGGAAGGGACGACGCGGTTCACGAGTCCCCAGCCGGCCGCGGTGTGGGCGTCGATCATCTCGCCGGTGAACAGCATCTCGAGCGCACGCTTCGGACCGACCGCGCGGTACACGGGCACCATCGGTGTCGTGCAGAAGAGCCCGATGTTGACGCCCGGGGTTGCGAACCGCGCGTCGTCGGCTGCGACGGCGAGGTCGCACGCGGCGACCAGCTGACAGCCGGCGGCAGTCGCGACGCCGTGCACCTTGGCGATGACCGGCTGCGGCAGCTGGTGGAGTCGCAACATCATCTCGACACATGTCGAGAACAGAGCCTCGTAGAACGCGCGGTCGCGCGTGTCGACGATCTCGCCGAGATCATGACCGGCGGAGAACACCGGTCCGCGGCCTTCGATGACGAGGACCCGCGTGGTCGAGTCGTCGGCGATCGTCTCGAGCGCGTCGAGGACCTCGCGCATGACGGCAAGCGAGAGGGCGTTGCGGCGTTCCGGACGGTTCAATGCGAGGCGCGCGATCGGCGCCTCCGCTCCGACGCACAGTTCGATGTGCTCGTATCCGTTGGCCACGGCGACCTCCGGCGATCAAGCGTAGGGCGTCATGCCGCGGGATCGACCCGGCGGCGCGCTCGGCCCGCGCGCACCTCGTAGGCCAGCGCGTCGGCGAGGCGCTGCACCGGAGACGGATGTTCGATGCGGGAAGCCGTCGGGGTGCAGACGGCGGTGAATAATCGTTCGTCATGGCGCGGCGCGCTGCGCCGTGTCTGTGCGATTCGTTGGGTGAACCGTTCGGCGCGGCGCGGCGATCGCGCCGATTCGTCAGGCGAATCGGAATCAACCTCGCGATGAAGGTGGTTGCCGACCGGGGGCGGGCTCGACTGGCACGCAGAATCCGGCGTTGACGGATGCCCATAACGGCGTTATCGTCAGCGGCATGACGCTCACCGAGAACCCATTTCTCAGCGGCAACTACGGCCCGGTCGATGTCGAGCGCACCGACACCGAACTTGACGTGGACGGCCGGATCCCGGCCGAGCTCAACGGCCGCTACCTGCGGATCGGCCCCAATCCGTACGCACCGCCGATCGGTCCGTACCACTGGTTCATGGGCGACGGCATGGTCCACGGCGTCGAGCTGGGCGACGGCCGCGCGAACTGGTATCGCAACCGCTGGGTTCGCACCTCCGACATCTCGCAGGCGCTGGGCGAACAGCCCGTCGACGGTCCGCCGCCGCCGATGTACGACGCGTCCAACACGAACGTGCTCGGCCACGGCGGCCGCGTCCTCGCGCTCACCGAGGGGGCGATGCCCTACGAGCTGTCGCCGACGCTCGACACGATCCGCCGCATCGACTTCGGCGGTCCGCTGCCGACCGGCTTCACCGCTCATCCGAAGATCGACCCGGTCACAGGCGAGCTGCACGGGTTCGCGTACTGGTTCGCCGACCCGCTGCTCGTCTATTACGTGATCGACGCGTCCGGTCGGCTCATTCGCAGTGAACGAATCACGCTTCCTCGCGCAGTGATGATGCACGACTTCGCGATCACTCGCAGTTCCGTCGTCTTCTTCGATCTTCCGGTCGTGTTCGACCTCGCCACGCAGCCGTTCCCGTTCCGATGGGACGAGGAGCACACGCCTCGTGTCGGAGTGATGCCGAGGGACGGCGGCGACGCCGACGTGCGCTGGTTCGAAGTCGACCGCTGCTACGTCTTCCATCCGATGAACGCGTTCGACGACGGCAACAGCGTTGTCGTCGACGTGCCTCGCCATCCCACGATGTTCAAGCACAGCAACATCGGGCCCAACGACGGCGGCCCGCCGGAGCTCTACCGCTGGACGATCGATCGCGACAACGGCAAGGTGCGCGAGGAGCTGGTCGACCACCGCGGCCAGGAATTTCCGCGGGTGAACGAGACGCTGCTCGGCTCCCAGCACCGTTACGGCTATGCCGTCCACACACCGAACACGAAGGACGCCTTCGACGGTGCCCGATACCTGAAGCACGATCTCGACCGCGGGACCACCGAGGAGCACGACTTCGGCGCCGGGCGCACGCCGGGCGAGTTCGTGTTCGTGCCGTCAGCCGACGCGACGAGCGAAGACGACGGCTACCTCATGGGCTACGTGTACGACGCCGGGACCGACACGAGTGACTTCGTGATTCTCGACGCGCACGAGTTCGCCACATCCGAGATCGCGACTGTCCATCTGCCGGCTCGCGTGCCCTACGGCTTCCACGGGAACTGGGTCCCCGACCCAGCGCCGAACGACTGACGTCAGTCGTCGAGCAGCACCAAGTCGAGTCCGCCGAGACGCTCCTCATCGGCGAACAGGTTGATCTGCGCGATCTTGCCGTCCGTGATCGTGAAGTCGGCGGAACGGCCGCCGTGGCGCGGCGTCAGCGGCTACTTCAGCGATCCCGGCGGTTACCTCTGGAAGGTCGCGTCGGGCGAGGGTGCCCCGGCCGTCGCCGAGTAGCGAGCCGCGCAGTTCGGGCGACGCATCGCCTAGCGTCTAGAGGATGCCGAAGAACCACGAAGCCGAGGCGCGGCCGTTCCGCGTTGTGGTCATCGGCGCCGGAATGGCGGGCATCCTCAGCGCGATCAAGCTGCAGGAAGCCGGCATCGACTACATCGTCTATGAGAAAGCCGATCGCCTCGGCGGCACCTGGCGCGAGAACACCTATCCGGGTCTCGCGTGCGACGTGCCGTCGCATCTCTACTCGTACTCGTTCGCGCTCAGCCCCGAATGGAGCCACCGGTTTTCGCCCGGCGCCGAGATCCAGACATATTTCGAGCGGGTTGCGCAGGAGCACGACGTCGTTCGGTGGATGCGCTTCGGCGAGCAGGTCACGAGCTGCCGCTTCGAGGACGGCCGATGGCAGCTCGAGACCGCAACCGGACTCTCCGATACCGCCGATGTCGTGATCGCCGCCACGGGCGTGCTGCACCACCCGAAGCTGCCGGACATCGACGGCCTCGACTCGTTCGCCGGCACGATGTTCCACAGCTCGCGGTGGGATCACAACGCGAACCTCGAGGGCGCGCGTGTCGGGATCATCGGCACCGGATCGACCGCGATCCAGATCGTGTCCGCGATCGTCGATCGCGTGGCCAAGCTGTCACTCTTCCAGCGGACGGCCCAATGGGTGATGCCGCAAGAGAATCCTGCGTACACCCGCGAAGAGCACGAAGGCTTCCGCAACGACGGCGAACGGTTGCACGAGTTGCACGGCCATCTGGCGCAGCTCTTCGGAGTCTTCGCCAACGCGGTCGTCGACGCCGACTCGCCCGAGATCAGGCTGATCGAGGAGGCGTGTCGGGCCAACCTCGAAGACAACGTTCGTGATCCGGAGCTGCGTGAGAAGCTGCGTCCCGACTATCGGGCAGCCTGCAAGCGACTGATCATGGCGCCCAACTTCTACGACGCGATCCAGCGGCCGAACGCCGAGCTCGTGACCGACAAGATCGATCGCATCGAAGCCGGCGGCGTCCGGACCGCCGACGGTCGCTTGCACGAGCTAGACGTGCTCGTGCTCGCGACCGGTTTCAAGGTCGACGCGTTCATGCGACCGATGGACGTGAAGGGACGCGACGGTCAGACGCTCGATGAGGCGTGGGCGGCGCGACCGAGCGCGTACCTTTCGATCTCGATCCCAGGCTTCCCGAACTTCTTCATGCTCAACGGTCCGAACGGGCCGGTCGGCAACTTCTCGCTCATCGAGGTCGCCGAGCTGCAGTTCGGATACATCATGCAGCTGATCGCGCGTCTTCGGGCGCGGGAGTGCCGCGAGATCAGCGCGACCCACGAAGCGATGGAGCAATTCGAGACCGCGCGCGCCGAAGCGACGAGCAAGAGCATCTGGGTCACCGGCTGCCGCAGCTGGTATCTCGACGATCGGGGGATTCCGGCGACGTGGCCCTGGTCGTTCGACCGGTTCCGCCAAGAGATGGCCGCGCCGGACCTCAGCGCGTTCGAGACACGCTGATCGACGCCGCCGAGCCGACGCCGCAAAAGTAAGAGCCAGTCAAGAATCTGCGGTTGACGCGTCCGCACACAGGCCCTTGCCAAGTTGAGCGCCTTCGATCGGGCCGCGCCATGAGAGTCATGGCGTCAGAAGGGAGTCATCCGCATGACGAGACGAATGGGTCTCGTTTTGGTCGGCTCGATCGTGCTCGGCGGCTCGTTCGGGGTCGGTACGGCGTTGGCGACAGCGCAGACCTCCTCGCCGTCGACGGGGTCGACTCGCACCACGCAGACCTCCACTTCACCCACGACAGCAGCCTCGACTCCGCACACGTGTCCCCACCGCACGGGCACGTCGTCGGACTAGGGGCGGACAACGCGACGCGGGCTCGGCACTTGGCTGAGCCTGCGCCGTGTGGCATCAGCCTCTCCGACTCGCGAGCCAGGCCGCTTCCGCCTCACCGAGAGGCGTCGACGGCGGCCCGCCCACGAACGGCCAAAGTTCCTCGGCGATGCGGCGCCAGTTCGCGTGCGCGCGCAACTGACCGAGGATCGCAGTGAGCCCCAGGTTGATCCGCTGGGTGATGACGAACACCGGCGGCAGGTTGGCGGCCTTGGCGACGCGGGCCCAGGGGCTGCTCAGATCAAACATGCGACGCACGGTCTCCGACGCGTACTCGGGTGTGAGCGTCACCGCACGATCTTCCATCACCATCTCGTAGAAGTGCCCGAAGTATTCGCGAACGTCGTCGTCGGTGATCGTGGGATCGCGGCGCAACACGCCGTGCACCTCGAGAATCGAGCGGAATTTGGCAATGTCGTGGCGCAGCACCATGGCGGTGATCAGCGACTCGAACAGTGCAACGTCGTTTGCCGAATAGTGCTTCACGAGCCCGAAATCGAGGAAGGTCACGCGACCGTCACCGGAGAAGAGATAGTTCCCGGGATGCGGATCGCCGTTGAACGCGTGCAGTCGATAGATGCTGCGGAAGACGAACCGGAAGATCGCCTCCGCGGCGAGGTTGCGCTGTTCCTGCGGCCATCGCTCGAGCTCGGAGAAGCGGGCGCCTGTCGCGAGTTCGGTGGTCAGTACGCGGGCGGTCGACAGTTCATCGACGACCATCGGGACGCGAATAAACGGATGCTTTGCGTAATAGGACGCGAACTGGCGCTGGTTCGCAGCCTCGTGCTCGTAGTCGAGCTCCTCGGTGAGGCGGGCGCGCAACTCCTCGACCAACGGTCCGGCATCGAGGCCGGGAAAGAGCATCGAGAGCACTCGGAAGATCAAATCGCCGTTCACGAGATCGCTGCGGATCGCCTCATCGACCCCCGGGTATTGCACCTTCACCGCGACCTCGACTCCCGAGCGGGTCACGGCACGGTGCACTTGACCGATCGACGCGGCGGCGATCGGCACCGGATCCCATTCGGCGAACACGCGCTCCGGATCGGCGCCGAGCTCGTCGCGCACGACGGCCGCGCACAACTCCTTCGACATCGGCGGCGCATCCTGTTGCAGCGACGCGAGCGCGTCGCGGATCGGTGTGGGCATCCCGTCGTCGATGTAGCTCGCCATCTGGCCGAGCTTCATGAGCGCGCCCTTCATTTCTCCGAGCGCCTCGGCGACTTGCGTCGCGGTTCGGAGCTGTTGCGCCTCGTCCAGCTCGACCCGTCGCTCAGGAGACGCGCCGGCTCGCCGCGCGGTATGGACGGCGTAGGAGGCGCCCGCCTTCGCCCCGACGGTCGCGAGGCGCGCGTTGCGACCGGCGAATCCGGTGGCCACGAACGGCGACCGACGGCGCCGCGCGACCGCGACCACGACAACGACGCCGGTCAGAAGTGCCAGTGCGAGCGTGCGGCGAGCCATGGGGAGATGTTCGCGGAGGCACTCCCTGGCACCGGCACTGGCCTCATCCCCTACACTTGA
>JBKPCL010000002.1:0-3182 GCA_046727335.1 Actinomycetota bacterium
GCCCGACGCGGCGGGCGCGTTCGAGACCTACGACGTGCCGGGCGTGAGCCCCGACATGTCGTTCCTCGAGATGCTGGACCTGGTCAACGAACGGCTCATTCTCGACGGCAAGGAGCCGATCGCCTTCGACCACGATTGTCGAGAGGGCATCTGCGGTTCGTGCGGGATGATGATCAACGGCCAGGCACACGGCCCGGAACGTGGCACCGCGACGTGCCAGCTCCACATGCGCAAGTTCCGTGACGGCGATCACATCACGATCGAGCCGTGGCGCGCCGCCGCCTTCCCGGTGACGCGGGACTTGATCGTCGACCGCTCGCCGTTCGATCGCATCATCGAGTCGGGTGGCTACATCACCGCACACACCGGCGCGGCGCCCGACGGTAATGCCATCCCCATCCCGAAGCCGGCCGCCGACGCTTCGATGGATGCCGCCGCGTGCATCGGCTGCGGCGCCTGCGTCGCCGCGTGCCCGAACGGTGCCGCGCAGTTGTTCACGGCCGCCAAGATGCAACACCTCCACCTGCTCCCGCAGGGTCAAGCCGAGCGCTGGGACCGCACGATCAGCATGGTGGAAACGATGGAGTCGTACTTCGGCTCGTGCACCAACCATCGCGAGTGCGAAGCGGCGTGCCCGAAGTCGATCTCGATCGACTTCATCGCTCTGATGAACCGTGACTACGCCAAGGCGCAGCTGAAGCAGCGCCGCCTGATCGGTCAGCTCTTCCCGTAGAGAGCAGTCGCACGCGACAGCCCTCGTAGCGCATCGTGACGCAGCGAGTGCCGCGACGCTCCCGCGCCGAGCCGCGACGCGGCGCGAGCGGCAGCCGAGTACGGCAGCGCGCTGGCCGGCAGCGGCGGCGCCGTCGCGGCGATACCGATGACGTCGGTGATCCCGTGGCCGAGCAGGTTGCCGTAGTTCGCCGCGTTGCCGAACGGATACACGCCGCCGGTCGCGGATGCGAGCCAGTAGCCGTTGCCGTTGGGCGTCATTGCCATCCCGACGATCGTGCCCACCGGCTGCCCGCCGGTCGAGCCGAAGTAGTGGGCGTTCCCGAAGGCGAAGATGCCGCCGTCCGAGGCCACGAGCCAGTAGCCCTTGGCATCAGGTCTCGTCGCCATGCCGTTGATCGGCTTGTTGAGCCGGATGGCACCAGTGGAGCCGAAGAACTTCGCGTCACCGAAGGCGAAGATGCCGCCGTCGGACGCGGCCAGCCAGTAGCCCTTGCCCGAAGGCGTGCGGGCCATGCCGACGATGGGCTTGTTCAGATGGATCGCGCCGGTCGAGCCGTAGAACTTCGCGTTGCCGAAGGCGAAGATGCCGCCGTCGGCGGCGACGAGCCAGTAGCCGTTGCCGTCCTTGGTCGGCGCGAGACCCACCACGGGCTGGTTGAGGCGCATCCCGCCAGTCGAGCCGAAGAACCTCGCGTTGCCGAACGAGAAGATGCCTCCGTCGCGTCCGAGCAACCAGTAGCCGGCGCCGTTCGGCGTGGTGGCGAGCGACACGATCGGCGCGTGGAGGTTCAGACCGGTCGCATCGCCGTGGTAGACGGCGTCGCCGAAGGGACCGATTTCGCCGAAGCGGCCGCCGAGGAAATACCCCTCGGTGCCGGTGCCGGTCAGTGTGACGAGCTGCGGACTGTCAGAAGCGTCGTCGAAGAACTGCATCTGAGCGTCGCGGACGCCACGCGCGAGCGCTCCGAACGCGAGTTCGACGTCACATGAGTCACCGGGCGCGAGGACCGGACCGTTCGGCCCGAAGCAATCCGTCGCACCGAAGTAGTCGAAGGGATGTGCGCCGACGACCTCGATGTCGGAGATCGTGAGGTCAACCGCTCCGGTGTTCGTGAGCGTGACGAACTGTGACGCGCCGTACGTGCCCACTCGTTGCAGCCCGAAGTTCAGGCCCGTAGTGGAGAGGCTCGCGACGGGTGTGATCGCGCCGGCCGGTGCCGCTATCGCGAGGGCCCCCAGCGCAATTGCCAACGCACCCGCGACGCCGAACGCGCGCCGAAGTCCCGGCACTCCCCACATTTCTGATCCTCCCCGATCGCCGTCTCCCGGGCGGCATCATGACACACGAGCGTCGCGCGTCGACGTCTTTGACGATTCGTCTTGACGATCCGTTCACGCCGCGAGGCGACTCGCCATCACGCGCAGGTCGCGCACGAGACCGGCGTATTCCTCGTCGCGCCGCTCTTGCGCGCGCAGCACCGCCGACGGATGGATCGTGGCGACGGCGCCGACTCCCGCGTCCAGTTCGAACCATTCGCCGCGCTGCTTGGTGACGCGGAACGAGGGGCCGAACACTGCCTGGGCAGCAGTCGCGCCGAGCAGGCCGAGGACGTCCGGCTGCACCAATTCGAGCTCGCGCTGCCACCATTGCTTGCATGCCGCGACCTCGGCTTGATTCGGCTTCTTGTGCAGCCGCACCTTGCCCCGACGTTCGAACTTGAAGTGCTTCACCGCGTTCGTGACATACACGAGCGCACGGTCGATGCCCGCTTCCTCCAACGCTTCGTCGAGCACGTGGCCTGCGGGCCCGACGAACGGATGGCCGGCGAGATCCTCTTTGTCGCCGGGCACCTCGCCCATCAGCATCAGCGGCGCCGGGACCGGCCCTTCACCGAACACGGTCTGGGTCGCGGCCTTGTAGAGGTCACACGCCGTGCAGCGAGCAGCGTCGGCTCGCACCTCCTCGAACCGGTCGATCGCTCCAGTCATACTCCTCGATCCAGTGCCTGGCGCAGGTCGGCGACGAGATCGTCGATGTCCTCGATACCCACAGACAGCCGGATCAGTGCAGGGTCGACGGCCAGCGGCGAGTCCGCGGCGGATGCATGCGTCATCCGAGCCGGGTGCTCGATCAACGACTCGACTGCGCCGAGCGACTCGGCGAGCGTGAACAGCTCGGTACCGGCGACGATGTCGAGCGCTGCGTCCTCGCCGCCCGCGGTGATGAACGACACCATGCCGCCGTAGTCCCGCATCTGCTTGGCGGCGACGTCGTGGCCGGGATGTGCGAGCAGGCCCGGATAGAGCACGCGCGCGACCGCATCGTGCTCGCGCAAGAGCTGCACGATGGCTCGCGCGTTCTCGCAATGCCGTTCCATCCGAAGGGCGAGCGTCTTCACGCCTCGAAGCACCAGATAGCAGTCGAACGGTGACGGAACCGCGCCCAT
>JBKPCL010000003.1:0-14672 GCA_046727335.1 Actinomycetota bacterium
TCTGATGCCCGATCTGCATCTGCACAAACTTCACGCGACCGGCAACGACTTCCTCGTGCGACTCGCGCTCGAGCCGACTCCGCTCATCGATCTCGATGCGGTGTCGATCGTCGCGCTCTGCGACCGCCATCGAGGTGTCGGCGCCGACGGGCTCATCACGATCGGACCGGCGGCGAACGGCGCGGACTGCACTATGACCCTGCACAACGCCGACGGCAGCCGCGCAGAGATGAGCGGCAACGGCATCCGCTGCCTCGCCTGGGTCGCGGCTCGGGCCGGGCTCGCGCGCGACCGCGACGAATTGGTCGTCGACACCCCGGCCGGACGACGCGTCGTAACACTCGAACGCGATGGCACCGGAGACGTCGTCGGGGCCGATGTCGACATGGGTCCGGTGACGTTCGATCCCGCGCGCATTCCAGTCGACGCAAATCCCGTCGATCTCGAAGCTGTCGTCCACGGCGTCGCGTACCGGGGCGATGCCGCGGGGATGGGCAACCCGCACTTCGTCACCTTCGTCGACGATCCCGCGAAGGTCCGCGTTGCACAGCACGGCTCGCGCCTCGAACGAGATCCGCGATTTCCGCGCCGGACCAACGTGGAGTTCGTCGCGGTCTCCGACGTCGACACGCTGACGATGCGCGTGTGGGAGCGGGGCGCCGGAGAGACGCAGTCGTGCGGGACCGGCGCGTGCGCAGCCGCGGCCGTCGCACACCGCCGCGGACTCGTCGGCACCGACGTTGCCGTGAACGTTCTCGGGGGATCGCTCGCCGTCGTGCTCGGTGACACGATTCGTCTCGGCGGTCCCGTCGTCCATGTCTTCGACGTCGACGTGTCACCGGCGCGTCTACGCGAGACCGTCGCGGATTCGATCGCATGAGCTCGTCGCGCACTCACCAGGACCGGCAGCGTCGCCGCCTCACCGCGACCGAGGTCGACCTCGGCAGGGCGCGTCAGCGCGCGCTTCTCATCGGCACCGGATTCGGTACGAACTCCGCCGATGAAGCGGAGGCATCGCTCGAGGAGCTGGCCCTGCTTGCCGACACGGCCGGTGCCGAACCCGTCGAGACCGTGCTGCAGCGCCGGACAACACCCGATCCTGCGACCTACATCGGACGCGGCAAGGCCGACGAGCTACGCGAGGTCGCGCACGCCCTCGATCTCGACGTCGTCATCTTCGACGACGAGCTCACGCCGGCGCAGCAGCGCAACCTCGAAAAGCTCTTCGCCGTCGACGTGGTCGATCGCGTTGCGCTGATCCTCGACATCTTCGCCCAGCACGCGACGAGTCAAGAGGGCGCGGTGCAGGTGGAGCTCGCGCAATTGCGCTACCGGCTGCCGCGCCTGCGTGGCCGCGGCGTGCAGCTCAGTCAGCAAGGCGCCGGCATCGGCACGCGAGGTCCCGGCGAGACACAGCTCGAAGTCGACCGGCGGCGGCTGTTGCGCCGCATCCAGAAGTTGGAGCGGGATCTCCGAGACCTTGCCGCGACGCGCGAAACGCAACGCAAGGCGCGCCACCGTCGGGAAATCCCGCAACTGGCACTCGTCGGATACACCAATGCCGGCAAGTCGACATTGCTCAACCGGCTCACGCACGCCGGCGTGCTCGTCGAGAACCAGCTGTTCTCCACGCTCGATCCGACGGTCCGGCGGCTGCGACTTCCCGGCGGTGAGACGGTGCTGCTGTCCGACACCGTCGGGTTCGTGCGCCGGCTTCCCCATCAGCTCGTCGAAGCATTCCGATCGACGCTGGAAGAGGTTGTGAACTCCGACCTGCTGTTGCACGTCATCGACGCGAGTGCCCCGGAGGCTGACGCTCGAATCAGTGCGGTCGAGGCCGTGCTGCGAGAGATCGGTGCCGATCACGTTCCATCGCTGCTCGTCTGGAACAAGGCCGATATCGCAGACCCGGATGACGTCAAGCAGCTGCTCGACGGCCATCCCGGATCCGTGGCGGTGTCCGGCGCGACGGGAGAAGGCATGCCGGAGTTCCTCGAAGTGATCGGTGATCGGCTCCGCGCACTCGCGCGCGTCGGCGAGTACGTCGTTCCTTACGAGCGCGGCGACGTGCTCGCGGCGCTGCATCGCGCCGGTGAAGTGCTCGTCGAAGTACACGACGACCACGGCACGCGTGTGCGAGCGCGATTGCCGGAATCGGCGACGGGCCGGTTCGCCGAGTTCGCGACAACGCCTGAGTAGGCTCCGCTCCGCATGGCGAACGCATCCGTCAATACGCCGTTCGTTCCACCTCCGTATCCCTACGAGCGGCTTGACGCGCTGAAGCGTCTTGCCGATTCGCTGCCCGGCGGCGCGGTCGATTGCTCGATCGGCTCTCCTTGCGATCCAGTTCCTGAGGTCGCGGCGCTCGCCGCGGCCGAAGTGCTCGAGGGCTCGATGGGATACCCCGCATCACCCGGCAGCGCGGCCTTCCGCGACGCGGCCGCGGCATGGATCACGCGTCGCTTCGACGTGCCAATCGCTGCCGACAACGTCGCCGCGTGTGTCGGCACCAAGGAGTTCGTCGCGTCGCTCCCACACCTGCTCAGGCTGCGCAATCCTCGGCGTGACACCGTCCTATATCCCGCGGTCGCATATCCCACGTACGAGATGGGCGCCATCCTCGCCGGCTGTCGGGCCGTCCCCGTTCCCGTCGATGCCTCATGGCATGTCGACGTGGATGCGGTCGCGCCCGGCGACGCGGACCGCGCGCTCCTGTTGTGGGTGAACGAGCCCGGCAATCCGACGTCGTCGGCCGCGCCTTCCGAGAGGCTGCGCGAGATCGCTGCGTGGGGTCGGGAACGTGGCATCGTCGTCGCGAACGACGAGTGCTACGTGGAGTTCGCGCCCGAGCCCGCGACGATTCTCGAATCGGGGTTGGACGGCGTGCTCGCCGTGCACAGTCTCTCCAAGCGATCGAACCTTGCGGGCATGCGCGCCGGGTTCTACGCAGGCGACGAGGACCTCGTGACGTACTTGCTCGAGACGCGCAGGCACGCGGGCATGATCGTGCCCACGCCCGTGCAGGCGGCCGCGGTCGCCGCGCTGAGCGACGACGAACACGTGCACGAGCAGCGCGCGCGTTACGCCGAACGGCGCGCGCTCGTGCGTGACGTCCTCGCCCGCGAAGGGCTTGTTCACGACGGCGGTTCGGGACTCTTCTATCTGTGGATGCGCGCCGAGGACGGCGCCGACGATGGCTGGGAGATCGCGGCTCGTCTCGCGCACGGTGCAGGGCTGCTCGTTTCACCTGGTGATCTGTACGGAACGGTTGGCGCCGACCACGTGCGGATCGCGCTTGTGCAGCCGCGTGAGCGCATGGAGCTTGCGTTCGATCGGCTCGCGAGCGCCCGCACGTGACCACGACGACGGAGGACGAACGATGGTGGATGACCTCGCGAAGGAGGTGACCCAGCTCTGGGAAGCCGGGGACGCGTGGCGCGACGTCATGTCCCTGAGTGAGGCACACGAACTCGTCCGATCGATGATCGCGATGCTTGATAGGGGTGAGATCCGGGTTGCCGAGATCGTCGACGGCGACGTCGTCGTGAACCAAGCAGCGAAGCACGCGATCTTCCTGTGGTTCCGCGTGCAGGACATGCAGACCGTCGAGGTCGGCCCGTTCGAGTATGTCGACCGGCTGCCATTGAAGCATGGGTACGAGGCCGCGGGAGTACGCGTTGTTCCAGGCGCGTCCGCCCGCTTCGGTTCGTATCTCGCCCCCGGCGTTGTGATGATGCCGAGCTACGTGAACATCGGCGCGTACGTCGACGAAGGCTCGATGACGGACACGTGGTCGACGGTGGGCTCATGCGCCCAGATCGGCAAGCGTGTGCATCTCGCGGGCGGCGTCGGCATCGGTGGCGTGTTGGAACCCGCCGAGGCCGTTCCCGTCGTCGTCGAAGACGATTGCTTCATCGGCTCCCGTTGCATGGTCGTGGGCGGCGCGCGTGTTCGCCGGGGCGCGGCTCTCGGCGCCGGCGTGATCTTGACGTCGACGACACCGGTGATCGAAGCCGAGACAGGAAACGAGATCGGGCGCGGGATGATCCCGGAGGGCGCGGTCGTCGTCCAAGGCACCCGGATGCGGGAGTACCCGGGCGGCACGTTCGGGCTGCCGTGCGCTTTGATCCTGCGCTATCTGCCCGAGGGGGAGCGGCACGACCGGCTGAGGTTGAACTCGATATTGCGTGAGCACGGCATCGGGTCGTGAGCGGCACGGACCTGCTCGAGCTCACCGAAGATCTCTGTCGTGTTCCGTCGGTCAGCGGTACCGAGGACGCACTCGCGACGTTCGTCCAGCGCTGGCTGGGTGAACACGCGTCGTCCCTGGCCGTCGAACGCATTGGTGCGAACGTCGTGGCTCGAACGAGCGGCGGTTCGGGTACACGGGTCGTGCTCGCTGGCCACCTCGACACGGTTCCCGCGAACAACAACGCCACGCCCCGGCGCGACGGCCAGGTGCTCCATGGCCTCGGCTCGGCCGACATGAAGGGCGGCGTTGCGGTCATGCTCGACCTGGCGAGCGCTCTCGCGCGCGCCGTGCCGAGCGGGCTGCGTCGCGACGTGACGCTCGTGTTCTACGAGGGCGAGGAGGTCGCGGACGATCTGAACGGCTTGCGCCGGCTCTTCTCCGACCGGCCCGAGCTCGTACGCGGTGATCTCGCGATCTTGCTCGAGCCGACCAGCGGTTGGGTCGAGGCGGGGTGCCAGGGCACGATCCACGTCCGGGCCGTCCTGCACGGGGAGCGGGCCCATTCAGCGCGACCGTGGATGGGGATCAACGCCATTCATCAAGCCGCGCCATTACTGGCACGCATTGCGGCCTTCGAGAGCGAGACCGTCACGGTCGACGGGCTCGAGTACCGGGAGGCGCTGCAAGTTGTCCGCATGAATGCCGGCGTGGCGAACAACGTGATACCGGATCGTTGCGAGCTCGTCATCAACCGCCGCTATGCACCGTCGCGGTCACTCGACGATGCGATCGCAGAGCTGCGCGATCTCTGCAGTGATGCCGACGAGTTCGAGGTGATCAACGCGTCTCCGGCGGCGCCGCCGAATCTGGGGAACCCGCTCGTCGCCGAGTTCGTCGGCGTGCATGATCTCGGTGTGCGTCCGAAGCTGGGTTGGACCGATGTTGCGCGCTTTTCCGCGCACGGAATACCCGCACTCAACTTCGGACCCGGCGACCCGACGCTCGCCCACACTGCCGACGAGCGCGTCGAACGCGCCGATCTCGAAGGGTGTCGTCGCGTGCTGCGCTCGTTCTTGGGGCTTGCCGGTGCGGCGGAATGAGCGCGTCGACGGAGTTCAGAGCCGGCGCAACAGGGTGACGACCTTGCCGTAGATCCGAACGTCGGCGGGATCGAAGACGAGGTCGTCCATCGTCGGATTGGCCGGCCGCAAGACGATCTTGCCGCGCTTGCGAAGCAGGGTCTTCACCGTCGCCTCTTCGCCGGGAATGCCGGCGACCACCGTGTCACCCGCGTCGGCGTCGGGCTGGACTCGCACGACGACGTAGTCACCCTCGTAGATGCCGGCGTCGATCATCGAGTCGCCGCGGACGCGCAGCATGAAGACTTCGCCCTCGCCGGTGAAGTCCTGCGGGAGCGGGAGCAGCTCCTCGATCTGCTCCGCCGCGAGCACGCCCGTCCCGGCCGCGACGTCGCCGACAACGGGGACGTGACGCGCCGGACGTCGTTCGACGGCGGCGCCGGTGGTGGGCTCGAGCGCTATCTCCATGGCGCGCGGCTTCGTGGGGTCACGCCGCAGGTAGCCCTTGTCCTGCAGGGCGGCGAGGTGCGCGTGGACCGTCGACGGCGATGACAGCCCGACCGCCTCGCCGATCTCACGAACGCTCGGCGGATAGCCGCGCTGCCGGACCTCGGCGTCGATGAACTCGAGCACCTGGCGCTGACGCCCCGTCAACCCGGGCGCAGCGACATCGGTGGCCGAGGGCGGCACGGAAGCGACCGCCCGGACGGCGCTACGTGAGCGGGGAACACGCGGAGTGGGCATGGAAACGAGGGTAACACGATCACATGTTCGGGGCAAACACCCGTTCGCCTTTTCCCCTTGACGACGAACACATGTTCGGCGATCGTAAGTGTCACACCCGCGTGCTTCGCTCTCCACAGCAGTTCGCAGACCGTTCGCAGTCCTCTTCACCGCAGGAGTCGCGCCGTGGCCGCCGTTCTTCCGCTCACGACCTCCCCGTCGACACACCGTCACGTTCACCCCCGAGTGCCGTGCCGCGCCCAGCGCGCCGCCGTGTATCGGCGCCGCCGATTCGTCGCCGCGGCACTCGGCTTGGGCCTCGCGCTGACGGTGGTGCGTGCGGGCGCGGCGCTCGGCGGATCTTCCCCCGGGATCGCCGGGCGCCGCCCGCACGTGCAAACAGTCGTGGTGCAGCCGGGCGACACGTTGTGGTCGCTCGCGAGTCGGCTAACGCCGGGCTCCGATCCGCGCGCGGTCGTCGATGCACTCGTCCAAGCGCGGGGCTCGTCGACGGTGGTTCCGGGCGAGACCATCACATGGCTCCGGCCATGAGAGGTGCGCAGTACGGTGGTCGGAATGCGCTGTCCGTACTGCCGCGAGAACGACGACAAGGTCGTCGACTCGCGTCTGGCCGACGACGGTGGCGCGATCCGACGGCGACGCGAGTGCCTCGCGTGCGGACGGCGCTTCACGACCTACGAGCGGGTCGAAGACGTCTCGCTCGTGGTCCGTAAGCGATCAGGTGTGACCGAGCCTTTCGACCGGACGAAGCTGCGGGCGGGCATCGAGCGGGCGGCCACCGGCCGGCTCGACGAGCCCGCGATCGACAACGCCGTCGCCGACATCGAGGAGGAACTGCGCGCGCTCGGCGGTGAGGTGGCGAGCGACCGCGTCGGCGTCGCAGTGCTGGATCGGCTGCAGGCCCTCGACCACGTTGCGTACCTGCGGTTCGCCTCCGTCTACAAGGGATTCGAGGACCTCGCGGACTTCGAGCGCGAGGTCGGGGCGCTGCAGAGCGGCCTACACAAGACCACCGCCCCGAAGCGGCCGGCGACCGGCGAGTGAGGCCCCGGATCGGGGTCGCCGCCTTGTGCTTCGTGGCACGAGCGCAAACCTTCGCGAACGGGCCGTCACCTGCTGGATCAGGCAGGAACAACCGTTGACACAGATGAAACTACAGTGGTGTAATGCACCTCCATATCGCGGTCGGGTGGCCCGAATCCACTAGATGTAGTGGTCGGGCGCCGGGTCGCACGATTCGGAGGGCGGGATGAAGGTACGAGGCCGCAACGAGGCCAGGGGGGCAGGATCGGACATGGCGATGGCGCCGCAGCAACTCGGGATCGGGATCCGTCGGCACTTCACGCGACCCGGCGTCGATCCGTACGACACCGTCGAATGGGAGCGGCGCGATTCGCGCATCCCGAACTTCAAGGACGGTGGTGACGCCTTCTTCCAACCCGACGTCGAGTTCCCGAAGTCGTGGTCGCTGAACGCGACGAACATCGTCGCCCAGAAGTACTTCCGCGGCACGCTGGGCACGCCTGAGCGCGAGTGGTCGCTGCGTCAGGTGATCGATCGCGTGGCCGACACGATCACCGATTGGGGAATGCGCGATGGCTACTTCGTCGACAGCGACGAGGCCGACGCGTTCCGCGCCGAGCTGAAGTACCTGCTCGTCCACCAGCGCGCCGCGTTCAACTCCCCGGTGTGGTTCAACATCGGCGTGAAGGGTGTACCGCAGCAGGCGAGCGCGTGTCAGCCATACGACGCGCTCGTGGCGACGCCCGAAGGCCTCGTGCCGATCGGCAAGCTCGTCGAAGAACGCGCGGTCGCCACGAAGGTGTTCGACGCGAACGGCTTGACGCGAATCGTCGCGGTCAAGCACAACGGTCGCAAGCCGGTGCTCCGTGTGCACACAAAGGCCGGGCTCGCGCTCGACGTCACGGGCGATCATCTCGTGTGGCGGCTTCGTCGCGGTGAGCGCACTGGGTGGGTGGCAGCGAGCGAACTTGCCGCGGGAGATCAGCTCGAATGGCATCGCAGCGAGTCGCTTGGTGACACCCTCATTCAGACGGGTGAGTGTGAGAACGTCGAGATCGAACGGATCGACGAGCTCGGCGAGGTGGATGTCTACGACATCCAGACGGAGAGTGGCGAGTATCTGAGCAATCACCTACGCGTGCACAACTGCTTCATCCTCGCCGTCGACGACACAATGGACGCGATCCTCAACTGGTATCGAGAAGAGGGGATCATCTTCAAGGGCGGGTCTGGCGCCGGCATCAACCTCTCGGCTATCCGGTCTTCGGTGGAGCATCTCCAAGGTGGTGGTACCGCATCGGGACCCGTCAGCTTCATGCGCGGCGCGGACGCGTCGGCAGGGACGATCAAGAGCGGCGGCAAGACTCGTCGCGCCGCGAAGATGGTGATCCTCAACGCTGACCACCCGGACATCGAAGACTTCATTTGGTGCAAGGCGATCGAGGAACGCAAAGCACGTGCGTTGCGCGACGCCGGGTTCGATATGGACCTCGACGGCAAAGACAGCCACTCGATCCAGTACCAGAACGCGAACAACTCGGTGCGCGTCACCGACGAGTTCATGCATGCAGTGCTCGAAGATTGCGAGTGGACGCTGCGCGCGGTGAAGAGCGGCGAGCCGACGAAAACCATGCCCGCTCGGGACCTGATGCGTCAGATCGCGCAGTCGGCGTGGGAGTGCGCCGACCCCGGCATGCAGTTCGACACGACGATCAACCGCTGGCACACCGCATCGAACACCGGCCGCATCAATGCAAGTAACCCGTGCTTTACCGGCGACAGCCTCGTGCATACCGACAAAGGCTTGGTGCGGTTCGCCGACATGCTCGATCGCGCTCGCCGCGGCGAATCGTTCGGCGTGTACACGCACGACGCGACCAACCCGGACGCGCCCACCGAGCGCGTCGAGATCACGCGTCCCGAAGCAATCATGGTCACGGGCTTCAACGAGATCATTCGGTTGCGCTTCTCGAACGGCATGGAGTTGCGTTGCACCTCGAGCCACAAGATCTTCACCGAGAACCGCGGCTACGTCGCTGCGAACGAGCTCACTGTCGAAGACGACGTGAAGGTACTGACGCTCCCGGCGCCGGCCGTCGCCGCCGACTGGGTCCTTCCTGCGGAGGCGCGGCTGTTCGCACTCGCAGGAAAGGGCGGCAGGGTGTCGCGCACATTCCGCCTTCCAGAGAAGTGGACGCCTGAACTCGGCCACTACATCGGCTGGGTCGTCGGCGATGGGTGCATCTCGGGGGACGTCGTAACGACGATCTACGGCAGCTCAGAAGAGTGTGAACACATACTGCCCGCCCATCGTGAACTCGCCACGTGGCTGAACGACGGTGTCGAGTCGACACCCTCCACACAAGCGAACGGCACCGTGCAGCTACGACAGAGCCGCCGTGTCATCGCGCGCCTACTCGCGGCGCTCGGCGTGTCGCGCAAGAAGGCGGCGCAGAAGGTTGTACCTCGCGCCATCAACGAGGCGCCGTCGGAGATCGTCGCGGCCTTCCTGCGCGGCCTGTTCGACGCCGACGGTTGTGTGTACGACGGCGAGAAGTCTCGCTACATCGGGCTCGCTTCGGCGTCGCGAGAGCTCCTGGTCGGCGTGCAGCGACTGCTGTCGACGTTCGGTGTCTTCAGCCGCATCTATGCCGGTCGGGCGTCGGGTGGCGCATTCGAATACACGCGGAAGGACGGGGCGAAGGTTACGTACGCGGGGCGGGCACTCTTCGACCTGCGGATCAGTAACCGCTCGATCGCACGCTTCGCCGAGCATGTCGGCTTCATGGTGCCGGCGAAGGCATCGAAGCTCGAGCGTCTCCTCGCAAACCATCGCCTGAACGAAACGAAGGAGACCGTACATCTGATCGACCGCACCGATGACGGCGTCGAGCTCACATTCAACTTGAGCGAGCCTCGCAATCACTCGTACATGGTGAATGGAGTAGTTGTACGCAATTGCAGTGAATACATGCACTTGGACAACTCCGCGTGCAACCTCGCAAGCATCAACTTGCTCACGTTTCTGAACGACGACGACACGTTCGACGTCGAGGGCTACAAGCACGCGGTCGAAGTGATGTTCACCGCGCAGGAGATCCTCGTCGGCAACGCCGACTACCCAACCGAGAAGATCGCCGAGACGAGCCGGGCCTTCCGTCAACTCGGACTGGGTTACGCCAACCTCGGCGCGTTGCTGATGGCGCTGGGCATGCCGTACGACTCGGACGCGGGTCGAACGTGGGCGTCGGCGCTCACTGCACTGATGACGGGCCACGCCTACGCGACGAGCGCGAAGACGGCAGCGAGGATGGGACCGTTCGCTGGCTACGCCGCCAACGAACAGCCGATGCTCGACGTGCTGCGCATGCACCGCGCCGAGACTGCGAAGATCGACAGCGACCTCGTGCCGGCCGAGTTGCTCAGCGCTGCGCACAAGGCGTGGGACGACGCGGTCGAACTGGGTGAGCGTCACGGTGTGCGCAACTCGCAGGCGAGCGTCATCGCTCCGACCGGAACGATTGCGTTGATGATGGATTGTGACACCACGGGCATCGAACCGGACCTCGCGCTCATGAAGGCGAAGAAGCTCGTAGGCGGCGGCACGATGCTCATCGTCAACCAGACGATTCCGCGTGCACTTCGCCGGCTGGGCTACTCCGACGACGAGGTGGCGAAGATCGTCGGCTACATCGACGAGCACAAGTCGCTCATGGGCGCGCCCGGCTTCAAGACCGAGCACCTCCCGGTGTTCGCCTGCTCGATGGGCGACAACACGATCCACTACATGGGCCACGTGAACATGATGGCGGCGGTACAGCCGTGGATCTCGGGCGCGATTTCAAAGACCGTCAATCTTCCCGAAGACGTGACCGTCGACGACGTCGCGGATGTGTACACCGAATCGTGGCGGCTCGGACTCAAGGCCGTCGCCATCTACCGCGACAACTGCAAAGTCGCGCAGCCGCTGGCGACACAGAAGAAGTCCATCGTCGTCGACACGGTTGCCGGTGAGGTCGAGCGCATCGTCGAGACGATCATCGTCCAGGAGCCCGTCCGTCAGAAGCTGCCGCGCACGCGTCGCAGCCGCACGTTCTCGTTCCGGGTCGCGGACTGCCATGGCTACGTGACCGTCGGCGAGTACGAGGACGGCCGGCCCGGTGAGGTGTTCCTCAAGGTGGCGAAGCAGGGCTCGACGCTCGCCGGCATCATGGACGCGTTTGCGATCTCGGTGAGTCACGGACTGCAGTACGGCGTGCCGCTCGAGGCGTTCGTCGAGATGTTCACGAACATGCGGTTCGAGCCGGCGGGCATGACCGACGACCCCGACATCCGGTTCGCGACGAGCCTGGTCGACTACATCTTCCGGCGCCTCGCGGTCGAGTACATGGACCCGGAGAAGCGCGAGGCGATGGGGATCATGACGGTCGGGGAGCGGCTCCAGCCAACGCTTCCGGGCGTCGACGAAGCGACGATTCCGGTCGCGCCGTCGATCGACCTGCCGCCGGACGACCGCCCGCCGTCGGCATCGTTCGAGCGGACGTCGCCGCCGGCACGGCCGACACCGCAGGTGCGTGACCGCGAGGTCGTCTTGTGCCATGTCTGCGGCGACATGATGCAGCGCGCCGGCTCGTGTTACGCGTGCCCGTCGTGCGGCAGCACCAGCGGCTGTTCGTGATGTGCGGTTACGCGGCGAGGTAGCGGCCGAAGAAGTCCCAGATCAGCTTCCATCCCTGCTTCGCGGCTTCGACGCGGTAGCTCGGGCGGTCGACTGAGAAGAACGCGTGTCCGGCGTCGTCGAAGGTGTGGAACTCGAACGTCTTGCCGTGCTCTTTCATCACGCGCTCGATCGTGCCGACCTGCTCAGGTGAAGGGTTGACGCCCCCACGCCGAACAAGCCGAGCAGCGGACACCGAAGGTCTGCTGCGCGGTCGATCGGTGAGATCGGCCGCGCCGGTGTGAGATGCTCGGGTGCCGCGACCACGCGGCCGCCGTAGCAGTCGACGGCCGCATCGACGTCGACCGCGCACGCCACGATGAACGCCTGCCGTGCGCCCGAGCAGTAGCCGATCACGCCGACCCGCCCGTTCGCGTCCGGGAGCGCCCGCAGGTACTCGACCGCGCCGCGCACGTCGCCGATGCACTGGTCGTCCGGCACGTCGCCCGCCTCCCGCGCCGCGGCCGCGGCCTCGGAGGGCTTCGCGCCCGGCGCGTACCGGTAGTGGAGGTTGGGGCAGATCGCCGCGTAGCCGTACGCCGCGAAGGTGCGCACGATCTCTTTCGTCGACCGGTCGTAGCCGGGCGTGTGATGGATGACGGCGACACGGGGAACGCGGCCCGCCTCCGTCGGGCACGCGAAGTACGCCTCGACCTCGTCGCCGCGCTCCGACGTCCATAAGCCGGCTACATCTTCCGGCGCCTCGCCGCCGAGTACAGCGAGCCGAAGAAGCGCGTCACGACCGGGCTCATTGCGCTCGGATACTGCACGGGCGCCTGGTGAACAGGTTGTTCGATCTCGAGAGGTGGAGAGCCAGCGCGCACGCCCCGCCCGTCATCGTTGCCGGGCGGGGCTTGCGCGGTTCGGGTCGGACCCCATAAGGCCGGCCACGCCGCGTTCGGCCGTGGCGGGCTGATCCGGGTGCTGAGCAGGGTCATCACACGCGTCCTGAGGTGTGCGTCGACTCGGCGCGACGCGTCCGAGCTCTTGTCGAATCGATCACGACGACCAGAGCCGGCGCGATGTGATCACGTACCGATACGTCGCGCATCGGTCGTTGGTTCGTCATCGCGCAGGAAATAAGGGGTGCCGCGACGATTGCATCGGCATCAGTGACGTACGTCACGTCGCGAGCGCGACTGGGGTCACGCGCGAGCGTCTGAAGGTGGTGAGAACGCGTCGATGATCGGCGCGAAGCGTTCGACGGGTGCGACGTCGCCAAGGTCCGGCAGGCTCACGATCGCGGTCTGCACGCCGGCATCCGCGAGCGCTCGGAAGCGACCGATCTGGTCGTCGATGGTGCCGGCGTTGACACTGGCCGCGTAGCGCTCGGCGTTCTGGCGCTTCGGCCGCAATCGCTCGACGAGTCCTGTGAGCTCGGACGCGTCGCGACCGACCAGCGTCGTTGAAAGCTGTGTGACTTCGATTGCGGCCGGGTCACGACCGAACGCGTCGCAGTGGCGGTGCAGGGCCTCGATCTTCCGGCGCACGACGTCGACGCCGCCAATGAGGTTGCAGGCGTCCGCGTACTGGGCGACGAGGCGCAGCGTGCGCCGTTCGCCGTTGCCTCCGACGAGGATCGGGACTCGATCCTGCAGCGGCCGCGGATAGCAGAACGCCTCAGGAACGTGCAGCACGCGGCCGTCGAATGCCGGGCTGCCCTTGCCCCACATCAACGGGAGTAATTGCAGCGCGTCCTCGAGCAGCGCGTAGCGCTCGTCGCGTGGAGGAAACAGCCAGCCGTACGCGTCATGCTCGGCCTCGAACCAGCCGAGCCCGACACCACAGACGGCACGGCCGCCGGAGAGTACGTCGAGCGTCGCGACGATCTTGCCGAGGTGAGCGACGTTCCGGTACGTGATTCCGGTGACGAGAGTCCCGAGACGCGCGCGCGACGTCAATGCCGCCAAGTAGGCGAGCGTCGTATAGCTCTCGAGCATGTCGTGCCATGCGGGCCCGAAGCCGGGAATCTGCCGGAAGTGATCCATGACCCAGATGCTGGAGAAGCCCGCCTCCTCTGCTGCCGCGGCGATTGCCTCCAGTCGCGCACTGATCTCGGGCGCTCCACCAGGCCATGTGTAGGAGGGGAGCTGCAGTCCGAACTGCAGCCCGACCGGTTGCTCGACCTGGTGGCGGTGCGACGGTGCCGCGCTCGCGATCGAACGGGGCACGGTTCGAACTGGGCTCGGTGCGATGACAACGTCGTAACCCTCGTCATCAAGCGCGGCGCGTTGCTCGTTGAACTGTCGTACCTGCTGGGACAGAACCCGATCCGGAACGGACTTACCCAGCGCCCGATTGCGAGCGCGACACTCCGCAACGCTCGCGGCGAAGGCAACACAGGCGGTGGACACGTCATGACGTCGCGCGAGATCGAGCCAGCGCGCTCGTCGTACCGAGTCGAGACCAAGCGTGTCGATGACTGTCGTCAGCCGACGCCGGACGCGGAGTTCCACGATCTGCTCGAGCAGCGCGAACGCGTCCTGGCTCGCACCGAGGTCCTGCTCGGCCTCACCGACAACTGCGCGCAGACGGTCGCTCGCCACGATCTGCTCGGCGCGGAAGTTCGCGTCCGCCCACGTCGTCTTTCCGGCGCCGGAGGCCCCGACGAGCACGACCAGACATGGTGACGGCAGCACGACCTCGTCACGCACGTTCGACATCGCCGGTCGAAGCTACTGGGAAGCATTCCCGTTCCGGCGCAGCTCCCCGCCGGCGTCACCGACGGTGTCCGGGCCCAGCGCCAACTGATCGATCCCACTCGGTTCACAGGTTCCCCGCCGGGCAACCGCCCGCCAAGTAGCCTCAACCGCTTGTGCCCGGCAGGCCTGCGGGAGGAGGGCGCATGATTCCGAGCCGGTTCACGCTCGGTCGGCGCGCGTTCGGCGCTGCGATCGTCAGCATCGTCGTCCTGTTC
>JBKPCL010000004.1:0-3552 GCA_046727335.1 Actinomycetota bacterium
CTGGCCGCGTGCTCGTCCTCTTCGTCGAACGGTTCGTCGGCCGGTCGGAGGCGCGCGTCGAAGCCCTCGCTCCCGGCACCGACAGAGGCACCGTTCGACACCGTCGTCGTGATGATGATGGAGAACCGCAGCTTCGACCACTTCCTGGGCTGGCTGCCCGACGCCGACGGCCGGCAAGCCGGGTTGTCATACGCGGACGGCCGCGGCGTGCCGCACAGCACCTTTCGGCTCGCTCCCGACTTCCAAGGTTGTGGTTCGTTCGACCCCAAACACGACTGGGAATCGGCGGCTCGTCAATTCAATGGCGGCAAGTGCGACGGGTTCCTCCGCACCCAGTCGCTCGGTGACCGATACCCGATCGGCTACTACAGCGCGACTGATCTCCCGATCACAGGCGCGCTCGCGCGCGGTCACACGGTCTGTGATCGGTATTTCTGCTCGGTGATGGGTCCGACTGGGCCGAACCGAATGTACGCGTGGAGCGCGACGACCGACTACCTCGAGTTCGACGGCATTCTCAACGGACAAGGGAAGCGTCCGAGCAACGTGCAGCTCGCAATCTGGGACCGTCTCCGAGCCGCCAACGTGAGTGGCCTGTATTACGCGGGCAAGGAACCGTCGAGCTACATGTACTCGTCGAAGAAGTACGACGACATCATCCGCACGCATACCGAGTTCTTCGATGCGGCCGCCAAGGGCGCGCTGCCGCATGTCGCCTGGTTCGATCCCGATCTCGACTCGATCGCCGAGTTCCTCGGGACTGCGAACGATGACCATCCGTACGGTGACGTGCGCACTGGCGAAGCCTTCGTGTCGCGCGTGTATCGCGCGCTCGCGGCAAGTCCGCAATGGAACCGGATGGTGTTCGTGCTGACGTTCGACGAACACGGTGGGTTCTACGAGCACGTGCCGCCGCCCACGGTTGCCGACGACACGGTCCTGCCGGGGCCGGGACCGCATCCGGACTTGCAACGCCTCGGCTTCAGGGTGCCGTGCATCGTGATGGGCCCGTTCGCGCCGTCGCGGGTCGTGTCGACCGGCCCGTACGAGCACTGCTCGATTCTCCGCATGATCGAGTGGCGCTGGGGTCTCGAGCCGATGACGGCGCGCGATCGCGGCGCGCGCAACCTCGCCGAGGCGCTCGACCTCTCAGCCCGGAAGCGTCCCGTCGAGCTGCCGTCGTTCGCTCCGCCTTCACCGGCGCAGTGCACGCCCGCTCAGATCGACGCGCACGCCAAGGCGAGCGCGTAGGCGGACACCGAGCTCATGGCTTGCCAACGATGAGCACGCGACTGGGAGACGCGCGGGCACTCGTGCTCGAGGCGCCTCGACGGCTCACGGCACGAGGCTTCTCGCTACCGGACCTCGGCGACGACGACGGGCTGCTGCGCGTCGACGCGTGCGGGTTGTGCGGCACGGACCACGAGGAGTTCACGGGCGAGCTCTTTCCCGGCTACGCGTTCGTGCCGGGTCATGAGACCGTCGGCGTGCTCGAGCACGTCGGCACGCGTGCAGCCGCTCGCTGGGGCGTGCACACCGGCCGGCGAGTTGCCGTCGAGGTGTTCCTGTCCTGTCGTGATTGCCTCGCCTGTCGCAACGGCGAGTACCGACGGTGCACTCGGCACGGACTTGCGGACATGTACGGCTTCGTGCCTGTCGATCGCGCGCCCGGCTTGTGGGGTGGCTACGCCGAATACCAGTACCTCGCGCCCGATTCGATGCTGCTCGCGATCCCGGACTCTCTCGACCCGATCACGGCGACGATGTTCAATCCGCTCGGTGCCGGTATCCGCTGGGCGGTGACCGTTCCGCAAACCCAGCCCGGCGACGTCGTCGCGGTGCTCGGACCCGGTGTGCGCGGACTCTCAGCCTGCGCGGCGGCGAAACATGCCGGCGCGGGATTCGTCCTCGTGACCGGCCGGGGTGCGCGCGATTCCGTGCGCCTCGACGTTGCCAAGAACTTCGGCGCCGACGTCACGGTCGACGTCGACGCCGCCGACCCCGTGCACGCATTGCGAGAGGCAACCGGAGGACTCGCCGACGTTGTCGTCGACGTCACCGCGAAGGCGCCCGCCGCTCTTGGCCAGGCCGTCCGGCTTGCGCGGCCGGGAGGGACCATCGTGATCGCGGGAACGCGTGGCAGCCACGAGACGCCGGGCTTCGTTCCCGACGCCGTCGTGTACAAGGAGCTGCGGATACTCGGCGCGCTGGGTGTCGACACGGTCGCCTACCAACAAGCGCTCGACCTCCTCGCGTCGCGCAGGTTCCCATTCGAAGACCTGCCGCGTCGGCTCGTCGGTCTCGACGGCGTGGACGCGCTGCTCCGCGACATGGCGGGAGAGGGTGGTACGCCACCCGTGCACGGCGTGATCGTGCCCGAGGCCTAGGTCGTCTTCGGCGATATGACGAGCACGGTGCCCTGCGCGGCGCAGGCGAGCCGGGCCTCGTTCTCGACGTCGATGCGGACAACAGCGGTGCGCTTCGTGAGCGACACGATGCGAGCGCACGCTTCCAACACGCCCGTCGTGACGGGCGCGATGTAGTTCACCTTGAACTCGGTGGTCGCCGCCCACGCGCCCCGCGGGATGACGGGGTAGAGCACCGTCCCGAGCACGTGGTCACACAAGGCCGCCAGCACGCCGCCATGGAGGTTGCCGAACGGCGTCTTCAGGTCGTCTCGGACGTCGACCTGTGCGCGCAACAACCCGGGCCCGACTTCGACGTGTCGGATGCCGAGGAAGCCGGGCAAGCCCGTGACCGAGTCGACGACGTTCTCGAGCGCGGCGGCGACCTCGGCGTCGTACTGCGGGAACTCGGGTGGCACGTTGTGCATGACGCCATTCTCGCCGGTCAGCGCCGCATCGTGTTTGGACGTCGGGTGCACAGAAGTGTGCACGCCAGGTCCAAACACATCGGTGGCCATACGATCTGCGACGTGGCCCGCACGATCCCCGAGTTGTTCCGACGCGCGGTCACCGAAGCGGGCGGCAAGCCGTGGCTGTTCGCCGTCGACGGTGACTACACGTACGCCCAAGCGCTGCAACGCGTCGAACGCGCCGCGAGCGCGCTCCGCGTCGCCAATGTCGGGATGGGCGATCGCGTGCTCGTCACGGCTCGGAACGAGGCCGATTACCTGCTCGCCTGGTTCGCGCTCATGGAAGTCGGGGCCGTCCAGGTGCCCGTGAATCCCCAGAGCACTGACGCCGAACTGCAGGGGTTCCTCACCCAAGTCACGCCCAAGGTCGTGATCACCGACGACGCGATCGAACTCGATGACGGCGTGGATCGTCTCGACGTGCGCGAACTGTTCGAGCATGCCTCCGATGGCAAAGGTCCGGCGACGGTCGATCCGGAGGACGTCGCAGTGATGATCCCCACGTCGGGCACGACCGGCCGGTCCAAGCTCGTGATGCAGACGCATCTCGCCTACGTGATGGCGGGGGAGGGGTTTCCGTACTGGTTGTGCCTCACCACCGACGACCGGCTGATGACGTCGTTGCCGCTGTTCCACATCAACGCGCCTGCGTATTCGACGCTGGGATCGCTCGTTGC
>JBKPCL010000005.1:0-18367 GCA_046727335.1 Actinomycetota bacterium
AGCGGAAACGACGTCGTCGTCGGAGTCGACCTGGGGAGCAGCTCAGCGCGCGCGGTCGCACTCGACCGTACCGGCGCGGTCGTCGCCGACGCCGCCGCCCGCTACGCCGGTGCGGACGCGTGGCCGCGCGGGCACGCTGATCCGCGCGCATTCCTCAGCGCGTTCGAGGATGCACTCGCGCGGCTCCCGGTGACGCGTTTCGACGCGCTCGCTGTTGGTGGACAAAGTCCCACCACGGTGCTCGGGGACGGCACCGATGCCATCACCTGTCTGCATCCGGCCGGCGCGACGCTCGACCCCCATGCGCAACACGGTGAGCAGTACCGCGTGCTGCGCGAGAAGTACGGCGACGACGTAGAGCCCATGCAGCTCTGGGACTGGGTACTCACGCAGCTGGGCGCGCCGCGAGCGCAGGGCCGGTGGCCCGGTGACCCCGAGCTCACGGGATACGGGTCCATCGTCACGACCGGTTCGGTTGCCGGCGAGGCGAGTGGCGCGCACAGCGTTCCCGCCCGTACGCCGCTCGTGCCCGGCGCGCAGGATGCATATCTCGGGTTCTGGGCGGCGGGCGTCGACGAACCCGGCCGCGCGCTCGACCCCGGCGGCCGCACCGGCGGGCTCGGCGTCGCCGTCGCTGCCGGCTCGCGACCGGCCGACATGTTTGCGCTCCCGGCCGCCGCGCACGGGATCGACATCGTCGGCGGACCCGTCAGCGCGCACGGCCTCATGTTGGAGTGGTGGGCCGCAATGACCGGACGCTCGATCGATGAACTGCTCGAGCTGGCAGCGATGGTCCCGCCGGGCGCGCGCGGTGTTCTCGCGCTGCCCTACCTCGAGGGCGAACGCGCGCCCCGCTGGAACCGCGACCTGCGCGGCGAGCTGGTCGGCCTGTCTTCCGACACTGGACCAGCCGAGGTCGCACGCGCATTGCTCGAGAGCACGGCGTATGGGCTCGCACACATTGCGCGCGAGCTCGACGCGCGTGGCGTCCCGACCCGACGAGTCGTGATCGGCGGCTCACCCGCGCGAAGCGCGCTGTGGTGCGAGATCAAGGCGGCCGTGCTCGAAGTTCCCGTGGAGGTGAGCTCCTATCCCGACCTCGCCGCGTTCGGCGCCGCGCTGGCGGCCGGGGCCGCCGTCGGATGGTGGCCCGCACCGGGCGCAGGACGCGCCGGAGACTGGCCTCGCCCCGACGTCCGCGTCGTCGCACCGGAACCCCGCGAGGTGTATCGCGACGGCTACCTGCGATTCGTGGAGCTGGGCGATGACGCGGTGCGTCGCCTCGCTCACGACGGCTGACCAGGAGGCACCATGCCCAATCCGTTGATCTTCGTCGACATCCCGTCGCCCGACCCCGAAGCGAGCTCGCAGTTCTACGCCGAACTCTTCGGCTGGGAGTTCAATCGGCGGCCCGCGGGCGAGTTCCACGAAATCCTTCCTGGGATCAAGCCCAACCTCGGGATCCACAAGGAAGAGGCCCCGATCACCGGACCGATCCCGCGCATGTACGTGATGGTGGACGATCCTCCCTCCTACCTCGAGCGCGCGATCGGCATGGGTGCCACGAAGCTCTGGGACGAGGTGCACTGGGAGGAATTCGACGGCCGGCACGCGGCGTTCCGCGACCCGTGGGGCAACGAAGTCGTCTTGTGGCGGGACAAGGGGACCTACAAGCCGGGCGGTGCGTCGCGCGGCTAGCCATTCGGCACGAGAGAGGAGCCTGAACGCATGAACACGCTGGTCTTCGTCGACCTCCCGGTGTCAGACCCGGTTGCGGCACAGACGTTCTACGAGCAGCTCTTCGGATGGACGATCAACCCTCGCCCGCTCGGCGACTTCCACCAGATCGTCCCCGGGGAAGGCCTGCACCTCGGATTGTTCAACAGTGAGAAACAGACGCCGGATCCCGACCCGAAGCCGCGGCCGGCGCGCGCCGGCTTGCAACCGCGCACCTACATCCTCGTCGACGACGCGCCGCAGGCGTATCTGGACATGGCGGTGGAGCTCGGCGCGACGCGCCTGTGGGACGAAGGATGGTGGGACGAATTCAACGGCTATCACGCGTCGTTCGTCGATCCGTGGGGCAACCAGATCGTGATGTGGGAGGCCAAGGACAAACGCGACGAGCGCCTCGCGAACCAGTGACCGACACTGAAGTTGGTCTCGAGGAGCTGCGGCAGTTCCTGCTCGACCTGTTTCGTGCCTACGGAACGCCGGAACCGCACGCGGCGGTCGTCGTCGACCATCTGCTCGACAGCAGCGCGTGCGGACTGCCGTCGCACGGCGTATTACGGGTCCCGGATTACCTCGACGCAATCGACTCGGGCGCTGTTGACCCAGCGGCAGAGCCGCGTGCCGTCATCGATGGGGCCCTCCTCGTGCTCGATGCCTTGCATGGGTTCGGTCCGGTCGCGGCGACGCGTGCCGTCAATGCCGTACGGGCGCGGGCGCAACAGCATGGGGTCGGCGTCGTTGCTTTGAGACAGGCCGGCCATCTCGGTCGCATCGGCGCGTACGTCGAAACGCTCGCCCGCGACGGCTTGCTCGCCATCGCGTTCTGCGCGGTGCCCACCAGGTTCCACAACGTGGCGTGGTTCGGCGCGCGTGACGGACGGCTCGGCACGAACCCGATCGCGTACGCGTTTCCCACGTTGGGAGATCCGGTCGTCGCCGATTTCTCGACCAGCGCGACGCCCGAGGGCCGGATCCGCTTGTTGCGCAACCAAGGCCGGCTCGCGCCCGACGGGTTGCTCCACGACGCGCTCGGCCACCCGACGAACGACCCGAACGTCTTGTACCAGCATCCGCCCGGGACATTGCAGCCGCTCGGTGGGCCTGACTCCGGTCACAAAGGCAGCGCGCTCGGCTTACTGGCCGAGGTGATGGGCACTGTCCTCGCGGGTGAGGAGGTCGACGATCCGGATCGCAACAACAACCTCACGCTCTTCGCGCTCACGCCGGACGAAGGATTTCGAGCCCGCGTCAGCAGGTCGGTCGACTACATCCACGCCGCCGGCGCGATCGATGATGGCTTGCCGCCCCTCGTTCCCGGCGAGATCGAAGCGAGCACGCGCAAGCGATGCGAAATGATCGTCGTGGACACGGTGACCTGGGTTGCGATCCTCGAGCGAGCGGATCGCAAGGGCGTGCGTCATCCGTAGACGTTCGACGACGTCTGGTCGCCCGGTGATTGCTCACGAGCGATCAAGAGTTCAGCGGCCGCGCTCGCGCGCAGCAGCGATGCGTCCGTCGACAAGGTGCACATCTTGAATCCGGCCTCAGCGAATTTCTTCGCCTGCATGCCTCCGCCCGTATGGATGCCTGAAACGATCTGATGTCGATCGCATGTGCGCCGAACCGTCTCGATTGCATCACCATGTTCTCGCGATCCCATGGCAGCGAGGCTGCCGCACATGCTGACCGCGAGGTCGGCGGGCCCGATGTACACGCCATTGACGCCCGCCGTCGAGCAGATGGCGTCGGCGCTCTCGACCGCCCGCACGCTTTCGATCATGACGAAGCACATCACGGCGCGATTGACCGCGGGCGCGTCGTCGCCGAGGAGCAGGCCGGCTCGAACCGGCCCGAAGCTTCGAACCCCTTCCGGCGCGTATCGACACGCGGCGACCGCGGCTTCGGCATCCTCGCGCGAGTTCACCATCGGGACGATCACCAACTCCGCGCCGGCGTCGAGTGCCTGACCCGGCCAGGGCGTGTGGTTGAAGGGCACGCGTACAACAGGTGTCGCGCCGGTGCCGCGCAGCGCTTGGAGCAGTGTCCACCCGAGCTCGAGGTCGATGAGACCGTGCTGCATGTCGACGCACACGTAGTCGAAGCCGCTCGATCCGAGCAGCTCGGCAGCGAACGGCGACCCCATCGTGCACCATCCGCCGAACGCAGTTTCGCCGGCCGCCCAGCGCTCCCGAAGGCTGGTCACGTCGTGACTCCTCACTGGATCGTGGTTCTGCGCCGAGCGTAGAGCGTGCACCTGCCCGTCGGCGGCGTGACGAGTTTTCGCATGAGCGCGAGCCGGGTCCGCCGGTAGTCTCGATTCTCGTGGAGCGAATCATCGAGGGCGGCGGTCTTCCGTCGTTGCCGAACGGTGCTGTCGTGACGATCGGGACGTTCGACGGTGTGCACCGCGGGCACCGGCAGGTGCTCGCGGAGCTCCGGCGACTCGCCGACGAGCTGTCGTGCCCGGCCGTGGTCGTCACGTTCGACCGCCACCCGGCCTCCGTTGTACGCCCGGAGACCGCGCCACGGCTGCTCACTGCTCCGGCCCAACGATTCGAACTTCTCGAGGCCGCCGGAGTCGACTACACGCACGTGCTGCGGTTCGACGAAGAACGATCGCTCGAGTCGCCCGACGAGTTCGTGCGTGAGATCGTCGTCGGTACCTGGCATGCGCGTCTCGCGGTCGAAGGAGAGAATTTCCATTTCGGGCACCGACGCCGCGGAGACGTCACGAGCCTCGAAGAGAGCGGCGCGCGATGGGGCTTCAAGGTGGCAAGCGTGCCGACGTTGATCGACGAGGTCTCCGGGCTTCCTGTCTCATCTGAAGCAATTCGGTACGCGTTGCACCACGCTGATCTCGAGACCGCGACGCGAGAGCTCGGTCGGCTGTACGAGATGCAGGGCATCGTCGAGCATGGCGATCAGCGGGGCCGCACGATTGGCTTCCCGACCGCGAACGTTGCCGTCGCCGGTGACATCCAATTGCCGGCCGATGGCGTCTACGCCGGATGGTATGAGCGGCCGGACGGCTCGCTGCACCGCAGCGCGATCAACATCGGTCGGCGGCCGACGTTCTACGCGGACAACGGCCTCTTATTGGTGGAGGCGCACCTCCTCGACTTCGACGGCGACCTCTATGACCAGCACGCCAAGGTCCGGGTCGAGACGTGGTTGCGCGGTGAGACGCGCTTCGGATCGATTGACGATCTCAAGGCGCAGCTGCAGCGGGACGTCGCGAAGACGCGCCGCCTCGCCGAACAGTCCTGACCTTGCGCTAGTCGGCTCTGCTGATGAAGCGCACCGATTGATCGACGCTGTCCCGGAGCTCGACTCGCCGCGTCGGCTCCGCCTCGTCGTGCCGTACCCGAGCCGTGCCCTGATCCGTGCAATAGAGGCCCGGCATCGGCACGCAGATGCGTGAAGACACCAGCAGCACGTCCGTACCGTCCTCGCGCGCGAGATCGCCACGAATCTCGTGCGGTCGCCCGAGTATGGCCGCCGCACCCTCGACGTCTCCGGCCGCGAGCAGGGCGCGCACACGCGTGGACGAGTAGGGCAACGCGCCGTCGGCCGCAGACGAGCCGTCGGGAGAAGCAACCAATCCGAGGCCGAGTGCCTCGAAGCCGAGCTCGGCGCCCATTCGTTGCAGCAGCGTGATGTCGCCGTGGCGCCGGAACCCGAAGTGGAAGTCGGTGCCGACGACGACGAGGCGCGTGTGGAGACAACTCGCGAGGAGCTCCTCGACGAACCGCTCGGCCGTCTCATGGCTGCGTTGCTCGTCGAAGGGCAGGATCATGCACTCATCGACCGTCTGCGTCGCGGCTATCAGTTCGAGCTTCTGGGGCAGGGTTGTCAACACCTTGGGCGCGAACGCGGGACGCACGATCTCCGCCGGGTGCCGGTCGAACGTGAGCACCGTGGCCGTGAGAGCGCGCGCGTGCGCAAGATCGCTCACCAACCGCAGCACAGCTTGGTGGCCAAGGTGCACACCGTCGAAGGCGCCGATCGTGACGGCCCGTCCGTTGGAGACAGGTCGAACTCCACAAGGGTCGGCGAGCGTGGTTGTCAGCATCGACTTGACGAGCGATCAGCCGATGAACAGACGCGCGGAGACGACGAGACCGAACGCGACGATAACTCCCCGGAGAACCTCAGGCTTGAGTCTTCGTGCCACCGATCCACCGACCCGACCTCCGATGAGGCTTGCAGGTGCCATCACGGCAACCACCGACCATACAACGGGCCCGAACAATGCAAACGCCACAACGGCGACAGCGTTGATCAGCACCGACAGGAGCGACTTCAGACCATTCAGCCGCTGGAGCTCCTCCACGATGAACAGCGCAAGCAACGCCAACAGCACCATGCCGAGGCCGGCACCGAAGTACGCGCCGTAGGCCCCGCCGAGTGCCATTCCGATGTGCAGCGCGGGTGAGCGTTCCCCGAGGTGCGCTCCCGGGAGTTTGTGCACGTGCCGCTGGAGCCACGGTTGGACCGCGAGCAAGACGCACCCGAACAGGACCAGATACGGCACCACCGCGCGAAAGACCGAAGGTGGCGCGAGCAGGAGCAGGCACGCACCGCCGATCGCGCCGATCACACACGAAGCCGCGAGGACGCGCGTGCGTTCACGTTGCAGCGAGAGCTCACGCCGGTACGCGTGGGCTCCGCCGATATAGCCGGGGAACAGTGAGGTCGTGCTCGTCACGTTGGCCGGCACCGCGCCGTACCCGAATGCGAGCAGGACCGGAAACGAGATGAGTGAGCCGCCTCCGCCGACTGCGTTCACGAAGCCAGCCGCGAACGCGGCTGCGCCGAGCGCGACGAACTCCACGCGTGCTCAGGTCGCGCGTTCGTCCGATGACGCGCCGAGGGACCGACGTTGTCTGATTGTCAGACCATAACGAGCACGGCTGGCGCCGCGCAAGCTGTGGGAACTGACGCTGCTCGATCGTGGCTACTCGCCGGCGAGCCCGGTTCGGTGAGCGACCGCAGCTGCCTCGGCGCGGTTTGCGACCCCGAGCTTCGCCAGAATGTTGGACACGTGCACGCTCGCCGTCTTCTCGTTGATGAACAGGGCTTCGGCGATTTGACGGTTGGTACGTCCGTCGGCGACGTAGGCGAGCACCTCGCGCTCACGGCGCGTCAACGCGAACGGCAGCCGTTGCTCTCCCCTGCCATCGCTTTCGACTCCGACGACCGCGCCGTTTCGGTCGAGGTCGACGCGTGCCCAGCGGGCGAGTCGAGCGATCTCGGCGCGGAGTGGCACGGCTCCCAACCGGTCCGCGACGGCGGCACTCGCCCGCAACTCGCCCTCGATCTCGGCGCGCGGCTCTTGCGTGGCGAGCAACGCTTCCGCCACGCGGGCCCGCGCCCGAGCTTCGGGATAGGGCTCGCCGAGGGCGTGCCACGCATCGGCCGCGGCGCGCCACGTCGCGACATCCGCCACGCCCTCGAGCCGGCGCCGTTCGGCAGCAATGGTCGTCAGCTCGCCGCGTGTCCGCGGCGGAAGACCCGCAACGGCATCGCGCGCGGCGAGCACCTCGCTGCGCGCCAGAAACGGCTCGGCGAGCACGACGGCATCGGCGACGGCGTCCTCGTCGCGACGCGCGCGAGCGTCCTCGGCGAGCTCCGCTGAGATCTCGACGCCGAGACGCGTCGCCGGCTCGGCATAGAAGACGTCGTCGGTGGCGTCCGCGGCGCGCACCGCATATTCGGCCGCGCCGATCGCGTCGCGCCGATTCGCGCGGGCGGCGAGCAGTTCGGCGTGCGCCATATGGGCCATCGCCCCGTGTTGCACGTCGTCGGCGCGCACCGCGATCGCGAGGGCGGCGGCGACAGGTTGCTCGGCGCGGTCGAGGTCGCCGCGAGCGACGAGCATGCGGGCGCGCACGACGTTCACTCGCAGCGCCGCCATGCTCTGCGCGCCGAGCGCCAGCGCCGCGGTCGTGACTTCCTCCACATCGTCCCAGTCGCCGCGCTGGAAGGAGATCATCGCGACGTTTGCGAGGAGGTAGCTGCCGTACGCACGGTGAAATCCGAGGCTGCGCGCGAAGACTGCACCCTCGCGAGCCACCTCGAGCGCTTCATCGAGTTGCTGACACGCCAAGAGGGTCTCCGAGAGGTTGGTGTACGCGCGGCAGATGTCGTCGAGGTTGTCGACCTCGCGCGCGATGACGAGCGAATCTCGTATCAGCGCGATGCCTTCGTCGAACCGCGCCAGCGCGCCAAGTGCAGTACCGAGTGTGTTGCGCGCGTGTCCGACCGTCGCGCGGTCACCGGTGACGGTCGCGACCTCGATCGCCTCACGACACACGTCGACGGCCTCGGTGCTGCGCGAGACGAGCATCAGCGCTTGCCCGTACGCGGCGAGCGCCTGGGCCCGTTGCGTCGTCGGCGGCGACGCGGGGCAGGTCGCCAGCGCTTCTTCGTACTGCGTGAGTGCCGACCCGGGTGAACCGTCCGTCCAGAGATAACGGGCACGGCGAACGAGCAGCGCGCTCACGCGTAGCGGATCGCCTTCCGCGCGGGCCTCCGCGATCGCGATGTCGATGAGGTGGAGCGCACGGTCGTAGTCCGCCATGAGGTACGCGGTGTCGGCGAGCCGGCGGAGGACGTCCAGATGGTCGAGCGGTAGGTCGGCACGATCGCCCGGCGCGGCCGACCACAGGCTCAATGCCCGTTCGTAGTGCTGGCGCGCCTCCGGGACGGCCGCGACCCGTTCTGCTTCCATCGCCGCGTCGATCGAGGCGGCCAGCGCGGCGGTGAGCTCGTGCGCGGCGTACCAGTGATGGGCGAGCAGCGCGGAGACGCTCGCGCGGTCGCCACCGGCAAGCTCGGGCCGCTCGCTCAACGCGCGCGCGTAGGCCGCGTGCACGTCGACCCGCTCGCCGGGCAACAGCTCGTCATAGAGCGCCTCTTGGAGCAACGCGTGACGAAACGTGTAGTCCTGCTCCGCGTTGGGCTCGATCAGCTGTTGGGCGATCGCTTCTCGAAGTTGCTCGCTGAGTTGCGCTTCGTCGCGATCAGCCACCGCAGCGAGGAGACCGTGAGGGACCGTCCGACCCGCGGCTGCTGCGATGCGCAGCAGTTCCTGCGTGGCGTCGGAGCACGCCTCGACCCGCACGAGCAACACGTCCCGCAACGACGGCGGCAGCTCGGTCGTGCGTAGATCGCCGCCGGCGGCGACGAGCTCTTCGGTGAAGAAGGCGTTGCCGTCCGAGCGGGCGAAGACGGCGTCGACGACCTCGTGCTTCGGCGGCTGACCGAGAATGCCGTGCAGCTGGGCAGTGACGTCGTCGCGATCGAAGCGTTCGAGCTCGATCCGCTCGGCCCGGCCGCTGCGCTCGAGCTCGGCGAGAAACGGCCGCAACGGATGCCGGCGACTGAGCTCGTCGCTGCGAAACGTCGCCACGATCGTGACCGGCGCCGGCCCGAGCTGGTGGATGAGATACCGCAGCAGGTCGCGCGTCGAGCCGTCGGCCCAGTGGATGTCCTCGATGATGAGCAGCAGCGGGCGTTCGGCGGCCAATCGTTCGAGGAAGCCGAGCACGACTTCGAACAGACGGGTCGCGCCGCCGGGCGGCTCGATGGTGAGATCCTGATCCGGCGACGCGAGCTCGGACACGAGGCGGCCGAGCTCCGCCGCCGCGGGACCGGCGTAGGCGCGAATCGCGGCCGCGCCGTCCTCGCGGACGAGCGTCCGCAGGACCTCGACCATCGGCCCGAAGGGCGGCCCGCCCTCACCGAGGTCGATGCAAGTCCCTTGCAGGACTCGGGCGCCGTCGGCGCGCGCCGAGAGCTCGGCCACGAGTCGGGTCTTGCCGACACCGGCCTCGCCGCCGACGACCACGGCGCTCGACTCGCCGCCTGCGGCGCGCGCGAGCGCAGCTTGCAGGCGATGCAGCGGCTCGACACGACCGATGAAGGCAGGACTCGAAACGCGGGTCCCCACCAGCTGCATTGTCGCCGACCCTGGGTGCGTCAGGCCACCGTCCGCTCGGCCTCAGAACTGGTCGGCTGGCCGCCCCCGCACGGAACGACAACCAACGTCGGCTGCGCCACGGGCACGGGCTCCAGCGCCTCCACGCCGCGCCGCGAGAACAGACGGCGCAAGCGATGCCGGTTGGCGGTCGCCTCGTGCGCGGCACGCCGGTCCGAAACCAGCTGGTGGGCTGCGCTCATCGACATCGGGTACATGGCGGCCTCCCTGGCGCTCATCGCTACTCCTCCAGGGTGCGGCTAAGGCGTCCCGGCCGTCATTGGGACACTGCCTAGTCCCGAACGGGCCACCCCCTTAGATCGCGTGACGTACGGCACATCCGCACCTCAGACCGACCTCTCAACCGGCGTGAGTGACGGCCCGCACAGGGCTGCTGCTCAAGCCAGTTCGTTCGGTCGCGGCCTAGGACGCGAAGTCGGGGATGGCCGCGCGGGCCGACTCGCTGCGGCCCTTCGGCTCCTCCCAGTCCTCCTGGCGCCCGAGCGCGGTGAGGTCGAGGAAGTAATAGGAGCCGCCCGTCGACTCGAGCCCGCGGGCGTACTGCGAGTACGTGTGGAAGACGCGGCCGTCCACCTGGAGGAAGCAACTGCGGCCGGGCATCTCGAACGGCTGCTCGGCATCGAAGAACGCCTCGCCCAGCGCCTCGTACTCCGCTTTGGTCCGGTAGTTGTACTCGCCGGGGCGGACCGACTCGTCGATCGTGACGCCGAAGTCGTAGTTGAAGTCGGAGCCGTACGACGAGTACCAGGGGATGTCCCAGCCCCGCTTCGCCTTCCACCGCTCGAGCTTGGCGAGCGGCGCGCGGGACACCATCGCGTAACTCGTGTCACGCGTGTGAAGGTGTTCGAGGAAGCCGGGCGAGATCTCGTCGGTGCCGGCCGTACAGCTCGGGCAGCCGTCTTCCCACTCGGGATCGAACATGAAGTGGTAGATGATCAACTGCCGACGACCTTCGAACATGTCGATGAGGCGAACCTTGCCGCTCGGGCCGTCGAACACATAGTCCTTCTCGACCTCTACCATCGGCAGGTTGCGCCGCTCGATGTTGAGTACGTCGCGCTGACGCGTCAGTTGCTTCTCGTTCTCGAGCAGTTGCTCGCGTGCCGCGAGCCACTCGGCCCGGGTGCTGATCTTCGGAAGGCTCATCGCATCGTCTCCTCGCGATCGCGCGTCACCATCTGTTCCGACCACCCGGGTCGGACAAACTCATCGCCCCACCGCCCGCCGCTTCTGCTCGAGCAGCTGGCGCTCGGCGGCGTTGTTCGTCAGGGCGATGGCGCGCTCGTAGGCCTCGCGCGCCTCGTCGTACCGCTGGAGGCGGACCAGCAGATCGGCCCGCGTGGAGTGGAACAGGTGGTACGAGTCGAGATCGAGGCTGTCGACCGCGGCCAGCGCGGGCGCCGCGCCCTGCACTTCCGCGACGGCGACGGCGCGGTTCAACGCCACGATCGGACTTTTCGTGACCGCGAGCAGCTGGTCGTAGAGCTGGAGGATCTGGCTCCAGTCGGTGTCGCGCGCCGATGCCGCGTCGCTGTGCACTGCGTTGATGGCGGCTTGGATCTGATACTGACCGGGCATGTTCCGTCGGAGGCATTGCCGCACGATCGCCTGGCCCTCGGCGATGAGCTCGCGGTTCCAGAGCGACCGGTCTTGGTCCGGGAGCAGCACCATGGTTCCGTCCGCGGCGGTACGCGCCGGTCGGCGCGACTCCGTCAGCACCAACAGCGCGAGAAGTCCGAGGACCTCCGGTTCGTCGGGCATCAGCTCGGCGAGCAGTCGGGCAAGGCGGATGGCTTCCGCGCACAGGTCGGTGCGGATGAGCTCATCACCCTCCGACGCGGTATATCCCTCGTTGAAGATGAGATAGATGACGGCGAGGACCGGCCGCAGCCGGTTCGGGAGCTCCTCGTCGCGCGGTACTCGGTACGGGATCTTGGCGTCGCGGATCTTCTGCTTCGCTCGTACGAGTCGCTTCGCCATCGTCTGCTCGGGTACCAGGAACGCTCGGGCGATGTCGGGTGTCTCGAGTCCGCCGAGCAATCGCAGTGTCAGCGCGATCTGCGCGCTCGGCACGAGGGCGGGATGACAGCACGTGAAGATGAGCCGGAGCCGGTCGTCCCTCACGTCGCCGACCGCTTCGGATGGCTCGGCACTTTCGTGGAGCAGCGCGGCCTGCGCGTGACGGTCATGACGCGACGCCTCGCGCCGCAGACGGTCGATCGCTCGGTTGCGTGCCGTCGTGGTGATCCAGCCCCCGGGATTCGGTGGCAGCCCGTCGGCCGGCCAGCGCTCGCTCGCGACGACGAACGCTTCCTGGACCGCCTCTTCGGCGATGTCGATGTCGCCGAAGAGGCGGACCAGGGTTGCGACGACCCGTCCGGATTCCTCCCGGAAGATCCGCTCGAGGTCTGCAGTACCGACGGACCGCACAGTCGATCACGGTTCGGTGTCGTCTTGGAACGGACGAACTTCGACCGGTCCCATGCACGCGGCTGATCCTCGGGCCGCCCAGTCGAGCGCGGCATCGAGGTCGGGAACGTTGATGATCCAGAACCCGCCGAGTTGTTCCTTGGTCTCGGCGAATGGACCGTCGGTCACGATCGTTTCGCCGTCCTCGACGCGCACGACGGTAGCGATCGACGGATCGTGCAGGCCGCCCGCAAACACCCACGCGCCGGCACGCTTCACCTCTTCGTTGAACGCGTCGACCTGGTCGAACGCCTTCTGCATCTGGTCGGGCGGAGGCGGCGGGGCGTCGGGGCTCTGGTGCACGGCAAGGAGATAGAGCGTCATGGTGATCGTCCTTTCAGAGTCTTGGTCGGTGTTCGTGGGTTGTGTGCTAGCGGTTGTTCAGTCGGGATGCGAGGGCGGGAATGACGATGGCGGCAGCCACCACGTGAGTCAGCGCGAGCGTCAGCTTGGTTGCAACCTGCGCGTCGACCAGCCCGTCGGGAACGATCGACAGCACGGTGAGCACGATCGTCGTCCGGACGAAGGTGCGCTGCGGGACAGCGGCCCGACGCGAGAGCGCCAGTGCGAGGATCGTGCCGATGACGGCGGCCACGAGCGTGAGCTGCGCGAATCCGGCCACCGGGATCGACGACCCGCCGACGTCGAGCGACACACCGGCGCCGTGCGCGAGAGCGGCGACCGTCGAGGTGCCGACGGCGGCAGCGGCGCCGGCAACCAGGCCGGTCCCCCACACTCACTTGGCGCTGACGCGCCCGGAGGTCTCGTCTCGAACGGCTGACGGAGTGAAGGTCGTGGTCACGGTCATCGGGTCGCTCCCTTCGTCGGTGCCGGCCCGGCGCCGGCCTCTCACCCCAGCTACGAACGGCCGACCCGCCAGAGGACATCGGCGAAGAATTTTCTTGGGACGGCCTATCGTCGGGGGGCGATGACGACGATCGACGACGTCCGCGCCCTCGCCTCCACGCTGCCTCGCAGCTACGAGGTCTTGGTGCACGACCGCGTGAAGTTCCGGGTCGGCCGGATCGTCTACGTCGCCTTCTCACGCGACGAAACGATGATGGGCTTCGGGTTCCCGAAGGCCGAACGGGCCGCACTAGTCGCGTCGGAGCCGGAGAAGTTCTCGATGCCGCGGCCCTCGGACCAACGGTTCAACTGGGTCGTCGTGCGGCTCGACGCCATCGACAACGCCGAGATGCGCGAGCTGGTGCTCGACGCGTGGCAGATGGTCGTTCCGAAGCGCGTTGCCGCCGAGTTCCTCAGCAGTCGCTAGCGGAAGAAGCGGTACGAGCCAACGACCGTCGCTTCCTGCGCGACCGGCGGCTCGACACACCGCTCCTGGATCCCGGCGACGAACTCCCGGAACGCGGCGATGTCGTTGAGCGAGATCGTGCCCTCCGACCGCTCGACCACGACGTGCACGAAGCTCACGCCGTCCTCGAGACGGAAGCTCGCGTAGCCGAAGCCGTCCGGCGCCCGGTCATCGAGCTCCTCGAATACGCGCTCGATGAGCTTCTGGTTCTCATCCGCTCGATCAGGCTTCGTTGTGTAGCGCACGACGATCGTTCTCAACGAGTCCTCCCTGCACGCGTGGCGATGCGCTCGCCCCGTTGATCAGACCGTCGCGGCCGGCAAATGTCATCGCGCCGCCGCGTCCAGCCACTCCTCGAACGTCGGGCCGCCGAGCAGCGCGTCGGGACCAGGGAGCAGCGCGCCGTTCTCATACAGCTCCCGATCGGGATCGTCCGGGTTGCTCCACGGCTCGATCTTCACGGGATCACCGCGGCGGCTCGTGAACCGTTGCGCCAGGTCGACGAGGTATTCCTCCCGCGGGCCCGCGATCTCGAGGAACGACGCGCCGGACGACCACGCCGCGGGCAGCGAAGCCGCGCCGGTCACCAGATCCGCGAGCGCTTCGGCGACGGTCCGGCGGCGACGGGCTGGGTACGCATCTTCTGCACGTAGCTCACGTCGCCCTGCCGGCCCCAGTCGATGAGCTGCTCGACGAACTCGTGGAACTGTGCGGCGCGCACGATCCGCGCCGGGATCGGACCCGACAGCATGGCGCGCTCGTGGGCGAGTTTCGCGGCGCTGTAGCCGCCCGTGAACCGGTCGATCCCGATGATCGACACGACGATCACCTGCTTCACTCCGGCCGCCTCACCCAGCTTCTGGAGATTCTGTGTCGCGGTGGTGAAGAACTCCGTCGCGGCCTCTTGTTCGGGCGACGGTCCGGTCGCGGCGTCGATGACGACTTCCACGCCATCCAAGGCCGCCGCCAGGCCTTGCCCGGTGATGACGTCGACGCCGGTCGCCCGTGACATGGGGACGACGTCGTGTCCACGCTCCCGGAGCACGTCGACGACGTGGTGCCCCACCCGGCCGGTGCCTCCCGCGACTGCGATCTTCCGAGGTGCCTCCATGATGAGCTCTCCTTTGCGTCACATCCGATGCGTTTGAAGGGTCACTGCAATGACACGTGGCGAACAAGGAATGTGACCGATGGACCAGCATGACTGGCTCGCCGAGCAGTTCGAGCAGTACCGCACCCACCTGCGCGCCGTTGCCTACCGGATGCTCGGCTCGCTGAGCGAGGCCGACGACGCGGTGCAGGAGGCGTGGCTACGACTGAGCCGCGCCGGCGGCGACGGCATCGAGAACCTCGGCGGATGGCTGACGACGGTCGTCGCGCGAGTGTGCCTGAACATGCTGCGCTCGCGCGAGTCACGGCGCGAGGAACCGATGAGCGTGCACGTGCCCGATCCGATCGTGAGCCGTGAGGACGGCCTCGACCCCGAACACGAGGCGCTGCTCGCCGACTCGGTCGGTCTCGCGTTGCTCGTCGTGCTCGAGACGCTCGCTCCCGGCGAGCGGCTCGCGTTCGTGTTGCACGACATGTTCTCGATGCCCTTCGACGAGATCGCGCCCATCGTGGGGCGGTCACCCGACGCGGCCCGACAGCTCGCGAGCCGAGCGCGGCGGCGAGTCGCAGGCGCCGCCGCCACCGCTTCCGAAACGGATCTCACGCGTCAGCGCGAGGTTGTCGACGCCTTCTTCGCCGCTGCGCGCGACGGCGACTTCGACGCCCTCGTCGCAGTCCTCGATCCCGACGTCGTGCTGCGCTCCGACGGGGGTGTCGTGCGTCCGGCCGCGTCAGTGGTGGCGCACGGCGCGGAAGAAGTCGCGAGTCGGGCGCTGACCTTCGCCCGGCTGTCCCCCTTCGTACGGCCGGCGCTGGTGAACGGCGCAGCCGGTGTCGTGGTTGCGCCCGGTGGAAAGCCGTTCTCCGTCATGGGCTTCACCGTCGCGCGCGGCAAGATCGTCGAGATCGACGCAATCGCTGACCCGGAACGGCTCCGCCGCCTCGATCTCGCCGTGCTGGACGACTGACGAACTCAACGCGGCGCGCACGGCAGCCACACTGTGAAGCGGGCGCCGTCGCCTTCATTGCGCGCCACGAGCTCACCGTCGTGCGCCTCGACGAACCGCTTCGCGATCGCGAGACCGAGTCCCCCTCCGCCGGCCCTGCGAGCCGGGTCCCCTTGGAAGGCGACGTCGAAGACACGCGGGAGATCCTGCTCGGCGACGCCACCGCCCGTGTCCCGGACCGAGACGAACGCGACCGACGGGTGATCGACGTCGACTCCGACCTCGACCGCGACGCTCCCATCGCTCGGTGTGTGCCGGATTGCGTTCTCGAGCAGATTGCGCAGCGCGCGCAGAACCTCAGGGGGCGACACGGACACGGCGGGCGGCTCTCCGACGACGGTTCCGACCAGTCGGACTCGCTTCGCGGCCGCGACCGGCGCAAAGCCGGCGAGCGCGTCCGAGACGAGATCTGTGAGCGCGACCCGCTCCAGCTGCAGGCTCAAGGCCCCGGATTCAGCCCGGCTCAACTCGAAGAGATCGTCGACGAGGGCGCTCAGCCGGCGCACCTCGTCGTGCAGCGTGTGGAGGTAGCGCTGCTTCGTCGCCTCGTCGTCCACGATCTCGTCCTCGAGTGCCTCGAGGATGGCGCGCATGCCGGCGAGCGGGGTGCGGAGATCGTGTGACACCGCCGCGACGAGTTCGCGCCGAGAGGTCTCGAGCACGCGTTCCCGCGTCGACGCCTGGGCGAGCCGTCGTTCCATCGACCGCAATTCGTCACCGAGTCTCACGAGCTCGAGTGCGGCTGGTGGTGTCGCGGTGGCGACCGACACACCTTCGTCGAGATCGATGTCTCGGGTCGCACGCGCGAGCGCGTCCACCGCGCGGCCGACGCGTGAAGCGAGCACGAGGGCTGAGGCAACGCCGACGGTGCCGGCGGCAACGAGGACGACGGCGAGCGCCCCGAGGTCGTGATGGCTGATGAACATACGGCGCGCGGCGACATACACGCCGAGACCGAGCGCCGCGATGGTCGTAACGACGAGGGCGATGGTCTGCGAAGCGATCGAACGACCAGCGAGTGCGCGCAGGACTGCGGCGCCGGCCACGAGTCCGACGAGCGCGACCCCTGCCGCGATGAGCGCGAGCTGGAGCGCGTCGCCCGTCGACATTGCGGCCTGGATCGAGAGTGCGCTCACGGCGAGGGCGCCGCAGGCGATGACTGCCCCCGCCGCCAGTCGCGGCGACAGGCGGTTCACGGCTCCCACCGATAGCCCACACCCCAGACGGTGATGATGTGGCGAGGCTCGGCGGGATCGGCTTCGATCTTTTCGCGCAGGCGACGGACATGGACCGTCACGGTCGAGGCGTCGCCGTAGCTGTAGCCCCAGACGTGCGCGAGGAGCTCGTCGCGCCGGAACGCGACACGCGGATGGGTCGCGAGGAAGTGCAGGAGATCGAATTCGCGCGCGGTCAGCGGAAGTGGAATACCTGCCCGTCGCACTTCACGCGCGGCAACGTCGAGGTCGAGGTCGCCGACCGCGATCTCGGCCGGTCGCGCGTCGAGTGCGGTAACTCCTGCCGAGGCCCGCCGGAGCACTGCTTTCACGCGCGCGACGAGCTCGCGCGGTGAGAACGGCTTGGCGACATAGTCATCGGCGCCCAAGTCGAGGCCGACGATCCGATCCTCCTCAGAGCCTCGCGCGGTGAGCATGATCACAGGGACGGGCGCCTGCGCGCGCAGTCGCCGGCAGACGTCGAACCCGTTGATGCCCGGAAGCATGAGGTCGAGCACGACGAGGTCGGGCCACCGTTTCGCGGCGTGGCCGAGAGCTTCGCGACCGTCGCCGACGGCGTCGACAGTGAGACCTTCGCGTTCGAGGTACCGAACGACGACGTCTCGAACCGTGTGATCGTCTTCGACGACGAGGACGCGCATTCCAAAAGCGTACGGCCGGTGCGTCGAGCACGCCGCCGCGGTCAATGAATTTCGCGAATCGTAAGCAGCGCCGGAGCGACATCTCACGATTTGCGAAACAACGTTCGTCTGCGCTGGGTGCTCTCGCACGACGTTCTTATGGTCGAGCCCGTCAGCAACGTCGCTATGAGGAGCGTCTATGAGATTTCCCTGCAAACTCGTCCTCGGTTCGTCGCTTGCGGTCGTGTTGGCGCTTGCGTTGCCGGTCTCGGCTGCGCACGCCGACGCGGGAGGGCAGGTCGCATCACACGCGCCTGCCGTCTTCGCGCAAACAAACGATCCCGCGGGAAACGCGATCCTGGTGTACTCGCGTGCCGCGGACGGCACCCTCACCTCCGCAGGTTCGTTCGCAACCGGAGGAACAGGAGGGCATCAACCCGGTGCCGTCGTCGACCCGCTCGCGTCGCAGGGTTCGGTCGTCTACGACCGCGCCGACAATCTCTTGTTCACGGTGAATGCCGGCAGCGACTCGATCTCGACGTTCGCGGTCGATGGCTTGCAGCTGTCGCTGCGTCAGGTGATCGCGTCGGGGGGTGCCTTCCCGACGAGCATCGCCGTGCGCGGTGACCTGTTGTACGCGCTCGACGCCGGCGGCGACGGTGCAGTTTCCGGCTTCCGCATTGCCGGGGGCAGGCTGCACGCGATCAACGGTTCGACGCGCTCGTTGGGCCTCGGAAACGACAATCCCCCGTTCTTCCTCGACTCGCCCGGTCAGGTCGGTCTCACACCCGACGGTCATGACCTCGTCGTCACGACGAAGAGCCACGGAACCATCGACGTGTTCCCCGTCCGGCCGAACGGTCGGCTCGCCGACGGTG
>JBKPCL010000006.1:0-6567 GCA_046727335.1 Actinomycetota bacterium
TGCTCCGCTGATCCTCGGATGAGGACGGCACCCCTACACTTCCTGCGATGTGCGGAATCGTCGCGGTGGTGCGCGGCCGCAGTGGTCGAGACGTACCAGCGCTCTCCGTGCTGGCCGCGGCGCTCGACGAGGCCGAAGCCCACCTCCGCGCCACGCGCCAGGAAACAACGGCCACGGAGCTGCACGAGGTCGCGGCCGCCGTGGCGGAGGTCGACCGGCAGCTGCGCGGCCCGAGCGGGACAGCGGCGTTGCTCGCGGACCCAGTGGGTCGCGCCGCGATCGATCACCGCTGCGCGTGCCTGGCTGACGCGTTGACTGCCGTCGAGTCGCGTCTCGACGCGCTGACCGGCGAGAGCGCCGCAATCGAAGCGCTCAACGCGGGCGTGATCGCGTGCAAGGACGCGGTCTGGAGCGTGTGGTGCGATCGTCTCCGGACGGCACGAGCCGTCGAGGACCTGGCCCCGGGTGGTCTCGGGAGTCGCGCTGCCCTCGACGCGTTCCACTCGATCCAGATCGCCTTGTCGGCGCTCGACCGTCTCGAGGTGCGCGGGCGTGACTCGGCGGGGCTGCACGTTGTCGTCACCGGCCACGGCCTCGATCTCGAGGACCCCACCGTCGAACGCATGGTCGAGGCTCGGCGCGCAGATTCGCTCTTCACCGGCGGCGCGGTGCGGACGCCGGACGGGCAGCTGAGCTTCGTCTACAAGACGGCAGCCGAGATCGGTGAGCTCGGCGACAACACGGCGAGGCTGCGCGACCAGATCCGACACGACGACCTCCTGCGCCTCGCCGTCCGGGCCGACGGCGCCGAAGCCTTCGTGCTGGCGCACACGCGCTGGGCGAGTGTCGGGATCATCTCCGAGCCGAATGCGCATCCGCTGAACCACGAAGAGCTGGACGCGGAGATCGGCCCGTACGTCGTTGCCGCGCTGAACGGTGACGTCGACAACTACGCGGATCTCAAAGCTCTCGGCGGGCTTCGTTTCCCGCCGGAGATCACGACCGACGCCAAGATCATTCCTGCGCTCGTCCGCCGGCGCATGAGCGACGGCGACTCGCTTGTCGAGGCGTTCCGGAGCACCGTGTCGTCACTCGAAGGTTCGGTTGCGATCGCGGCCCAGTCGACCGCGGCGCCTCGAAAGCTGCTCCTCGCGCAGCGAGGCAGCGGTCAGGCGTTGTACGTCGGTCTGGCGGACGACACCTTCGTGATCGCGAGCGAGCCCTACGGACTGGTCGAGGAGTGCGACCGTTATCTGCGCCTCGACGGCGAGACCATGCTGGACCCTGGGAACCCGGCGACCCAGGGCCAGGTCGTCGTCGTCGACGCGACCCTCGCGGGCACTGTTGCCGGTATCGAACGCCGCTCCTACGACGGTCGTGCGCTGCCGGTCCGCCTCGAAGAGCTGCACACGCCCGAGATCACGACGCGCGATGTCGACCGCGGCAACGCGCCGCACTACCTCTTCAAGGAGATCGCAGAGGCCCCGGCGTCGTTCCGCAAGACGCTGCGCGGCAAGGTCGTCGATCGGGACGGCCGGCTCGACGTCTCGCTCCCGCCCGAAGCCTTGCCGGAAGCCGTCCGGGAACGTCTGCGCGCGGGTTCGATCGGCCGCATTCTCGTCATCGGCCAGGGCACCGCCGCGATCGCCGGGCAGAGCCTGGTCCACGCATTGCGCGCCGCGCTCTCAGCGGTTCGGCTGCCGAGTTCCGCGCCCGCGATCGAGGCCATCACCGCGACCGAGCTCTCCGGGTTCGGCCTCGCGCCGGCGATGCGCGACACGCTTGTCGTCGCCATCTCGCAATCGGGCACCACGACCGACACGAACCGCACCGTTGACCTCGCGCGGGCGCGTGGTGCGTCCGTCATCTCGATCGTGAACCGACGGCAGAGCGATCTCGTCGACAAGAGCGACGGCGTGCTCTACACCTCCGACGGTCGCGACGTCGAGATGAGCGTCGCTTCCACCAAGGCGTTCTACGCACAAGTCGCGGCGGGGTTCGTCCTCGCGTTTGCGATCGCGGTCGAGCTCGGCGCCGACGACGACGTCGCGCGCACGAAGCGCCACGAAATACTCAGCGCGCTGCGCGAGCTCCCTCTCGCGATGTCGGAGTTGCTCGAACGGCGGACGACGTTTGCGGCGGCTGCCCAACGGCATGCGCTGCACCGGCGGTCGTGGGCGGTCGTCGGGAACGGCATCAACCGGGTCGCGGCGCAAGAGATACGCATCAAACTCTCCGAGCTCTGTTACAAGTCGATCGCGTGCGACGTCACCGAAGACAAGAAACACATCGACTTGTCCTCGGAGCCCATGATCCTCGTGTGCGCGGCGGGCCTGCATGGATCAACCGCCGACGACGTGGCCAAGGAGCTCGCGATCTACCGCGCGCACAAGGCGGCGCCGATCGTCATCGCCGATGACGACGAGGACCGCTTCGAAGCAGCCGTCGAAACGCTATTCGTGCCGGCTGTCCACCCCGTCCTTGCGTTCGTGTTGTGCACGATGGCGGGCCACCTGTTCGCCTACGAGGCCGCGCTCGCAATTGACGCGTCGGCACGTCCGCTGCGCGAGGCACGTGGTGCGATCGAGCAAGCTTTCTTTCCCGCGCGTGATGGGCGCGATCCGATGCGCGTGCTCGCCCAGCAGCTCGAGCCGCACGCAGCGCGCTTCTTCGACGGCCTCCGCACCGGTTCGTATGACGGCTGCCTGGAGGCCGCCACTGCCGTGCAGGTCGCGTCGTTGTTGCGCTACGCAACCGGCGTCGTACACCTCGACGCGTACCAGGTGGAGTTCGGCAAGGTCGGCACGCCGAGCGTCGTCGTCGAAGACCTCGCGGTCGCCCTCACCAAGGCCATCGACGAATTGACGCGGCCGATCGACGCCATCAAGCACCAGGCCAAGACGGTCACGGTCGGGATCTCGCGCTCCGACGAGACCTTGCTGCGCGTGCCCCTCGTCCAGGAATTGCTCGCGGCCGGCACACCGCGCGACAGCCTCACCTACCGGGCGTTGCGAACGCTCGTCGCGCTGGATCCGGCGGTCGACGCTGTCGCCGGCTGGACCCGCTATTCCATCGACGGTGACACGATCACCGTCGTGGACCGCGGTGGCATCGCGCGCGACATCCGGTCGCGAACCGAGTCCAATCCGATGCTGCGCGGCACCAAGCGTCACGTCGCGTTCGAGCGCGAAGTCACCGTCGTGCGCGGACGCGCCGACGCTCGGACGCTCGTCATCGTGCCCGAGGTGAAGAGCAACCAGACGACGGGACTGACGCTGCTCCACGTGCGGTTCCACGACCGGCTCTCGCCCGACGTCGCCCGGCGTGTGCTCGAGGGTTACCGCGACCGGTACCACGCGATCGCCGACCAGGTGACGGAGACCGAGCCCGTCATGCGCGACGACGTGCTCGGGCGGATCCCGCTCGCTGACCTCTTGACCGAGCCGGTGGTGCGCCTGGCCGACGAGTGGAGGGCGTGAAACCGGTCCTCACACCCGACGAGATGGCCGCGGCCGATCGTCGCGCCATCGCGGCCGGCACGACCGAAGCGGCATTGGTCGAACGCGCGGGACGAGCCGTCGCGCGCCACGCCCTCCGCTTGCTCGCTGGTACCTATGGACGGCGAGCGGTCGCCGTCTGCGGGAAAGGGAACAACGGCGCCGACGGTCGGGTGGCGGCACGCGTCTTGCGAGCCCGCGGAATCGGCGTCGACGAGTTCGCGCTCGCGGACGGAATCGACGGTGCGTTCCTGCAGCGCGCAGTGGCGCGCGCCGACATCGCGATCGACGCCATGTTCGGAACCGGATTTCGTGGGCGGCTCGAAGGCGATGCCGCGCAGGTAGTCGGCGTGTTCGAAGCCGCTCGCGCGACCGTGCTCGCCGTCGACATTCCCTCTGGTGTCGACGGCGCGACGGGGACCGCCTCGGGCCCGGCCGTCGCCGCCGACTCGACCGTCTGTTTTGCGGCGCTGAAACCGGGCTTGCTCTTCGAGCCCGGCCGGACACTCGCCGGGCGGGTCGAGCTCGTCGACATCGGTGTCGACCCCGGCGCGCCGGACCTGCACGTCCTCGAGGAGCGCGACCTCGCATTGCCAAGGCGCGGCGCCGACGCGCACAAGTGGTCGGCCGGTCTCCTCGTCGTCGGCGGCTCGACCGGCATGGTCGGCGCGCCGATGATGTCGAGTCACGCCGCCGCGCACAGTGGTGCGGGCATGGTTGTGTGCGCGCTGCCCGGTCGCGAGGCTGCCGCGCGTGCGTCAGCCGACGAGATCGTCACCCGCGCGTTGCCCGCCACCGAAGGCGGCGCGCTTGCCGAGGATGCTGCGCGTGCCGTGCTCGAGGGCGTCGGCCGGTTCCGCGCGGTGGCCATCGGCCCGGGCCTCGGACGCGATCCGCGAACGCAAGCAGCGATCGGACGGATCATCGCGGAATGTCCTACGCCGATCGTCGTTGATGCCGACGCGCTCAACGCCCTTGCTGCCGATCCTGCGCCATTGCGCGTGCGACACACGGCTGGTCTTCCACTTGCGGTGCTCACGCCGCACGCCGGTGAGTACGAGCGGCTGGCTGGTGAACCGGTCGGAGAGGACCGCGTCGCGGCGGCGCGAAAACTCGCGGCGCGCACCAATGCCGTGGTGCTCTTGAAAGGTCCGGGCACAGTGATCGCCCATCCCCACGGCGACGCGGTGATCAACCGTGTCGACAGTCCCGCGCTTGCCACCGCGGGCACCGGCGACGTGTTGACGGGGATTATCGGGGGACTGATGGCCGACGGCGCGGCGCCGTATCTCGCCGCCGCGACCGGCGCTCACCTGCACGGACTCGCGGCACGCGTAGCAGGCACCGCGCCCGATCTCGTCGCTTCCGACCTGATCGCGGCGCTGCACCCTACGCTGGAACTGCTCCGTTCCCGATCCGACACCGCGGAGGTGTGAATGGCCGATGATCCCGCTGTTCGCGAGGTCATGACCGCGCCGGTCGCCACGCTTCGTCCCGAGCAGCCCGTGACCGAAGCGGCCGACGAGCTCGCTGATCGCAATATCGCGGCCATGCCCGTCGTCGACGGGTCCGGGAAGCTCGTCGGCTTGTTGCGCGACGACGACCTCGTCGCGTCCGAGGCACGCGTCCACGCGCCGACCTTCTTCAACTTTCTCGGGCTCGGCGTGCCCTTCCCGGGCGAGATGGCGCATCTCGAAAAGGAGCTGAGGAAGATCGCGGGCGCGACGGTCGGCGACGTGATGCAATCCGACCCCCCGACGATCGGACCCGACGCCTCGCTCGAAGACCTTGCGACGTTGATGTACGACAAGAAGCTCACCCACGTCCCGGTCGTCGACGCCAACGGCGACGTCGTCGGAATCGTGGCCCGCGGCGACGTCGTCCGGTTCATCGCGCGTACGACGTGACGGTGTACCGGCCAGTCTGGGCGGAGATCGATCTCGGGGCGGTTCGGGCGAACGTGCGCACGCTGCGCGCCGTCGTGCAGCCGGCTTCTGTGCTTGCGGTCGTCAAGGCCGACGGCTACGGACACGGAGCCGTCCCTGTGGCGCGCGCCGCCCTCGAGGCCGGCGCCGAGCAACTCGGCGTCGCGCTCGTCGAGGAAGGTGTCGAGCTTCGCGATGCGGGCATCGACGCACCAGTGCTCGTGCTCTCCGAGCCCGTGCCGGAAGCCGCCTCGACTGTCGTCGCGCGAGGGCTCACGCCGGTCGTCTACACGACGAGTGGCATCGACGCGCTCGCCAAGGCCGTCGCGCACCACGATGCAATGCCGCTCCCGGTGCACTTGAAGGTCGACACCGGCATGCACCGTGTGGGCTGCCCGCCTGAAGACGCGGTCGATCTTGCGACGCACGTGCTCGACCGGCCCGAGCTGCGGCTGGCCGGCGTCTGCACGCACTTCGCGGTGGCCGACGAACCGGGCAACGAATACACGGGCGCACAACGGAGCCGCTTCGAAGAAGTGCTGCAGGAGCTGCGCGAACGACGCATCCCTACGGGCATCGTGCACGCATCGAATACCGCGGCTGCGCTGGCCGTCGCCGACGCTCGCTACGACATAGTGCGCGTCGGGATCGGTGTGTACGGCATTGCCCCGGCGCCTGCGTTCGAGCACTGCGTGCCGCTCGTTCCTGCGATGGCGCTCAAGGCGCGGGTGTCGTACGTGCAGGCGCTTGCCGCGGGTGCGCGCGTGTCCTACGGCCTGCGTTACGAGACGGGACGGCCGACGCGCATCGCAACGGTTCCGATCGGTTATGCCGACGGGGTCCCCCGCGAACTTGCGCATCACGGCGCCGAAGTACTGGTTCGCGGCCGCCGCTGCCCGATCGCGGGCACCGTCACCATGGACCAACTCATGGTGGACGTCGGCGACGCGCCGGTCGAGGTCGATGACGAGGTCGTGCTGATCGGGCGCCAGGGCGAACACGAGATCCTGGCCTCGGAGTGGGCCGAGCGCGTCGGCACGATCGCCTACACGATCGTGTGCGGCATCGGACCGCGGGTTCCGCGGAGCTACCTCGGATGAGCAGCCGTCTACGCGGAGCCGGGATTGCCGCGGGCGTGGCGGGCG
>JBKPCL010000007.1:0-34664 GCA_046727335.1 Actinomycetota bacterium
GTCGAGCTCGTAGCGCGCGGTCACGAGCGCGTCGAGATCGGCCGCGACCGCGCCCGACGCGATGAACGCCGACGCGGTGCGCCAGTCCTCCGGCTCTTGGCTGTACACGCCGACGATCGAGAGTTCGTGGTGATGGATCGCGTCGGGCGCGACCGGAACTGCGAGGTCCTTGGGAAAGGCGCCGTACAGGACGATGGTCGCCGCGTCATCGGCGAGCGCAAGTCCGAGCTCGAGCGCGCCCGGCGCGCCGGCGGTGATGAAGACGATGTCGTTCGTGCCCGCCCGTGCGCGGGCATCGTCGGGAGTTGCCGTCCACGCCGCCGCCGCGGCTTCGGCGTCGGCTCGCCGCTCCTCGCTCACATCGACGACACCGATGTCGATCGCGCCGAGCGCACGACTCAGGGCGAGATGCAGGCGGCCCATGAACCCACCGCCGATCACGGCGACGCGGTCGCCGGCACGAAAGCCGCCGAGCCGAACCGAGTGCGCAACACACGCGAGCGGTTCGGTCATCGACGCGTGCTCGATCGGCGCGTCGCCGGTCGGGTACGCCTGGGCCGCGGGAGCGATCACGTAGTCGGCGAGACCGGCGCCCATCGAAATGGTGCCGTCCGCCAGCGTGCCACCCTGCGGCTGCTTACACAGCGCGCTGCGGCCGCGCCGGCACGACGAGCAGGTTCCGCAGCGCGTCAACAGGTCGACTGCAACGGTCGCGCCGATCTGCGGCGACCCTGGGAGCCCGGCAACGGCGTTTCCGACCCCGATGACGCGGCCGGTGACTTCGTGACCGGGCGCGACCGGATAGACCTGCTTCTCACCCAGGAAGAGGCGACGCTCCATCGTGCACAGACCACACGCACCTACCGCGACGAGGACCTCGTCGTCGCCGACGCTGGGGTCGGGTTCGTCGCGCAGCTCGATTGCGCCGGGACCTGTCACGACTGCGACGCGCATACTCCCTCCTGCTACTCCGCGGGCACAACGGGCCACGTCGATCGAGGTGTGATGCCCGCACGCGCGAACAACGACGCCTGGGTGTCGGCCGCGGCGACGATCAAGTCGTCTTCGTCGATCCGTGTGCACCGACGGTTGCGGACGACAACCTCGCCGTTGACGACCACGTCTCGCACGGTGCGACCGTCCGTGCCCCAAACGAGGTGCAACGCGTAATCGCCGCGCGGTGCCCACGTGATGTTTCGAGTGTCGTGCACCACGATGTCGGCGAGCTTTCCCGGCTCGAGTGAACCGATGCGATCAGCCATTCCGATCGCTTGCGCTCCTCGAATGGTTGCAAGCTCGAACGCAGTGCCCGCGCCGAATTTCGTCGGGTCGACGCGCGAGTCGCGGGCGATGCCCGACGCAGCGGCCGCCGCACGCAGGATGTCCGCGAGATCGCCCGCGTTCGATGCGTCGCACCCCAGGGCGACCCGTCCGCCGCGCTCCACCATCTCGGCGTGGCGGCCCATCCGACACACGCCCTGGCCCAGCCGCAGGTACGCCCATGGGCAGTACGCCACCGCAGTGCCGCTCGCGAGTACGAGGTCGACCTCCGCATCGTCCAACCACACACCGTGAGCGATCAGGAGATGCTCACCGAGCACGCCGAGTCGATCGAGGTGCACGATCGGACGGCAGCCGTGCCGGGCGAGATACTCCTCCGGGTCGGACGACGTCGGCGAGAGATGCATCGTCATTCCCGTCTGCAGCTCCCGTGCGAGGTCAGCCGCGCCGGTGAGCAACTCGTCGGACGCGAGACTGTGCCCGACCAGCGTCACCCACCCTTCGACGAGACCGCCGGACGGCCACATTTCGCACACGTGCCGCTGGCGCTCCAACACTTCGGCTGCGGGCGCGGCGAATGGTGCTTCGTCGATGTCCCAACCCCACGTCCCGATGGTGCCGCGCACGCCGGCGGTGGTCATGGCCGAGGCGACGCGATCGGGATGCGCGACCGTGCCCGCCTCGACGAGCGTCGTGACGCCATAGCGCAACGCCTCGGCCGAGGCGAGCAGGGCCGACAGTTCGTCGTCGTCACCGGTGTGGGCGCTGTGCAGCGGCACCGACCACTCGAAGATCGATGCGCCGGGCGGCAGGAGATCGGGGATGCAGCTCCGAACGAGGGGATCACCCGTGAGGTGCTCGTGCGCGTTCACGAGCCCGGGTGTGACAACGCATCCGCGCGCGTCGAGAACGTCGGCGTCGGGATACGCCGCACGGAGCTCATGCGTCGAGCCGACGGCGACGATGCGGTCGCCTCGGATGGCAACGGTGCCGCCGACGAGCACCTCTCGGCGCGCGTTCATGGTCACCACGTCGCCACCGCTCACGAGCAGATCGACAGGCGTGGGATTGTGCTCGGGCGCCGGTTCCTGCATGGTCCCGGCAGCATAAGGCGGGGTACCCAGCGCGCACATCGGGCCCGCGGCACACTCGGCGGCGGCACGGTTTGCGCGCGAGCATCGTGTCATGACGCAACTTCGCAGGCCCGGCATCGAGCCGTCGTGGCTCGCATCGGATCCGTACCCGCAGTGGATCGACGGCGTGGAGCGCCGTGACGGTCCGACGCATGGCGTGCTCGATCCGTCGACCGGTTCGGAGATCGCGCGCTGGTCAGAGGCGTCAGGCACGGAGATCGACGACGCGACCGCCGCGGCTCGGCGCACCTTCGACGAGGGCGTCTGGCGTCGAATGCCGCTGGGCGGCCGCGCCGAAGTACTCGAGCGCGTCGCGCAACGCTTGCGGGACGAGCGCGAGCGGCTTGCCGCGCTCGAGGCGCTCGATACCGGCAAGGCGGTGGGTGGGGCGATCGTCTACGACTTGTACGAAGCGGCGACAGCGTTCGCATACGCGGCGGGGCTCGCGCGCGACCTGCACGGCGACGTGCGCCGGGCGGCATTCCCGCCCGAGCTACTCCCGGGCGGCGGACCCTCGGTGTTGACCATGCGGCTGCGCGAGCCCGCCGGCGTGGTGGTGGAGCTCCTGCCGTGGAACGGGCCGCTCATGACGGGCAGCCAGCGCATTGCCGTCGCGCTCGCGGCCGGTTGTTCGATCGTCGTGAAGCCGCCCGAGGAAGCGGTGATCAGCGTGCTCGAACTCGCGCGCATTCTCGCCGAGGCCGGTCTGCCGCCCGGTGTCCTCAACGTCGTGCTCGGGCCCGGCGAAACTGTGGGTGAGCGGCTGGTGGCGGACCCGCGTGTCGACCTCATCAGCCTCACGGGAAGTGTCGAAACCGGTGCTCGGGTCATGGAGCTGGCGGCCCGCAACATCACACCGGTGCACCTCGAGTTGGGCGGGAAGTCGCCCGTGATCGTCTTCGCGGACGCGGATCTCGACGCGGCGGTGTCGTGGGCGATGATGGCCGCGTTCGTCAACATGGGTGAGGTCTGCGTCGCCGGGAGCCGGCTGCTCGTCGAGACCTCCGTCTATGACGACGTGGTGCGCGGCGTCGCCGATGCCTCGGCGCATTTGCCGATCGGTGATGCACTCGATCCCGAAACGTTCATCGGTCCGCTCGTCAGCGAACTCCACGCCGATCGGGTGCGCGGGTTCGTCGACCGTTCGCTCGCGAACCGTGACGCCGAGATGGTCGGCGGGGGTTCGCTCCCTGAAGGCGCGATCCCCACGTTCGTGGCGCCGACCGTGCTCGGACGGGTTCGGCCCGAATCCGAGGTCGCCCAGCGCGAGGTCTTCGGACCCGTGCTCGCGGCGGCGCCGTTCGCCAACGAGGAAGAGGCGATCGCCCTCGCCAACGGCACGCGCTACGGCCTCAACGCGACCGTCTTCACTCGCGACGTCGAGCGCGCCTTCCGCATGGCCGACCGCCTCGTGGCCGGCGAGGTCAACATCAATTGTCACTTCGCGCCGGACATGAACGGCGGCCGGGGCGAGCCGCGCAAGGCCAGCGGCGCGAGCCGCACGGGTGTCGGCGCGTACACCGCGCTCAAAGCCGTCAATGTGCAGACGGCGGCGACGCTCTGACTGGCGCGGCGGCTTTGTTCGTCCCGAGTGCCTCCACGACGTCCAAGGCGTCGAGGGCGACTTGCAAGGTACGCGCGGCGGCAGGCGACGCCGGGTCGACGCCCAGCAGCTCCCGGATACGTCCGAGGCGATAGCCGACGGAGTTTCGGTGTATTCCGATGCGTTCAGCCACGCCGGCGCGGCTGCCGTTCGACGCGTACCACGCGCGCAACGTCTGGATGAGCTCGGCGCGTTCGAGGACCGGACCGAGGAAGGCGTCGATGAACGTCCGCAGCCGTTCCAGCGGTACCGAAAGCAACAGTGCCTGCAGTCCGAGCTCCTCGTAGGGCAGCACCACCTCGCCGGGACGATTGCGGAGCAGCGCGAGCACCATCTCCGCTTCCCGGAACGACGTTGCTGTCGCCGTCGGACTCGTCACAACCGGACCACTCGCGCCGAGCACCGGCGCATCACCGACGATGCCTTCGAGGCGGGCCCGGATCCTCCGCAACTCGCCGGCGACGTTGCCGACGAGGACCGTCCACCCTCGCTCTTCGTCGTCGTAGACAGGCATCTCGATCCAACGGATCGCTGTATGCCACGTTCGCATGTTCCGCCCGGAGTACAGGAACACCGCTGCGGCATGCGGACGGTCGAGGGAGAGTCCGAAGCGACGAGCGGCGCGTATGAGTTGGTCTTCGTTGCGAAACGTGCCGAAGCGAAGTTCCTCGACCAGCCGTACCGCGCTCTCCGCTCGTGCACTCGCTTCGGCATCGCGCCGGACCGCCTCTATCGCGAGCGGCACCGTCGCGATCTCCATGAGCGCTCGGACCCGCTCGTCCGCGGGCGCCTCGACGAGTAGGAGACCGACACGGCGCGGGCCGGCGCGCAGGGCCAACGCCGCGGCCTGCATCCCGTCGGTGCAAACGACGTCGGTGATGCCGTCGCGCGCAAGCGCGCTCCGGGCGACGACGAGCGCCACGCCGCCAGCGAGGCTCTCGGACGCGGGACTTCCCGAGGCGGGCTCGCTCGCGGCGGGCAGCGCGACGCCGTATTCGCTCGTCGCGAGCAAGCCTCCGTGCACGGCGATGAGGCGCACGATCCGTCCCGTCTCATCGGAGATGCGACGCAGCAAGGCGCCGTAACCCTCGCCCGAGAGCGCCAACTGCTCGAGGTCGCGCTTGACGTCGGTCAGAGCGGGCCCAAGCGGCCGGGGCGTGTCATGCGCCACTTCCTCATTGTCGCGAAACGCGTTCGACACACCGAGCGCAGCACGCGCGCCAGAATCCACGCGTGATCTTGCAGCCGGGTACCGGGCCGATCCGCGGACAGCACTATCTGCAATCGACCCCGGACACGGTGTGTTGGGGTGAACTGCCCGCGCGCGACACGGCGCCCGTGCTGTCGGTCGACTCCGGGGACGTCGTGACGATCGACACGGTGTCGCACGAGGGGATACTGGAGGAGTTCGACCGCGATCCCGTGGCATGGTTCGGGAGTCATGGTGTCCCCAAGAGCGACGTGCTCGTCGACGCCGTCGACATCGCGCGTCGTGTCCCGCGCCGCTCCGACATGGGGCCGCACGTCGTCACGGGGCCGATCTCGGTCCGCGAGGCCGAGCCCGGTGATCTGCTCCGGATCGATGTGCTCGGCGCCGCGGTGCGCGTGCCGTACGGCGTCATCTCGAGCCGGCATGGTTGGGGAGCGCTCGCGGGGGAGTTCCCCGAGAGCGACGGGCCGACGTGGGTGTTCACGCGCGTGCACCACGAGCGAGACACCGCCGTCGCGTCGATGGCATTCGGTGGCGGCTCCGGGGCCCGGTTTCCGATCGCGCCGTTCCTCGGCGTGATGGGCGTCGCGACCGACACCGAGGAGCCGCTGAGCTCGACGCCGCCCGGTCTGCACGCAGGAAACATCGACGTCGCGGCGCTGCAAGCCGGCTCCTCGCTGTACGTTCCCGTGCAGGTGCGCGGTGGCGCGTTCTATGCCGGCGACCCGCATTTCGCCCAGGGCAACGGCGAGGTGTGCCTGACCGCACTCGAAGGTTCGTTGCGCGCGGACGTTCGACTGACGGTCCTCAAGGACGACGATGCGCGTCGCGCGGTCGGACTCCTCCGGTACCCGTTCGTGGAGACGGACCAGTATTGGATCCCGATCGGCTTGCACGAGGATCTCGACGAGGCGCTGCGCGACTCGGTGCGGCGCGCGATCACGTTTCTCGAAACGGCAATCGGGATGGAGCGCCACCTCGCCTACGCGTACCTCAGCGCCGCCGCCGACTTCGAGGTCTCGCAGGTCGTCGACATCGTCAAAGGCGTGCATTGCCGGATTCGCAAGTCGGACTTCGCCTGATCGCCCGGGCATCGTCGCGGACGTCGGCGTCGACGTCACCAGCCCTCCGCGCTGCCGACGAGGGCACGCGGATCGGCCGCACCGGCGAGCATGTCGTCTTCGACCTCGATCACGTGCACGAGGCCCGCAGCCGTCGTGAACGCGTCGATGACCTCGACGGCGTGGCCGTACTGCGCCAACTGGGTGGCCCATTGCCGCGGCGCGTGTGCCTCGATTCGTACTCGCAAGTATTCACGATCGCCCCACAGCGCGAACGGCTGATCGGACGGTGCCGCGAGTGACCATCGAGGCGCGGCAACCGCGTCGGCGGGCTCCTCACCTCCGTGGAGCAGCCGGGCGAGCAACTGCAGCACGGTCATCGGCTGGTTGTCCGCGCCCATGGTGCCGAGCGTGAAGTGCGCGCGCCCGCCGTCCGAGGTGACGAGGGTCGGGCAGAGGGTGTGTGGAGGGCGCCGCCGCGGTCCGTACTCGGCGGGATGACCGGGAACAAGTGAGAAGCCGGTGCCGCGGTTCTGGAGGAACACGCGGATGCCGGGTACGACGAGATGCGCGCCGAAGCCCGCGCAATTCGACTGGGTGAGCGAGACCGCCATGCCGTCGGCGACCGCGTTGAGGTGGATCGTGCCGCCTCGCGCCGCCGGCGGCGTCAAAGCCGCGGCGCGATCGGTCTCGATCGCTGCGAGCTGCGAGGCCAGGCGCTCCGGATCGAGCAGCGCTGCCGGATCGGCGTGCTCGTGCAGGACGTCCACCCGGTCGTGGCCTGCCTGCTTCACCGCCTCGATCAAGAGGTGCGGCCAGCGCGGATCGTCGGCATCGATCGGCAGCTCGAGGCGCGACGCGGTCCAGGCTGCCGAGAGCGTCACGTAGCCCTGCGAGTTGGGCGGGACCGTCCAGACGTCGTGATCCCACGCCCGAACGGCGATGGGCTGGACCCAATCCGCGTGCGCGTCGCGCAGGTCGTCGGCCGTGAATTCACCCTGCCCGAGCGCCACGAGCGCGGCCGCGAACTCGCCTTCGTACCAAGCGGCCCGACCCCCGTGCGCGATCTCGGTGAGCGCGCGGGCGACACCAGGACGCCGGATCCGCTCGCCCGCGACGAGGCCCGGCCGGTAGTCGTCGCTGTCGGCGATCCCGGCGATCAGCGCGGCGGAGCGCGCGAGCAACGGCGACGCCGGAAAGCCATCGCGTGCGTAGGCGATCGCCGGCGCGAGCACGTCGGTGAGCGGAAGCCGTCCGAACCGTTCGTGCAGGGCGCACCACCCGTCGACGCATCCGGGAACGGTGACGGAGCGAATGTCGCCCCGGTAGGGCATGACGGACGCGCCCGATGCGCGCAATGCGTCGGCGTCGGCGCCCGAACCGGCGCGCCCCGACGCGTTCAGCGCGTACGCCGAGCCGGAGCCGACATTGACGAGGGCGAAGAGGTCGCCGCCCATCCCGCACATGTGTTGGGCCGTGACCGCGAGCACGGCGTTGGCGGCGATCGCTGCGTCGACCGCGCTGCCGGCCGCACGCAGCACGGCGACCCCGGCCCCGCTCGCGAGCGCGTCGACGGTCGTCACCATGCCGTGCGGGGCGCGAGCCGTCACGAACGGGACCAGTCGGCGCAGGGGTTCGATCGTACGGGAACGGGTCGTTGGTTGACGGTTCGGTCGCGCCTCTGTATCTTGACCAATCGTCTGATGGTCAGTCCAACAGACCAGAAGCGACAGAACCTCGAGGAGGCGCCCGTGGGCATCACCGGGATGAACCACGCGGTCCTGTACGTGCGCGACGCGCGCGCCACCGCCGCCTTCTACCGAGACGTGCTGGATTTCGTGACGGTCATCGACGATCCGGAAGGTCGCTTCATGTTCCTGCGCGCGCCCTCGTCACGGAACCATCACGACATCGCGTTCTTCACGATTGGTACCGGCGCGGGCGCGTCGTCGGCGGGGCGCGAGACCGTGGGCATGTACCACATCGCATGGGAGGTTCCCTCGCTCGACGAGCTCTCCAAGATGCGCGACCGATTGGCGACGGCGGGCGCGCTCGTCGGTGCGAGCGATCACGGTGCCAACAAGAGCCTCTACGCCGTCGATCCCGACGGGCTCGAGTTCGAGGTGATGTGGCTCGTGCCCGCCGAGCGCTGGGGCGACGAGGAGCACGAAGCGATCATTCGCCCGCTCGATCTCGAGGCCGAGCGGCAACGGTTCGCCGACCTCGGTGCGGAGTAAGGCTTGAGCGAGGCCGGCCTCCACTTCGAACCTGTGTCGCGGCGCACGATCGCGGAGGAAATCCGCGAGGCCATCGCCAATCGGATCCAGAGTCGCCAGCTGCTGCCCGGCAGTCAGCTTCCGTCCGAGCGCGAGTTGTGCGAACAGTTCGGCGTCGCACGCACGTCGCTGCGCGAGGCGATCCAGGGGCTCATCATGCTGGGTCTCATCGAACGGCGGGGAAACCGCGCCTACGTCGTGGAACATTTGCCGACGGTCCAGCTCGACGGACAAGACGGGCGCAAGCGGCGAGTACGTGAGCTCTTCGAGGTGCGTCAGGTCGTGGAAGTCCCGATCGCGCGTCTCGCCGCCTGTCACGCCACCGACGAGCAACGTTCGGAGATCGCGGCGTTGGCCGGATCGTTCAGTACGGACATGAAGCTCGCGGAATTCCGGCGGCTTGATCGCGAGTTCCATTCCGCGGTCGCACGGGCGTGCGGGAACAAGACGTTGGCCGAGCTCTACGAAAAGGTGCTCGAGTCGCTGTTCGCGTCGCGCGAGTTCGACGAGCTGCTCAGCGCGCGGTCGAATCGCCGCGCAGTTCGCGAGATCATTCGTTCCGCGACGGTGGCGCACCAGGCGATCGGTCACGCCATCGCTTTCCGCGACTCGATCGTCGCAGTCGACGCGGCCGAGCGTCACCTCGAGCAGGTCGAAGACCAGATGATCTCCAGGATGGTGTGAACGTCGATGGAGGAATTCGCGCAGTGAACGACAAACCCGAGATCTGGCCCTACGACGCGAAGTCCTTCCGTGAAGTCAACGACGGCATGCGGCGACGGATCTTCAACGGCGACGGCATGAGTCTCTGCTTCTGGCGGATCGATCCGACGACGCCGCGCACGCCGTACGCGGGTCATCCGGACAACGAGCAGTTCGGGCTCATCATCGCCGGTCAACTCGACTTCCGGATCGGCAGCGACGAGCGCACATTGCTCGGCCCGGGCGACATCTATTACGCGCCGCGCAACATGCCGCACGGCGACAGTCGTTTCATCCCCGATCCGCGCACCGGCGAGACCTGGATTCTCGACATCTTCAGCCCGGTACGCGAGGAGTATCGCAATGGCTGAGCCGGACGCGCGGAGCGACTGGCGGCTCGCGGTCGATATCGGCGGGACGTTCACCGACGTGGTCCTGCTCGACGGCGCGACCGGTCGCGTCGTCGTCGACAAGACGCTCAGCACACCGAGCCGGCCTCTCGATGGTGTCAAGCGCGGAGTGACTGCCGCGCTCGCGAAGGCAGCCATCGAGCCGCGCGACGTCCGCGCTCCCATCGTGCACGCGACCACGCTCGTCACCAACGCGCTGATCGAGCGCAAGACCGCCCCCGCCGCGCTCGTCACGAACAAGGGTTTCGCCGACACGCTGCTGATTCGCAACGAGCACCGGTACGACATGTACGACTTGCAGATCGAATTCCCGGATCCGCCGATTCCGCGGTCGCTCACGTTCGAGATCGAGGAACGCACGACCGCCGACGGCGTCGTCCTCCAGGAACCGGAGCCGGCCGCGATCGATCGCCTCGCCGAGGAGATCCGGGCGGCTGCGGTCGAGGCCGTCGCGGTGTGCCTACTGCACAGCTACGCCAACCCGCGCAACGAACGGACAATCGCCACCGTCCTCGCGGAGCGGCTCGGGCTTCCGGTTTGCGCGTCGAGTGAGGTCGCGCCGCAGATCCGTGAATACCCGCGCATGGTGACGACCGCGTGCAACGCGTCGACGATGCCGGTGGTCGGGCCCTATCTCGACGAGTTCCAGCGCTGGCTCGACGAACGAGGCTTCGGCGGCCGGTTGCTGATCATGCTGTCCAACGGCGGTGTCGTCTCCGCCGAGGTCGCCGCGCGAAATCCCATCCGCATGGTGGAGTCGGGCCCGGCGGCAGGTGCGCTCGCCGGCGCCTGGCACGCCCAACGTCTGCAGCTCGACCGTCTGCTGTGCTTCGACATGGGCGGCACGACCGCGAAGTCGTGCCTGATCGAACAGCGCGAGCCGGAGCTCAGCAACGACTTCGAAGTCGCGCGCATGTATCGCTTCAAGAAGGGATCGGGGTTCCCGGTCACGGTCCCTTCGATCGATCTGGTCGAGATCGGCGCGGGAGGCGGCAGCATCGCACGCGTCGACGACCTCGGCTTGCTGAAGGTCGGTCCCGATTCGGCCGGCGCCGAACCCGGCCCCGCGTCGTACGGACGCGGCGGCTTCGAGCCGACCGTCACCGACGCCGATCTCGTGCTCGGCATGCTCGACCCCGCGTACTTCCTCGGAGGCGAGATGCCGCTGGACCCCTCCGCGGCGCAGACCGCGATGGCGAAGATCGCGACGGCGATGGAGTCGTCCGCTCCGGACACCGCGGGCGGAGTCCACGAGCTCGTGAACCAGAACATGTCCGCGTCGACGCGTATTCACGCGGTCGAGCGGGGCGCGGACGTACGAGGAACGCCGTTGATCGCGTTCGGCGGCGCCGGTCCGTTGCACGCGTGCGGCGTGGCCGAGCTCCTGGACGCTCCACAGGTCGTGTTCCCGGCCAACGCGAGCGTGCTGTCGGCGTTCGGCGCGCTCGTGACTCCCGTGCGCATCGACCTCGCGCGGAGCTACGTCCGCACGCTCGAGCTCGTGTCCGACGCCGAACGTGAGGAGCTGCTCGACTCGATGCGCGACGAAGGTCGCACGGTGCTCTCGAGCGCAGGTGTTCCCGCCGACGCAGTCGTGTTCCGGTACGCGATCGACGCGCGCTATTACGGGCAGGGCAACGAGATCACCGTCGCGCTCGGCGAAGGGGAAACCTGGCCGACCGACACTGAAACAATCAGGCAGCAATTCGAGAAGCAGTACGAAGCCGTCTACGGAATGACGATTCCCGACGTCTCGATCGAGGTCGTCACGTGGCGGATCTCGACGTTCGGACCCGCGCCGCTCGTGTCGCTTGCTGCCACAGGATCGAAGGCTGAGGCGAACCCCAAAGCGATGCGACCGGTTCGATTCGTTCGCAACGCCGACCCCGTCATGACGCCTGTCTACGACCGCGAGAGGCTCGGCGTGGGTGTGCACGTCGCGGGACCCGCGCTCCTCGAGGAACGAGAGACAACCGCCGTCTTGCGTCCCGGCTGGAGCGCCACCGTCAACGACGACGGTTCGGTCATCGCGGTGAGGGGAGGGTGACCATGGACGCGATCGCGCTCGAGGTGCTGTGGCAGAGCTTGATCAGCACCGTGAACGAGCAGGCCAAGGCACTGCAGCGTTCGGCCTTCAGTCCGATCGTGCGGGAGGCGGGCGACCTCGCCAACGCGTTGTTCGATCGGCGCGGCCGCATGGTCGCGCAGGCGGTGACCGGGACGCCTGGCCACATCAACTCGCTCGCGGTCGCAGCAGGAGCGATCCTCGTTGAGTATCCGCTGCACGCCATCGAGCGCGGCGACGTCTTGATCACGAACGATCCCTACAAGACAGCCGGTCAACTGCTCGACGTGACGGTGCTCGTGCCGGCGTGGCGGGACGACCGCATCGTCGGCTTCTTCGGCTCCACGATTCATCACACCGACGTCGGCGGCTACGGGATCGGCGCCGGCGCGCGCGACGTCTTCGAGGAGGGCTTGTGGATACCCATCTGCAAGCTCATGAAGGCGGGAGCAAGGAACGAGGACGCCTGGAAGTTCATCCTCTCGAACGTGCGCGAGCCCGAGCACATGGCCGGTGACCTCCACGCACAGATGGCGTCCGGCGAGATCGGCGCGAGTCGCCTCAACCAGCTGCTCGACGCGCACGGACTCGACGACATCGAGAGCCTCAGCGACGAGATCATCAGCCGGTCCGAGGAAGCGACGCGGCGTGCGATCCGCGCGCTGCCGGACGGCGTGTATCGCGGCAAGTCCACGCTCGACCTCGCCGACGGATCGCAGATTGAGATCCAGGTCGCGGTGACGGTCGACGCCGACAAGGGCGAGATTCTCGTCGACTACGCAGGCTCGTCCGCCGCGAGCCCGGCCGGCATCAACGTCGTGAAGAACTACACGCATGCCTACACGACCTTCACGATTCGCAGCGTGCTCAACCCCGAAGTGCCGAACAACTTCGGCAGCCTCGCACCCATCAAGGTCGAGGCGCCCGAAGGCAGCATCGTGCACGCGATCTCGCCGGCGCCGTGCACGGCGCGCCATGTCGTCGGCATGTTCCTTCCGATGCCGTTGCTGCAAGCGCTCGCGCGCGTGCTCCCCGAAGGCGTGATGGCCGAAGGGGCGGGCGCAGTCTGGACGTGCCAGGTGAGCGGAACGCGGGAGGACGGCCGCCCCTTCATCACGTCGATGTTCAACTATGCCGGCGGCGCCGGCGCGCGCGCTCACAAGCCCGGACTCTCGGCAACGGCGTACCCGACTGGTGTGGCGGCAGTGCCCATCGAAGTGGTCGAGTCAACCGCACCACTGATCTTCACGCGCAAGGAGTTGCGGCCGCGCTCGGGAGGCGACGGTGCCGAGCGCGGCGGTGACGGGCAGATCATCGAGTTCACAGTCGACAACGGTCGCGGATGGACGTTGAACGCGGTCACGAGCCGGCTCGCGTACCCGCCCCTCGGCCTGTTCGGCGGGGGCGCGGGCGCGTCAGGGACGTTCGTGGTCAATGGTGAGCCGGTCCGTACCCAGAAGAGAATCGATCTCCAGTCTGGTGACGTCGTCCGCCTGGAGCTCCCGGGCGGCGGCGGTTACGGCGCGCCTGCCTCGGCACCGGTCGAAGAGGTTGGATCGACGTGAGCGCGACCAGCCGCGCGACCTTCGCGCGTCGTTGGCGGGACGCGGTCGCGGCGCGCGGCGATGGTCCCTTCCTGGCGTTCGAGGACCCGGCGGGTGATGTCAGCCGCTGGTCGTATCGCGAGTTCGACGCGCTCGTCGCTCGCGTCGCGGGAGGGCTGCGCGCCCGAGGGGTCGGACCGGGGGACGCCGTCCATTTGGCCTTGACCAACTCCCCGGCCTTTGTCGCGACCTGGCTCGCCGTCACGCAACTCGGGGGATGGATCGTCCCGAGCGACCCGCAGGCGACCGCGCGTGAGCTCTCCGGTCACATCGAGCGTACGAAACCAGTCGTCGGGATCTGCTCCATCGAACGCAAATCGGTCTACGACGACGGCGCGGCCGGCGGTCCCGACATCGTCGCCGTCGACGAAGCCGATCACGACGTCTCCCCGCTCGCGGGCGCCGCACTCGATTGGCGCGAGCTCGAGTCGCCGCATCCGCGTGATCCCGCGGCGGTGATGTTCACGAGCGGCACCACCGCGGCACCGAAGGGCGTCGTGGTCACCCAGGCGAACTATGCGTTCGCGGGAGACGTGATGGCGGCGGCAGCGGGATTGCACAACGAGCACTGCCAGCTGGTCGTCCTTCCGATGTTCCACGCGAACGCGCAGTACTACTCGTTCGCATCCGCAATCTCGGCCGGCGCGAGCGTCGCGCTGATGCACGCGTTCTCGGCGAGCGGCTTCCTGATGCAAGCGGCGCGTCACCGCGCGACGCACGCGAGCCTCTTCGCCGCGCCGATGCGAATGATCCTCGCGCGAGGGGCGACGCCGGTCTACGACCCGTCACTCGTACACTGCTGGTACGCACAGAACGTCACTGACGACCAATACGACGAACTGTCCGCGCTGCTGCATTGTCGCCCTCGGCAGCTCTACGGAATGACGGAGACGATTCCGGCTGTCCTGACGAATCCGCCGACGCGTCCCGTCCCGAACGCAATGGGAATACCGACGCTCGGATGTGAAGTCGACATCCACATGGCCGAGTCGACCGAGTCCGTCGAGGACGGAGAAATCGGAGAGGTCGTTGTGCGGGGAGTCCCGGGCATCACCTTGTTCGATCGTTATCTCGACGACCCGGCGACCACCGAGCGGTCCTTCGTGGACGGCTGGTTCCGGACGGGCGACCTCGCCCGTCGCGACGCTGACGGTTACCTCTATTTCGAGGGTCGGCGCAGCGACGTCCTGAAGGTCGCCGGCGAGAACGTCTCGGTCGTCGAGGTCGAGGCCGTGCTGTCGGCGCATCCGTCGGTGCTCGAGGCCGCCGTCGTCGGCCAACCCGACGCAGTGCGAGACGAAGTCCCGGTGGGCTACGTCGTCCAGCAGCCGGGCAAGCCTCCGATCGTCGTCGACGACCTGCACCAGTGGTGTGAACAGCGGCTCGCGAAGTCGAAGCGACCTGTGCGGCTCGAGGTCGTGGACGAGCTGCCGCGCACTTCGGTCGGAAAAATTCGCAAGTTCATGCTCCAGCGGACGGCGGGGGAGCAGACATGAGCCTGCTCGATCCGGTGCTCGAGTCGAGCTTCGACGCGTCGGCGCGCGATGTGAACGAGGCATGTGCCCTTCCCTCGCTCGTCTACACGTCAGAGGAGTTCTTCGAGTTCGAGAAGGACGCGGTCTTCGGTCACGAGTGGCTGTGTGTCGGCCGCGCCGATCAGATCGCGAATCCCGGCGATTGGTATGCCTTCGAGATCGCGGGCGAGCCGTTGCTGGTGACCCGTGACCGGAACGGTGAGATCCGCGTGCTCAGCGCGGTCTGCCGGCACCGCGGGATGGTGGTCGCCGAGGGTTCGGGGCACGCATCGAAGTTCACGTGTCCGTACCACCACTGGAGCTATGCGCTCGACGGCCGGCTGCTCGGCGCGCCGGCGATGGAACGTGCGGTCGACTTCGACAAATCGCAACACGGGCTTCCATCGCTACGTGTCGAGATCTGGAAGGGCTTCGTGTTCGCGTCGTTCGACGCGGACATCGCACCGCTTGCCCCTGGGCTCGTCGAGCTGGATGAGCCGCTCAAGGGTTACGAGTTGGACGACGCGGTGACGATTCACAGCAAGACGTTGCCGGACCTTCCGTGGAACTGGAAGGTCATGTTGGAGAACTTCAACGATCCGTACCACGCGAGCCGCCTGCACGAGCCGTTGCAGACGTTCGCGCCGAGCGGCATGAGCGACTTCTTCTCGTGGCGCGACGACATACGCCATGTGTCGAGGATTCAGCACTTCACGCATGTGGACGGCTCGTTCAACCCGACGATGAAGAACCTGCTACCGGTATTCCCCGGGCTCTCCGAGGAAGAACGCAAGCGTGGCCTCTTCGTGCTGATTCCACCGACGCTCGCGCTCGCGATCGTGCCCGACGAAGTTGCCTACTTCATCGTTCGGCCCCAGAACGCGAACACGATCACGATCGACATCAACTACTGCTTCAATCAGAAGCAGCTCGACGTGCCGCTGTTCGACCAACTCTTCGCCGCCGCGCAGGCAGGCGTCGACAACTTCAACGTCCAAGACGTGTACGCGGACACGATGGTCCAGCGTGGGTTGAGATCACGGTTCGCGCCGCGCGGGCGGTACTCGTGGCAGGAGGCAACGCTGCCGCAATTCAATCGCTGGCTGGTGCAGCGGTACCGAGCGCACTGGCCGAGACCGTAACGAGAGGAGAGAGGACCATGGTGCCGCCGATCGGAAGCCTGCTCGTCGGATCGTCCAACGTCGATGCAATGAAGGATTGGTATCGCCGCGCGTTCGGTGTGACTGACAATCAGATGGGAGCGTTCGAGTTCGGTCCCGTGCAGCTCTTCATCGAAGAGCACAGTGAAGTCAGCGGACCGACGCGGGAGCCTGCACGAGTCATCATCAATCTCGACGTCGGAGACTGTCGTGAGCTCGAGCGCCAGCTCGAGGACATGAGCGCGACATGGGTCCGGAAGGTCGAGCAGATGCCCTTCGGGTTGATCGGCACCGTCGCCGACCCGGACGGAAATTACGTCCAGATCATCGAGTGGGGTGCGCAGCCGGAAGCGCACAAGGAGTCGTAGTCATGGCGCATAAATGTTCACCGCTCAAGGCGGGAGACAAGAACAGGAGACAGAAATGACGAGCGGGAAACTGCGGGCAGCTGTCATCGCGATGGCGGCGTTTGCGCTGATCGTCGCCGCGTGCGGTAGTAGCAGCAAGAGCTCCTCGAGCAACAAGTCGACAACAACGGGAGCATCGTCGAACGGTCCATGGGGTTGGCCCGGGAACGCCACGACGGGGTATCTCGCCCCTCATCAGCCCGACGTCAATAAGGACGGCAAGGTCGTGATCGGCGTGATCAGCCCGGGTGACACGCACGACAAGGGGTACTACGAGAGCTTCGTCGACCAAGCCGACAAGTTCGCCGCGGCCAACGGCTGGAAGGTCATCACCGTCGACAAAATCCCTGACTCACAAGCGGCACAGGCAGCCCGCAACATGTGTCAACAGCATCCGGACATGGTCGCGATTGCGGCAAGCGAGCTGAAGGACGCGATCCCGGTCGCGTCGGAGCCCGTGTGCAAGAACACCGTGTGGTATGTCGCCGGCGGTCAGGGCGTCACCCAGACGCCGTACTTCGTGCAGACGAACGACATCGAGAGCCAGTCGGCATATGTCTCGGGCGTCGCAGCGGGGATGCTGATGAAGCAGAGCGGTACGAAGAAGGCCGGCTTCATCACCGGTCCGCAGGCGAGCTTCACCACCGACTTCGCAAAGGGCTGGGAGGCGGGCATCAAGTCCCAGGTTCCCGACGCCACGGTCGTGTCGACCTACACGGGAAGCTTCGACGACTCGGGGAAGGCGGTCGAGGCGTACAACGCGCAGAAGGCACAAGGCATCGGCATCGTCTACCCGTATCTCGGAGGTGCGACGTTCGCAGTTGCGGGAGCGGCACAGAAGGACAACGTCCCCGTGCTCACGCCCGGGACGGACAACTGTGCGATCCCGAGCCCGAAGTTCGCGATCTCGGTGATCTTCGACCCGGGGACGTACTTCGCGACCGCGCTGCGGCCGTTCAAGGACGGCAATCTGTACGTCGGGAAGGCGCTCACCTTCCACATGGGCAAGGACCCCGCGCCCACGGTGAAGATGTGCACCCCGACGCCTGACCAGAAGGCGACGCTCGACAAGCTCATCGCCGACGTCGGATCGGGCAAGGTGCGCACCGATCAGCTCACTGGGCTCAACGACTACAACGGTTACGACCCGACTGCCCCGACGACGACGTCGAAGCCGTAGGACATGGCCGGACGGCCCGCCGTCGCTGGGGAAATGGGGGAGGCGCTCGCCGCCTCCCCCGTCCCCGCGCTCGAGGCGCGGACGATCACGAAACGGTTCGGATCGGTCGTTGCCTGCGATCGCGTCGACCTGTGCGCGATGCGCGGTGAGATTCACGGCATTCTCGGGCAGAACGGCGCAGGCAAGACGACGCTGATGAACGCGTTTCTCGGTCTGGTCACACCCGACGCCGGGACGATCCTGCTCAACGGCCGGCCGGTGGCTGTTCGGGATCCCATCGAAGCGGCGTCGCTCGGTCTCGCGATGGTGCATCAGCACTTCAGCCTCATCGGACCCCTCACCGTCTGGGAGAACCTCACGCTCGGCGAAAAAGGGCGGGTCGACAAGAAGCGGAGTGTGCGACGTATCGAGGACATCGCCCGTCGCTACACACTCGAAGTCGATCCTCTGGCCCGGGTCGACGACCTCACGACGGGGCAGCGCCAACGCGTCGAGATCGTGAAGTGCCTGCTGCGTGATCCCGACGTGTTCATCCTCGACGAGCCCACCTCGGTGCTGACGGGCGTCGAATCGCTTGAGCTGTTTCGCGTGCTCCGGCAGGTCGTCCAACAGGAGCACCGCGCGGTGCTGTTGATCAGCCACAAGCTCGACGAGGTCCTGCACGCGACCGACTCCGTGACGATCATGCGCGGCGGTCGCGTGGTCGCGCACCGGCGGACAGCGGAGACCGATACCTCGGAGCTCGCGCGCGAGATGATCGGACGGCAGGTTTCGTTGCGATCAATGGGCGCGGCACTCGGGCACCTCGAATTCGACGGTGACGAAGCCGACGCTGCCGGCGACCCTGCCCGGCGCGCGGGGACCACGCCACCCAAACGCGACGTCGTGCTCGCGATTCGCGACGCCGAGGCGCGCGCGCCGGATGGCCGGCCGCTGCTCGACGGCCTCACGCTGACCGTTCGGCGAGGGGAGATCCTCGGGCTCGCCGGCGTCGAAGGCAACGGTCAGAAGCCGCTCGGTGATGTGTTGTCCAGCCTCCTCCCACTCACCTCGGGACGCGTCGAGGTCGACGGCAAGCCGGTCGTGACCGGTCGCGCCGGAGCGATGGCGGCCGCAGGGATCGGCGTCATTCCCGAGGACCGTCACGTGTCGGGCTCCGTGATGGACATGTCCGTTGCCGAGAACCTCGTGCTCGGAGACGTCGACAGCATGTGCTCGCGCGGATTCCTCGACCAGCGCCGGCTGCGCCGGCGGGCCGAGGACCTCGCGCGCGAGTTCGACATCGTCCATTCGTCGGTCGACGCGCCGTTCCGATCCCTCTCGGGGGGCAACCAGCAGCGCGTCGTGCTGGCGCGCGAGCTCTCTCGGTCGCCTCGCGTGCTCGTCGCCGCACAGCCGACGCGGGGCCTCGACGTCGGCGCGATCGAGTACATGACGAGCCGGCTCCGGGACGTCGCGAAGTCCGGAGTCGGAGTGCTCTTGATCTCCACCGAGCTCGAGGAGGTTCTCGAGCTGTCCGATCGCATTGCGGTCGTGCATCGCGGGCGCATCGTCGGTGAGATGACGCGCCACAACATCGACCTCGAGCGACTCGGTCTCATGATGGGAGGCCAGGCGGCATGAGCGAGCGTCGCGAGGCGGGTATCCCGCCGAGCAGCGAGCGGGGCCCGAGCGGCCCGGCGCCCGCAGGGCGGCAGGAGCGGGGATAATGAGCGAGAAGCGCCGAGCATGAGCGATACGGGCGTCGTCACGACCGTCGCCACGCCGCCTCCCGCGCCCGTTGGGCCCGAGGTTGCCGCCACCGGACGGTCGCCGCGCGCGCGCCTGGTCGGGATCATCGGAACGCTCGGCCTCTATCTCGTCTCCGTCGCGGTCGCGCTCGGCATCTCGGCGATCATCGTCTCGCTGACCCATGGTTCCCCGTCGAAGGTGTTCAGCGCCCTGTACGACGGAAGCCTGCGAGGATGGGGGTCGTTCGGCTACACGCTCGACAACGCGACACCACTGTTGATCGTCGCGATCGGAACGATCGTGTCGGTGCGAGCCGGGTTCTTCAACATCGGTCAAGAAGGGCAACTGACGATCGGCGCGATGTGCGGCGCGTTCGTCGCGTTGAAGGTGCATCCCGCCGGTGTTCCTGTGCTGATCCTCGCGCTCCTCGCAGCCGCGGCAGGCGGAGCAGTCTGGGCGGGTATCTGCGCGTTGCTCAAGTTCTGGCGCGGCGTCGACATCGTCATCAGCTCGCTGCTGCTCATCTTCGTCGCCTTCCAACTGCTCTCGTACAGCCTGAGCACACCGCGTCTGCTGCAGGAACACGCGGCCGGCAACGCGACGCTCACCGAATCGGACCAGTTGTCGCCCGGCGTCCAGCTCCACCGATTCGGCGCGTATCCCCACTTCAACTTCGGGACAGGACTCCTCATCGCGCTCGGGCTCACCGTGGTGATCGGCGTCTTCATGACGCGCACGAAATGGGGCTTCCGAATTCGGATGCTCGGCCTGAATCCCACGGTCGCCAAACGCTCCGGAGTACGAGCTGCACTGCTCGGCAGCGTCGCAATCATGATCTCCGGCGCAACCGCGGGACTGGCCGGCGGCGTGCTGTTGACCGGCCAGGCATATCGCATCACCCCGACCATCTCGAACAACGTCGGCTGGACCGGGCTGCTCGTTGCGCTCGTTGCCCGCAACAACGCGTACGCGGCAATCTTCGTCGCGTTCTTCTTCGGCGCGTTGCAGGCCGGTGGCGGGTTCCTGGCGACGAGCGGCGTCCCGACCGACCTCGTCAACATCGTCACTGCGTTGGTCGTGCTCGCCGTCGTGTTCCCGCCCGCGCTCGTCCAGTTCCGGAAATACCGGCGGGCGCGCGCAATGGCAGCCGCGTCCGTGTCCGATGCGCAGGCGGTCGCGGCATGAGGGCGCGTGATTGGAGCGGCCCGGGCGTCGCCGTCCTCTGCGTCCTCGCGCTCGTCATCTTCTTGGGCGGCCACGATTTCCAGACGATCCTGTCGAGCGCCGTGCGGTTGAGTGTGCCGCTCTTGTTCGCGGCGATGGGCGAGTACGTCGCGGAACGCGCCGGCACGTTGAACATCTCGGTCGAGGCGATGATGCTTGCCGGTGCCTACTCCGCTGCGATCGGCTCGTCCGTCACGGGGAACGCCGGCCTCGGACTTCTGTGGGGCATGTTCGTCGGCTTCATCGTCGGTGTCATCCACGGGAACTTCAGCCATCGGCTGCAGGTGAACACGTTCGTCGTCGGTCTCACACTCAACGTACTGGCCCTCGGAATCACGAACTATCTGCTGGCGAAGGTCGAGATGACGTCCAAGCAGGTTGGGATACTGACGATTCCGGTCGTCTCGCACATCCCACTCGTGGGCAAACCGCTGTTCTCCCAGCGATGGCCCGCCTTCTTGCTGTACGCAATCGTTCCCGCGGTGTGGTGGATCGTGCAGCGCAGCCGATGGGGACTCGAGATGCGCTCCGTCGGGGAAAACCCGAAGGCCGCGGATGTCACCGGCATTCACGTGAACAAGCGTCGACGCCAGGGTCTGATGTGGTGCGGCGTTCTCGCCGGGCTCGGCGGTGCGTACCTCGCGGTCGGCGAGGTCGGAACGTTCAACTCGAACATGACGGCCGGGCGGGGTTTCATCGTGATCGCGGCGGTCATCTTCGGTGGATGGACGCTGCGGGGAACCGTCGCGGGGTGCTTGCTGTTCGGTGGCGCGGATGCCCTCCGCCTCGCGCTCCCGGCGCTCGGATACAACATCAATCCGCAGTTGCTGATCGCGTCGCCATACCTGCTTGCGCTGCTCGCGATGTGCTTCTTCGCCAAGCGCTTGCGACAGCCCGCTGCGCTCGCCCAGCCGTTCGAGCGCGGCGCGACGTAGGGTACGCGATGCGAGCCGCGCTCCATCGAGTGTTCGGTGGTACCGACGTTCTGGAGATCGCCGAGATTCCTGAGCCCGTCGTCGGGCCTCAGGACGTCCTGGTGCGTGTGCGCGCCACGGCGCTGAATCGCTTGGATGTCCTCCAGCGCGAGGGTCCCGCGCTGCTCCCGGGTTTCTCGCTGCCGCACGTCGCCGGGATGGATGTGGCCGGGGACATTGCTGAGCTGGGGAGTGCGGTCACGGGGTGGCGGGTGGGCGATCGCGTGGTCGTGAACCCTGCGGTGCAGTGCGGCGAGTGCGCATGGTGTCGTGCGGGCGACGACGGCTTCTGTCCCGAGACGCGCGTGGTCGGCGGTAACGCGCCGGGCGGCTACGCCGAACTGGTCGCAGTGCGCGCGACCCATGTGTACCGGATACCGGAGGCGGTCTCGTACGAGGAGGCTGCGACCATCCCGACGATCTGGTCGACTGCGTGGCACGGCCTGGTCGCGACTGGTCATCTCCGCATCGGTGAGTGGGTGATGATCCACGCCGCTGGGAGCGGTGTGAGCACTGCTGCGATTCAGCTCGCGAAGCGAATCGGGGCGCACGTGATCGCGACCGCGGGCTCGGAACGCAAGCTCGAGTTCGCGCGGAAGCTGGGCGCTGACGTCGTCGTCAACAACCGCGACGGTGACCTCATCACGACGGCCAAGACGGCGACCAACGGCCGCGGGGTCGACGTGGTGTTCGACCACGTCGGTCCCGCGCTGTTCCAGCAATCGATCTTGGCGCTGCGACCGCGAGGTCGACTGGTGTTCTGTGGATCGACCACCGGTGTCGACGCAACCTTCAACCTTCCGTTCGCGTATCACTTCGGCATCCGCTTGCTCGGCGCGGACCCGTATTCGTACGCCGAATTCGCGGAGATGCTCGACTACTACTGGACCACCGATTTCGAAGCCGTCATCGATTCGGAGTACCCGTTGGAACGGGTCGCCGACGCCCAGCGCAAGATGGAGGACGGCGACGTGATCGGCAAGATCATCCTCCGGCCGTGACCGACGTCGCCGAACGCGCGGCCGACCCGAGCGCCATCTGGCGCATCATCAACGGGTTCAGCGCGTACTTCTCCACGGTCGCCGCTGTCCGGCTCGGGGTCTTCGACGCGCTCCTTGCCGGTCCGCTCGATCGTGGTCGACTCGCCGCCGCATGCGAAGCGGACTCTGCTCGGCTCGGCGCGCTCTGCGACGCGCTCGTCGGTCTGGGCTTACTCGCCCGCGTCGACGACGAGTACGCGCTCACGTCGGAGTCCGAAGCCTTTTTGACGACGACCGCGTCGCGCTCGATGCGCGACCTGGTGCTCCGTTCGCCCGGACCCTGGGAGAACTGGCTGGTGCTCCACGACACCATCAGGGGCGCGACTCCACCGCACGCTGTCGACGCAACGTTCTCTGCGACGCTCGTCCGGGCAACGTTTCCCACCCAGTTCGCGGCAGCAGGTCGAGTGGCGACCGCGATCGGACCGGTCACGAACATGCTCGACGTGGGCGCCGGCGCGGCGCCGTGGACGATCGCGTTCCTGCTCGCCAATCGGGAGGCTCGTGCGACAGTGAACGACCTTGCGCAAGTGCTCGACATCGCACGCGAGAACGCTGAGTCGCACGGCGTCGCCGAACGATGCTCCTTCGTGCCGGGCGACTACTTCGGCCTCGAGCTGCCGAGGTCCGCGTTCGATGCGGCGGTGTTCGGGCACGTGCTGAGGACCGAGGGGATCGGGGGCGCGAAACGGCTCCTCGATCGCGTCGTCCCGAGCGTTCGCGATGGAGGCGTCGTCATCGTCGCGGACTACTTCGTTGCCGACGACCGGCGCGGGCCGCTCAATCCATTGTTGTTGGGCGTCACGATGACGGCATCGACGCCGGCTGGAACCACGTTCACGTATGCCGAATGCCGGCAACTCCTCACAGAGGTCGGTGTGCGCGACATCGAAGTCTTGCAACCCGTGCCCTTCCAAGAAGTGATGATCGGCCGCACACATGAAGCGGAACCTTTGGGGGAACCATGACCACGACATCAGCGCCGCCTGAATCGCTCTTCACGCACGTCGCGCTGCCCGTCCGCGATCTCGACGCGACGCTCGACTTCTACCGCAAGTACACGACGCTCGAGCTGATCCACGAGCGCACCGACCCCGAGACCGGATTGCGGAGCGTCTGGCTCGCGAACGCGCGTGACAAGACGGATGCCGCCGCTCGATTCGTTCTGGTGCTGATCTGCGGTCATCTTCCGTCGCAGATCACGGGCGACATCAAAGAGGAGTACGGCTTCCTCACGTCGATCAGCCACCTCGGGATCTCGCTCGACTCTCGTGATGACGTCGACCGGATCGCCGCGATGGCGAAGGAGGACGGCATCCTCGTCCTCGGCCCGCGCTACATGAATCCGGTCGTGGGCTACATCTGCATCGTCCACGATCCCGATGGCAACCAGCTCGAGTTCTCCGTCGAGCAGGTGCTCGGCTGATGGCGCTCGAACTGGTCGACCTTCTCGTCGAGGGCTCACACGTCGTCACGATGAACGAACGGCGTGAGGTGCTGCTCGATGGTGCGGTTGCAGTGCGCGGCAGCGAGATCGTCGCGATCGGACCGCGCGCCGACGTCGCTGCTCGAGTCGATCCGCGCGAGCGGGCCGGTGGCGCAGGGTTCGTCGTCACGCCCGGCATGGTGAACGCGCACATCCATGTGACGGGAGAGCCACTGACCCGGGGATTCGTTCCCGACGACACGCCGTTCGAAGAGAACGTCTTCGAGTGGCTCGTGCCGCTCTACTCGGTGTACACCGAAGAGGAGGAGCGCCTCTCCGCAGAGCTCGCTGCCGCGGAACTGTTGAAGTCGGGATGCACGTCGTTCCTCGAGGCGGGGACGGTGCGCTTCGTCGACGCCGTCGTCGACGGCCTCGTCGAGATCGGGATCCGCGCTCGGGTCGGCAAGTGGGTCTGGGACCTCCCGCCCGAGCCGGCGGTGTACCGGCAGTCGACCGCCGACGCGATCGAGAACCTCGAGCGCACCTTGCGCGACCACCGGTCCGTCGCCGATGGCCGCATCCAAGCGTGGTCGATGATCGTGGGGCACACGACGTGCAGTGACGAGCTCTGGCGCGCGGCCAAGGAAGCGGCTGATCGATGGGAGACCGGTCTCAACTTCCACATGTCGCCGGCCGCGATCGATCCCGAGGCGTTCCTCGCCCAGTTCGGCCAGCGACCGGTCGAACACCTCGCGGAGATCGGAGTGCTCGGCCCGAACGTCGTGCTGGTGCACTGCGTCCACGTCGACGACAACGAGATCAAGCTGCTCGCACACCACGAGTGCAGCGTGGCGCACTGCCCGACTACGGCGCTGAAGGTGAGCTACGGAGTCACTCAGCTCGGCAAGATGCCGGAGATGCGCGCGGCCGGCGTCAATGTCGCGATCGGAACCGACGGCAACAACGCATCGAACTACTCCGACATGATGCGCGCGACCTATCTCGTCGCAGGTCTCTTCAAGGACGCACGGCGCGACCCGACGATGTTTCCGGCCGAGGTCGCGTACGAGATGGCGACGCTCGGTGGTGCCCGGGCAATACTCGCCGAGCGGGAGATCGGCTCGCTCGAAGTCGGCAAGAAGGCAGACCTCGTGCTGCACGACCGCGGGCGCCCCGAGTGGACGCCCCTCCTCAATGTCGCCAACCAGCTCGTGTGGTCCGCCGATGGTCGGGGCGTTCATAGCGTCTTCGTCGACGGCCGCAAGGTCGTCGACCGCTACCGACTGGTCACCGTGGACGAGGATGCGCTCTACCGGCGCGCGCAGTCAGCTGGTGAAGCCATCGTCGCTCGCACCGGCCTGCCCGATCGCGCGAAGTGGCCGACGGTGACATCGTGATCGTCTTCGATCCCGCGGAACACGAGCCGGCACGCTCGCAGGGAGTGTTGTCGCAACTCGTCGCGCCACGGCCGATCGCGATGATCTCCACGGCCGACGCCGACGGAGTGACGAACGTCGCGCCGTTCAGCTACTACATGCCGATCACTGGTCGGCCGATGCTCGTCGCGGTGAGCATGGGCTTGCGCGAATCCGACGGACAGCCCAAGCACACGTTCGAGAACGCGACACGGTGCGGAGACTTCGTGATCAACGTCACCGCTTCTTCGTTCCGCGATCACATCGAGACCGCCGCGATTGAATTTCCCCGCGGCACGAGCGAGCTCGACGCGGTCGGATGGACGACGGTCCCGTCGGTCAAGGTCTCGTCGCCCTCGATTGCGGAATCGCCGGCGCACCTGGAATGCCGCATCCATCGCGTGATTCCGCTCGGCGGCGACGACGTGCCCTTCTCAGAGGTGAACCTGGTCGTCGGCGAGGTGGTCTGCGTCGTGCTCGACGAGTCGATCAGCACACCCGACTACCGCATCGATATCCGCGACCTCGGCCTCATCGGGCGCTTGGGCTTCCCGTGGTTCACGGCGACGGGCGAATCGATGTTCGAACTCCCACGTCAGACGTACACGGAGTACCAGCAACAGGGGAGCGCGGGATGACAGCGCGTGAGGCGAGCGATAAATGGTGGGCGCACATCAACCACCAGTTCAGCTCTCATGTTCGGGAAGAGTCGGCGTTCCTCGAGCAATACGAGGAACTCGCGGGCGAGGTCGGCGACGCGGGAGTCGAGTTCCTGCTCCAGCTCATTCTCGACGACGAGCGACGCCACCACGCACTTTTCGAGGACATGATGGAAGCGGCGAGAGACGGCAGCAGCGCTGTGCCCGCCGCGCCGGCTCCGGCCACCGCGAGTGCGCGCCGGCTGCTGGAACCCACGGAACGATTCCTGCAGGCGGAGCGGGAGGACCAGGCGCAACTCCGGCGCTTGCGCAAGGAGCTCAAGCCTGCTCGCGACGACACGCTCTGGCCGCTCCTTGTTGAGCTCATGCAGATCGACACGGAGAAGCACATTCGGATTCTCGAGTACTTGCATCGCCGATTGCAGAACGCCGTGAAGGGCTGAACTATGCAGTATCGCGTCCTCGGTCGCACCGGTATCTCGGTCAGCACGTACTGCCTCGGGACGATGATGTTCGGCGCCTGGGGAAATCCCGACGTCGACGAGTGCGTCGCGATGGTGGGTGCCGCGCTCGGCGCCGGCATCAACTTCCTCGACACCGCCGACGTGTACGACCACGGCGTCTCGGAAGAGATTCTCGGGCGGGCGCTGCGCGGTCGCCGCGACGAAGTTGTGCTCGCGACCAAGTTCAACAACCCGATGGGCGAGGATCCGAACATGGGGGGAAACTCGCGGCGCTGGATCGTGCGCGCCGCCGAGGATTCCCTGCGCCGGCTCGGCACCGACTGGATCGACCTCTACCAGGTGCACCGCCCCGATCCCGCGACCGACATCGACGAGACGCTCGGTGCGCTCAGCGACCTCGTGCATTCCGGGAAGGTGCGCGCGATCGGTACGTCGACGTTTCCCGCCGAGCTCATCGTCGAAGCTCAGTGGGTCTCCGAGCGCCGCGCCCGCGAGCGATTCGCGACCGAACAGCCGCCGTATTCGATCCTGGCTCGCGGCGTCGAAGCGGCTGTGTTGCCGGCTTGTCTCAGGCACGGCGTCAGCGTGCTGGCCTGGGCGCCCCTCAACGGCGGATGGCTCACCGGGAAATACGGCCGGTCGGTCGCTCCCGAGGGATCGCGCGCGGCGCGGGAGCCGGACCACTTCGACTTCGGCGGACCCGTGCACGACCGGAAGCTCGCTGCCGTCGAGCAGCTGACGAAGGTCGCCGACGCCGCCGGTCTTCGTCTCATCGACATGGCCCATGCGTTCGTGTTGGCCCATCCCGCGGTGACCGCGGCCATCATCGGGCCGAGAACGCTCGAGCAACTGCGCGATGTTCTTGTCGATGCCGATACCGCGCTGCCGGACGACGTGCTCGACGAGATCGACGCGATCGTTCCCCCCGGCGCGCAACTCAACCCGGCGGACGCCGGTTGGACGTCACCCGCGCTCGCCGATCCCCAAGCACGCCGAAGGAGGTCGAACTGATGGCCGTCATCGATCAGGACCTCGCTCATCGTGTCGAACGGCGGCGCGCCGCGCGCGACCAGTTCCGAACGCCGGCGCGAGGGCCGCTCGCCACCGACCTGCTCCAACCCGATGAGGTGTACGACCAGGATCTCTTCGACCTCGAGATGCTGCGCGTCTTCGCACGCTCGTGGATCTGGCTCGGCGACACGGAAGACCTCTGCCGGCCTGGCGACTACATCACCGGCCAGATCGGCTTCCAGCCCGTCTTCGTCGTGCGGCAGGCCGACGGCGGCTTGCAAGGATTCCTGAACTCCTGCCGGCATCGGGCCTCGCCCGTCGCGTACGGCGACGCCGGTCACTGCGCGAAGTCGTTCACGTGTCCCTACCATTCCTGGACGTACGCCCACGACGGCACACTCCTCAGCGTCCCCGACCGTCGTCGCATGTACGGTCGTGACTTCAGGCTCGAGGACTACGGCCTCGTCGAGATCCGCGTCGGTGTGCTCTTCGACAAGCTGGTCTTCGGATGCTTGTCACGCCGCCAGGTGTCACTTGAAGAGTGGTGGGCGCCCTTGCTGCCGCGCTACGAGCGATACGGCTTCGACACGTTCACGCGCTTCGATCGGGATCTCGACGGTGTGTACCCGATCAATTGGAAAGCGTTCATGGAGAACTCGAACGACGACTATCACGTCCGCTTCGTCCACGCCCGCTTGAACTTCATGATCAAGCGGGTCGAGACGACCTTCGAGGTCGAAGGACGGTGTTGCAGCGGCTACAAGCCATCGGCGGAAGGCTTCGACGGCACGGGGGGCCGGACGGACCTTCCCGAGAAGGACCTCGAAGGCTTCTATGCCGACGCCGTGTATCCGAACCTGAGCCCGCTGCCCAGCCCGACCGAGCTGTGGATGGTTCGTGCCGACCCGATCGCACCCGATCGGACCAGGTTGTTCTCACGCGTCTACGGCCTGAACAAGAGCCTCGAGGAGCAGGAGTTCACGCTCGAGAACCTCGAGATGACCAACATCGAAGACACGGAGATGGTCGCCAAGACGATGCGGAACCTGCGCTCGCCGCTGTACGCCGTCGGGCCGGCCTCGAAATGGGAGACGCGCGCGGTGCACATCGATCGTCTCGTCCGCGCCGACGTGGAGACGCCGCTCGCCGACGACGAGTTCATCTGACCCGCGCCGGGCTGCTCAGGCGCCGTGGACCGCCTCGCGCAGACGCGTCACCAGAGCGGTCGGATCCGGCGAGCCCCAGACGTTGCGACCAAAGGCGATGCCGGCGGCACCGGCCGCGACGACGCCGCGTGCGAGCGCGACAACGTCGTCCTCGGATGCCATCTTCGGTCCGCCCAGCGCGACAACGGGCACCGGGCACGCCTCGACCACTGCGGTGAACTCCTCGGGTTCGCCCGGGCAGACGGTCTTCACGATGTCGGCCCCGAGCTCGACCGCGATGCGCGCGGCCCGGGCGACGTTCTCGATCGTCCAGTCGATGCTCTTCGCCCAGCCGCCCGGGATCGCCTCGGCCATGACGGGCAAGCCGAGCTGCTCACACTCCGAAGCGAGACGCGCGAGCCGCTGCAGCGACTTCTCCTCGTCGGGAGAACCGGGAAACACGAGGAGCACGACGGCGTCGGCGCCGATCGAGATCGCTTCCTCGGCTCGGTGCAGGATGGCCGACACGTCAGAGCTTGCGAAGTCGCCGAGCTCGGAGACGCCGCCGTCGACGCGCAGGACGAGACCGCAGTCGGCAAACGTGTCGGCGTGTGATCGAGCAAGGTTCCACGTCGCGAGGATGCCGTCGGGACGGCCGGCCGCGATCGCCTGCATGGCGTCGAGCGGCGGACCGGCGCCCATGTAGGCCGCGTGGTCGATCGCTACGAGGCAGGAGCGACCGTCGGCGCGGATCACGCGGCGGAAGCGGCGCGTCTTGGCGGCAGCGATCGCCGAGCTCGGAATGGTCTCTTTCACTGGTGCCTCGCAGTATTGAGCTGACGTTCGAATTCTGTCCCATCCCAGTAATCCACGCGGTGCGCGATCACGCCGCGCTCGACCCGGAAGCGAAACATGCCCCGCAGTCGGACCGGATGCGCTCCAGCGTCGTCGCGCACGGTGCAGGTCATGATGTACGGCACCGCGACCCGGTCCGAGTCGACGATGAAGTCTTCGGCCTCGTAGCGGAGATCGTCGAACCGGGCGAGGAACTCAGGAAGGCGCGCGCGATACGCGTCGCGACCGCGAACTGTAGTGCCGAGCGCCGACGTGTGCTCGTTCACGAAGTCGACCGCAACGCAGTCCACAGCGGCGTCGACGTCATGTCGATTCAATGCAGCGAGATAGCGCTCGACGACGTCGCGCGCGCTCTCGCGCGGCGTCACCTCGCTTCGCCCCAAAGCTCTCGAATCGTCGAGAACACCTTCTGGTTCCACGAGAACTCGATGACGTTTCCGTCGGGATCCTTGGCCGCGCAGATGTAGCCGATGTGCGGCGCCATCTGGCGCGGTTCCCAGCTGAGGCATCCCATCTCGCGTGCTCGCTCCGCGATCGCATCGACGTCTTCTTTGTTGGGCAGTTCGATTCCGATATGGGCGAAGGGAGAGAGGGTCGGATGCGGCTCGCCCGGCTCCTGTCCGAACTGGCGCGCCATGTCGGGCACGAACTCGGCGATCACGAGTACGAAGGGGTCCTCGACCTGCTTCTCGTTCGACAGCCACGCGCCGCGGCCGGTCTCGTCTTCGTTCTGGGCGACGACGACGAGCGGCGTGAGCTTTGTGAAGAACTCGATCGAGCGCTCGAGGTTGCTCACCGGTAGCGCGACGTGCGTCCAACGCGGTTGCGTCAGCATGATCTCTCCTCCTACGCGAACTCGTCGGCGGCGAGTGGCGTCGCGACGTCGTTGCGAACGTTGCGCATGAAATGTGCGGCGCGTCCCTCCCAGGTGGTGGGCGGCCCGACGCGGTAGAACGGCGAGTGGAGATTGCGCATGAGCTCCGTCACCATGTTGGTGTCTTCCTCGTTGGTCTTGGCGAGCGTGTCGAGCTGTTCCTCTTGCTCGTCGAGTGGCGTGTCCAGTCCGTAGATGCGCGAGAACAGACGGATGCGGTCCGGTGCGAGAGGGTCGGCTCGCACGAGGATGAGCTGGGTGGGATAGGGCAGCGGGGTCAGGTTGGGAAAGATGAAGTCGGCGTAGTGGCCGGTCAGCTCCTCCTCGGGTAGATCATCGCGGCCGCCCCTCGGATCGTCGACCTCGAGCTTGTGCGGCTTGTACCCGCTGCAGGTGCGACCTTCGTAGCGGACGATCGTGTCGAGCTGGCGCCGACGATCGTTCATCCGCCGGTGCACGAAGCGAACGTGGTAATCGTCGTTCGAGTTCTCGCAGAACGCCTTCCAATTGATCGGATACTCCTGATCGAGATCTCGATGGAAGCGCGTGAACTTCTCGAAGCCGTATCGGTCGTAGCGTTCGGCGAGCGGCGCGATCCATTCGCGGAACGACGGCGCCTTGTGCGACAAGCACCCGAAGATGAGCTTGTTCCAGGCAACCTCGACACGGATCGGGACCAGTCCGTAGTCCTCGTGCGGCAACCCTTCCGGATACATGCGAGGTTCGTCCGGCACGCCGATGAGCCGGCCGTCGATCGCGTACGCCCAGTTGTGGTACGGGCACGTGAGGGTTCGTCCGCAATGGCCGGCTGCCTCCGACGACAGACCTGAGGCGCGGTGGCGGCAGTTGTTCAAGAAGCCCTTCACCGAGCCGTCCTGCTGGCGGATGACGATGACGGACTGCATGCCGATGGTCCCGGTGAGGAAGTCGCCCGGTTGCCGGAGGTCCTCCGTGTCGCCCAGCCACACCCAGGCTCGGCCGAAGACCCGGATCATCTCCAGATCGAAGAGGTCCTGGTCGTACACCTCCCAGGGCTGGAGCATGGGCGTCTCGAGCGGGGACGACACGAGCCCCGATGTCTCAGCCAGTCGGTGGGCGCGCCGTTCATCGACACGGTCGAAGAGCAGCGCTTCGTCGGGCATGCGCATGCGTGTTTCCCCTGGTCACCGGGTTGTCTTGCCCGAATCGTACGCCCCGGACCGGTCACCGAGAATGGGCTTCTGGCACAGTCAACGGGCCGGTGGACGGTGTTGAGCCTCTATGGAGATGTGCCCACAACCCAAGTCGAGGCGGAACGCGGCGACCCTGGCGACTCCGAGCGCATGATCGGAGCGTGCAGGACGAGAGAGCCCTCTGGCCACCGACAGATGCCAAGCTCATCGAGCTCCAACACCGGTTGGCGAGTGCGGCCGACGCGGTCCTCGCTACCGACCCATGGACGCTGCCCGAGCACCCGTTCGGGGTCGGAGGATGCTTCGTGGCGTTCGTTCCTGGAGAAGCAGGACCGGGCCGCGCTGGCGATCGGGCGTGGGCGGCGGCAGTCGTGTGGCGGGCGTGTGCGTCGAACACGCGTCTGCGCGACGTCGATGCCCACCTCCGGGGCGCGAGGTCCGATTCGGCTCCAAGGCGCGCCGATGACGTCATCGCACAGGCCGTCGTCGAAAGGCGAGTACCGGACGCCTACACGCCAGGACTGCTTGCTCGTCGGGAAGGCCCGATACTCGCTGCCGCAGTCGAGGCGTTGGACGAGCGTCCCGACGTCTTGCTCGTCGACGCATCTGGTCTCGATCATCCACGACGCGCCGGGCTTGCCCTGCATCTCGGCGCGGTGGTCGACCTCCCTACGGTCGGCGTGACTCGTCGACCGCTCGTGGCATCCGGCTCTGAGCCAGAGTCTCGACGTGAAGCATGCGCGCCGCTCCGCCTCGATGGTCGCTGTGTCGCGTACTGGCTGTGCACGAGGACGGGTGCTCGGCCGATCGTCGCTCATGCAGGTTGGCGCACGACTCCGGAGACGGCCGTCAGCACGGTGCTCATCGCGTCGACGGAGAGTGCTCGCACCCCAGTGCCGTTGCAAGAAGCTCGCCGTGCCGCACGCGAAGCGCGCGCCCGCGCCGACGAGATGCACAATGTCTCGCGCAACTGCCGTGACTGACGGCCCTCACAGGGCTGCTGCTCACGCCAGTTCGGATGACGGAGTCGACCAATGGTCGACGCCTGCTGCTCACGCCGGTTGGATGAGGGTCAGGCAGGAGTCCACTCGCTCCACGGGGTGCTCCAGTCCATGACCCCGTGGTCGCCCCGCTCCGGTGACCGTGTCCCGCCCGTCACCGCAACGACGTCGCCGATTCGGCTGAAGTTGAAGAACGCGGTCGCGTCGGCGGGGCTCAAGTTGATGCATCCGTGCGAGACGTTCGTGTTGCCCTGCGAGGCGACCGACCATGGAGCCGCGTGCACGTATTCACCGCTGTCAGAGATGTGCACGTCCTGGTACACGAGCTCGTCGTAACCGTCGGGCGAGTTGACCGGGATGCCGTTGGTCGACGAGACCATGTGCACGACGCTCTGGCGGTCCATGACGATGTGCGTGCCGCCCATGGTGGGGTACTTGTCGCGACCACCGCTGATCGGATAGGTGGCGATGACGCGACCGTTCGACGTGACGGTCATCTGGTGCGTCGCGAGGTTCGCGACCGACATGTGCGCGTCACCGACCGTGAAGCTCGCCTGCGGTTGACCTGCACCCCACACGCCGTCGCCGGCGTTCCAGCCATCGAGGTTGCCCGAGACCGTGACGTGTTCACCGGTCGGCCAGTACGTCGCGGGCCGGTAGTGGAGCTCTTTCGCGCTGAACCAGTGCCAGCCGCCCGGGACCGGCCTCGACGCGGTGACCCGGAAGTGACGCAGCGCCGCGGCCTGGGCAAGTGGTGTGGTGATCGCATGATCGAACCGGATCACGACGGGCTGACCGACGCCGACAGTGAGGTTGTTGGGGAAGACCTTCGCACCGACGTTGGCGACTGGTGTGAGCGTTTGGAAGGTGGAAACGAGCTGGCCCCCCGGTCCTTGCAGTTCCGAGAGTTGCGCGGCGACGTGGTACGTCGTGTTCGGGGCGAGCGTCGCCGTGGATTGCCATGACTGGCGCGACGAGGCGAGCTGGCCGGGGAGCGCGGTGCCATTCGGGCCCGTCACCGTGACGGAGGTCAACCATCCTGTCGCCGTCGACACCGCGACCGGCGCGTCGAGCGGCACGTCGACGGCACTCGGGGTCGGCGAGAAGGTCACCGCGGTGGCGAGCACCGCTCGTATGGACGCCGACTCCGGGGAACGCATGCCGTACGTCGATGCAGACGCGCCCGCGAACGGCGACGACGCATAGGCGTTCAACGCGAAGGCCGACGCCAGGCCGAGGGCGACCACCGCAATCGCGCCGGGCACAACCGATCGCCGCGATCGCGATCGATCCCTTCTGCGCTCCAGACGCGTCTTTCTCGAGCTGTTCTGTGCCGACTCCACCCGGTGGTCAGCGTAGGGTCAGGCGGCGGCTCGTAGAAATCGCGGCCCTCTGCGGCATTCAGCGCGCGGGCGCGCGCGGCGACGACCGTCAAAGAACCGACAGGTATCTGCTCGGCTAGCGAGCGGCGTTGCGACGCCGGCCGTCACGGGCCGGCGTATACGCGCCGAACCGCCAGCGGCGGAGCGAGTCCTCGTGTGGCCGCACCGAAGGAAAGGCCTGCTCCCGTCGACCGTTCCCGTGAGGCACGCGATTCCCGCCGCGCTTCCCGGAAGCGTTGTCCATACGGCTGGCCCCGTACCGAATCCAAGCCGTCGCCAAACCGCAGGTGACTAGGGATGCAGCGCCGCGCAGGCGGCGACGCCGGCCGGGTCGACCGGCGCGTCCGGCAGCAGGGGCGGGTTCCCGAACGAGCGCCGGCCGAAGTCGAAGAAATCCAGCATCGGCGACGCGGCGACGTCGCGGCGGGTCAACGCGGGCAGGCCGAAGCGCGTCTCGATGAACCGCAGGATCGACGTGTGGTCATAGACCACGTGCGAGACGTAGTGCGGCTTCGCGAACGGTGACACGACGATCGCGGGAACGCGGACGCCGTAGCGGTCGAACGCGGCGTGTGTGTCGCCGGGCTGGAGCATGGGCGGGATGTCATCGGGCGGGACTGCTGCCGGCGGCGGCACATGGTCGTAGAAACCACCATGCTCGTCGTAGGTGAGGAAGAACGCCGAC
>JBKPCL010000008.1:0-25773 GCA_046727335.1 Actinomycetota bacterium
CGCGGGCGACGGCGACCGCGCGTGCAGGCCCGCAGACGTCGCGGAGGTCGGCCAACGTCGCGGCAACACGGTGCGGCGACTCGAACAGCACCACGGTGCTGTCGGACTGTGCGATCGCGCTCAGGCGCTCGGCCCGGGCGACGCCTTTCCGCGGCAGGAAGCCTTCGAAGCGAAAGCGTCCGGACGGCAACCCCGACAGGACCAGCGCGGCCAGCAATGCGCTCGGTCCGGGCACGACCTGGACGGCCAGCCCCGCGTCGAGGCACGCGCGTACGAGCCGCTCACCGGGGTCTGCGATGCCAGGAGTGCCGGCGTCGCTGACGTAGGCGACCGTCTTGCCGCTCCGGATCGCCTCGACGATCTTTGCCGCTTCCGCCCGTTCGTTGTGGGAGTGGACGGCGCGCAGGCGGTTGCCTGCCGGAACGCCGGCCGCGGAGAGGAGGACGCGCGTGCGACGCGTGTCCTCGGCGGCGACAATGTCGGCCGTTCGCAGTGTCTGAATCGCGCGCGCCGACAGATCGCCGAGATTGCCGATCGGCGTCGCGACCAGGATCAACGCGCCCTGCTCCGTCACCCCCGTACCTCGACGACGTCGCCCAGCTGCAGCTTCCAACGGTCGAACGCGCCGTCGGGCGCTTCGATCGCGAAGTAGGAACGCCAGACGGGTCGGGACACACGCGCGGGCTTCATGTGTGCGACGTGCACCACGAACCCGTACCGGTCGCAGAACGCGACGTCGATCGGAAACTTCACGCCGAAGGTGTGCACCTGCCGGGACGGTCGCAACACGAGCACGCCTTCTAGCTCATCGCGGCCCATGAGCCCTCGGCGGCGCTGCTTGCGCGTCACCGCGACTTCCGCCGCCGCGAGCACGTCCTCTCCCCGCACGAGCCAAGGCACGATCGGCTCCCTAAACGTTGAAGCGGATCTCGAGCACGTCACCGTCTTGGACTTCGTAGTCCTTGCCTTCCACGCGCAACCTCCCGACTTCTCTCGCCTTCGACCACGAGCCGATCTCGAGCAACTCGTCCCAGCGAATGACCTCGGCGCGGATGAAGCCGCGCTGCAAGTCCGTGTGGATCACGCCCGCGCATTCGGGCGCCTTGGCGCCGGCGCGGAACGTCCACGCGCGCGACTCTTTGTCGCCGGTGGTGAGGAAGGTACGCCGGCCGAGCAGGTGGTACGCCGCGTGCGCGACGGTGTCGAGCGCGGACTCGCCGAGCCCGTAGCTCTCGCGCATCTCCGGCCGGTCATCGGGCGCGCAGGCCGCGATCTCGGCTTCGATGTCGACGGGGACGGCGATGCCGCCGCGAAGTGCATCAGGCACGGCTGGCGCGTCCGGCTGCTCACCGGTGTTGAGCACGACGAGTATCGGCTTGGTCGTGAGGAGGAAGACCGGCGCGAGCCGCGCCTGATCGTCAGCGGTGAGGCCGCTGCGGTGAATCGGGGTTCCTTCGCCGAGGACAGCATGGGCCCGCTCGAGCGCGTCGACCTCGGCCGCGACCTCCTTGTCGCCGCTCTTGGCCGCGCGCCGCTGACGATCGAGTCGCTGCTCGACGCTGCCGAGGTCGGCCATGACGAGCTCGAGCTCGATCGCGGCGAGGTCGCCTTCCGGGTCGGCGCCGACGCCGCCTTCGTCGAACGCGCGCAGGACGACGAGGATGGCGTCGCAGTTGCGCAGAGCGCCGAGGAATTTCGCACCGAGTCCTTCGCCGGGCTTGGCGCCGGGTGGCAGTGCAAGGTGCACGAGCTCGAAGCCGGCCGGCACGACCTTCTTGGACTTCGACATCTCGGCGAGCCGATCGAGGCGGGGATCGGGAACCGTCGCGATGCCGACGGCGGCCTCGTACTCGCTAGGTGCCGGCAGCCCGGTGAGGGCGCTGAACAAGCGGTTCGCGCCGGCACCCGTGAAGCCGACGAGACCGAGGTTTTCCATCGCTTCCGGAGGCTACCGAACCGACACCGCTAACCTTCTCCGGTTCGCGCCCGGGTCGGTGGCGCCTGAATGGAGCGTTGGCCGTGAGCAAGAAGACGAAGAAGCGCCGATTGAAGGCCCGCCGCAACAAGGCGAACCACGGCAAGCGCCCGCGGGCGAGCAAGTAGCGCGACTCACTGGGACGGCCGCGCCGGCACGACGAGCCGGTGGTCGGCCGTGAACAACCGGCGTTGCACTCCAATACCCACCACCGCAGTCGTTGTCGCCGTCGCGCCGAGCACGAGGTACATGACCGCGGCCTGCACCTTGACCGCGGCGAGCGGTGGTGTGCCGGCGAGGATCAAGCCCGTCATCGCGCCCGGTAGGAACACGAGCCCGACGGCCTTCGTCGATTCGATCTGCGGGATCAGCGCCGTCCGCAGCGCGGCGCGCAGGTACGGCCGACCGGCGTCGGTCGACGCGAGCCCGAGCGCGAGCCTCGCTTCGACCTCGTCGCGCTTGTCACGCAACTCCTCGAGCACCCGTCGCGCGACCACGACCGTCGCGGTCATCGAATTGCCGACCATCATCCCGGCGAGCGGTATGAGCGTACGCGGTTCGAGCGGGAACACCGACAGGCCGAACAGCACGAGGAGTGTGACTGCACCAGCTGCGGCAAACGCGGCGAGCGAGAGCGAGAACAGCGCGGGGACCTCCGGTGCGCGCCGCCGAACCGTCTCGGCTGCGAACAGCACCATGACGAAAACCCATGCCCATGACCACGCGAGATTGCGCCGCAACACGAAGTTGAGCGCAACTCCGACGAGCAACAACTGCACGACGGCGCGGACGGAGGCCCACACGATGCTGCGCTCGAGTGAGAGCCGTTCGACGAACGAGAGTCCGACGGCGACGGCCACCAGGACGACCGACCCCGCCAATCCCGTCCATCCGATGTCATTCGGCACGGCCGACCTCCTCGAGAAACGCCCGGGCCTCGGGCGGTGGGTTGTCCATCAGGTTGGCGAGGGGCGCGCTGTGCACGATGCGACCCGCGACGACTACGAGCACGTGATCAGCAAGACGACGCACCTGCGCAAGGTCGTGCGTCACCCACACGACCGGCACGCCGTCGATCGCGAGCTTGCGGGCGAGCTCTTCGAGGGCGATGCGCGCGGCTGGATCGAGCGACGAGGTCACCTCGTCCATCAACACGACCTCGGGCTTCGCAGCGAGCGCACGCGCGAGGCACAAGCGCTGCGCCTCACCGCCAGACAGCTGCGTTGCGTCGCGATCCAGGAAGTCCGGACTGAGCTGCACGCGCGCGAGCAGATCCCCGGCGCCGCGGTCGTCGAGCTCGGGATCGGCGACGAGCAGATTCTGGTGGCACGTGCCCGGGAACGGCGTCGGTTTCTGGAACACCATCGCGACGTCACGGCGGAGCTGCAGCGGATCGAGCTCGGCGACGTCGGTGCCGCGGAATCGCACGACACCGCCGCTCGGCAGCTCGAGCCGGTTGCAGCAGCGCAACAGCGTCGACTTTCCCGACCCTGACGGCCCCACGAGTGTCGTGACGCCGCGCGCCTCGATCCGGCCGGATGCACCGTGGAGACGCCAGCGGTCGCCGGGCGCGGCGAGCGACACCGACTCGAAGGCGAAGAGCGGCTCGCCGTCGGCCTGCGACGTCACGCGCGGATCATCGCACGGCGTCGGCCAACCAGCGCGCGCCCTTTTCGAGCGCAAGCGGAGGGGCCTCGTGCAGGACGCCGAGCACGAGGTCGGCGATGGTCGTGGCGCGCAGCTCGGCGCGCCACGCTTCGTCGGCTTGGACGAACACGCGCTGGATGCCGCACGGCCGCGGGTACTCGCGCGCGGGCAGCGCGGTCGGCCCGCGCCGGCGGATCTCGGTGCAGCGGAACGCGGGCTCGTCGCCGTCGATCGCCTCGACCACGTCGAGGATCGTGATGTCGGCAGCGGGCCGCGCCAACCGGTAGCCGCCCCGCGGGCCTTTCACTGTCTCGAGCAGGCCGGCGCGAGCGAGCGCCTGGAGGTGCTTGGCCATGTAGGCGCTCGGAACGCCGTGATACTCCGCGAGCTTGGCGGCCGGCAGCGCGCCGTCAGGCGGAAGCACGGCGAGGATTGTGCACGCGTGCACGCCCCACTCGACGCCGTCCGACAACCGCATATCCCGGATAGTACATGTCTGGATTAGGCGCTTCGTGTGGTCGGTACGATGCGCGCCGCCATGCCACCCGTCGACGAGGTCCAGTTGCTGCCTGACCCCGAGCAGCACAAGCTGCTCGCGGCGACGCTCGAACGCGTGAACCGGGCCAGCAACGCGGCGCGCGCGACCGCGCTGCAGCGCAACACGTTCGAAGGCGCCGCGTTGCGCGAGCTCGTGAAGGAGGAGGTCGAGCGGGCCAAGTTGCCGGACGGATTGGTCCGACCGATCACCGACCGCGTTGCCGCGTCGCTGGCGCGGCGAGCCGGAAAGCAGCCGAAGTTCACGACGTACCAGTCGCTCACGATGCCGGCGTCCGCGTTCAAGTGGGGTGGCTCGGATCGAGTGACGATGTTGACCGCTGCGGGGCGCCGCACGGTTTCGGTGCGCGTCGACCGCAGCCGCGGCGATCTGCGGCCACCCCTTGCGGGCCGTCCGGCCACGCTCGTCTACCGCAACGGCGAGTTCGAGCTCCTCGCCGCCGACGTCGACCGCACCCCCGCCGACGACGAGTAGCGGCTTGCGTCGTTACTTCCAGCCCGCAAGGCGCTCGAGGTAGGAGAGCATCGCTGCGGTCGTCTCCTCCGGGCGCTCCTGTTGCGTCCAGTGGCCGCAGTTCTCGATGACAATCCGCTCGAGGTTCGGCACCCGTTCCTCCATCCCCTCGCTCATTGCCGGCGTGAGCACGGGGTCATCGGTCGCGGAGATCATGAGACACGGAACGTCGATCGTGCGGTCTGCGATCGGTGCCATCAGCTCCCAGTTGCGGTCCATGTTCCGGTAGTACTCGATCGGCGGCGTCAGCGCGCCGGCCGGACGGAACGCGTCCTTGTAGACGTCGAGCACTGCGGGCGGGAACGCGTCACTGTTGTTCGAACCCGCGGCGCCGCCGAAGATCATGTCGATGAAGTCGTCGGAGCCACGTCCCCACGACAGCACCCACTCCGCGAGCCCACGCTCTTGGAACTGGATGATGTAGATCGGCGTCTCGGCAAAGATCTGCCGAAGCAGCTGAACGGGGGGTATCGGCGTGCGCGGAAAGTCCGGCGTGTTGACACCGATCACACCGGCGAGGCGCTCGGGATACTGCCGCGCCATCATCCACACGAGCAGCCCGCCCCAGTCGTGACCGGCGACGACTGCCTGTTCGTGCCCGAACGCATCGACGACGCCGATGAGGCACGCGTTGACCCATTCGCAGTCGTAGGTGACGTCGGGCTTGTCGGAACGGCCGTAGCCGGGAAGGTCGGGTGCGGCCGCGTGGAAACCAGCTGCGCCCAACGCCGCGACCTGGTGCCGCCACGCATATGCAAGCTCGGGAAAGCCGTGCAGCATCAGCACAAGTGGACCGTCCGGCGGACCGGCTTCGAGGCAGAACAACCGGATGCCGTTGGTCGTCACATAACGGCTGCGCACGATCGCACGCTAACTGCAGCCGCGCCCCGGTGACGCGGCTGCTGCGCGGGGCTACCGTTCGCGCCGTGCCGACCGCGCGACGGTTCGATCACCACATGAGCGACGAAGACGCGCTGATGTGGAACATCGAGAAGGATCCGGTCCTGCGCTCGACGATTGTCGCCATGGCCATCTTCGAGCAAGCGCCCGACTGGGAGCGGCTGCGCACTCGCATCGACCGGGCGACCCGCCTCATCCCACGACTGCGCCAGCGCGTGCTGTCGCCACCATTGCGGCTCGGACCTCCGCGCTGGACGGTGGAACCGACGTTCGACCTCGACTTCCACTTGCGGCGCCTGCGCCTCCCTGTGCCCGGCACCTGGCGCGACTTGCTCGACACCGTGCAGCCCATCGCGGGCGCAAGTTTCGACCGCGCCCGGCCGTTGTGGGAGTTCACGCTGTTGGAAGGGCTCGAACCCGTCGACGGCGGGACGGAACGGGCGGCGTTCGTTATGAAGGTGCACCACTCCGTCACCGACGGCGTCGGCGGCATGGAGTTGCTCACCCATCTCGTCGACTTCTCGGAGGACGCGCTCGAACCCGACGACACGCCCACCCTCGCCGAACCCGAGCCCGAACATCTCGGCGGCTTCGATCTCGTGCGCGAATCCCTCGCGCACACGCAACGGCGCGTCTTCGGCATCGCTCGCCGCCTGCCCGGCACGATCGCCGGCGCAACGTCCGACGCGCTACGACATCCACTCCGAACCGCGACGACCACCGCGAGCACCGCCCGTTCCATCGGGCGCACGCTGGCACCTGCGACGGGCCCCATGTCGCCGGTCATGCGCGAGCGCGGCCTCGGACGGCGTCTCGATTCCTTCGACATCGCGCTCGACGACGTGAAGCGAGCGGCGAAGGCGACGGGCGGAAGCATCAACGACGTCTTCGTCGCGTCCGTGATCGGCGGCCTGCAGCACTACCACGCTCGGCACGGCGCGGTACTCGACGCGCTCCGTATGACGCTGCCGATCAACTTGCGAACTCGCGGCGACGCGCCCGGCGGCAACCACTTCGCGCCGGCGCGCTTCGCGATCCCCGCGAACATCGATGACCCGCGAGCGCGCGTGGAACGCGTCGGCGCGCTCGTACGCGGTTGGCGATCGGAACCCGCGCTACAGATGACGGGAACGCTCGCGGGTGTGCTCAACCGGCTTCCCACGTCGACGACCACCGCGTTGTTCGGCACGATGCTGAAGTGCTGCGACTTCGTGACGACCAACGTGCCCGGCGCACCGATCCCGGTCTGGGCCGGTGGAGCGAAGGTCGCCGGGATGTATGCCTTCGCACCGACGGCGGGCGCGTCGATCAACGTGTCGCTCATTTCCCACGTCGACACGTGTTGCATCGGCATGGTCACCGATACGACCGCGGTGCCCGATCCCGATGTCCTCGTCGAATGCCTGCGTACCGGTTTCGACGAGCTGCTCGCACTCGGGTAGTCGGTATCGTGACGCGGTGAGCACGCCGCCCGTCGACCTACCCAAGAACCTCCGCCCGAGAGACGGCCGTTTCGGATCCGGACCGTCGAAGGTGCGCGACGAGGCCGTCGCCGCGCTCTCGGATGTCGCGCACGGATATCTCGGCACGAGCCATCGCCGGGAGGGCGTGCGGTCGGTCGTCCGGCGGATTCGCGAAGGCCTCGGTGAGTTCTTCGCGCTGCCGGACGGTTATGAGCTGCTGCTCGCCAACGGTGGCTCGACGCTGTTCTGGGACGCGGCCGTGTTCGGGCTCATCGAGCGACGCAGCTCCCACCTCGTACTCGGCGAGTTCTCCTCCAAATTTGCGGCGGCGGCCCAGGCCGCGCCGCACCTGGACGACCCGCAGATCTGCGAAACGGAACCAGGCAAGGCGCCGAATTTCTTCACGAACGTCGAAGGCGACGTGTACGCCTACCCGCACAACGAGACGTCGACCGGCGTGATGGTCCCGTTGCACCGGGCCGACGAGAGCGACGCGCTGGTCGTCGTCGACGGCACCTCCGGTGCGGGCGGATTACGCATGGACGCCTCCCTTGTCGACGTCTACTACTTCGCGCCACAGAAGTCCTTCGCAAGCGACGGCGGCTTGTGGCTCGCGCTCTGCTCGCCGCGCGCCATCGGCCGCATCGAAGCAGTGAAGGCGTCGGGACGGTGGATGCCGGCGACGCTCGATTTGTCGATCGCGATCGAGAACTCACGGTTGGAACAGACGTACAACACGCCCGCCCTCGCGACGCTCTTCCTCCTCGATCAGCAACTGCAGTGGATGCTGGCGCACGGCGGGCTCGAGTTCGCCGCCGACCGCTGCGACGCGTCGGCCGGCATTCTCTACGGCTGGGCCGATTCGCACGCGCACGCGTCTCCGTTCGTCAGCGACCCCGGCTTCCGGAGCCACGTGACAGCGACGATCGACTTCGACGAGACGGTCGACGCCGCCGTGCTCGCCGCCGCCCTGCGTGCGAACGGCATCGTGGATGTCGAGCCCTATCGGAAGCTGGGTCGCAACCAGCTCCGCATCGCGATGTTCCCCGCGATCGATCCCGAGGACATCGAGACCCTCACCCGCGCCATCGACTACCTGATCGAGCGGCTCGCTTGACGGCATTCGACGTGCGATAGTGCCGACGTGGTACCCGATGGGCTCGTCGCGGTCGTGAAGCGGGACTGCCCGACCTGTCAGCTCGTGGTGCCGGTGCTCGCGCAGCTGGCGCAGCACGGCACAGGCGGCGGGGAGCCGCTCATTATTTACTCACAGGACGATCCGACATTCCCGGACGGCCTCCACGCGCGCGATGACACCGGCCTCGAGCTGTCGTTCGCGCTCGATATCGACACGGTGCCGACGCTGCTGCGCATGAAGCGTGGTGAGGTCGTCGATCGGACCGAGGGCTGGGAGCGGAGCCGCTGGGAGTCGTTGACCGGCATCGACGAGCTCGGTCCCGGTCTCCCTGACTGGCGACCGGGTTGCGGATCGCGCACGCACGATCCGGATGTCGTCGACGCCCGCACCGTCGCAGCGACGTTGCCGAAGCTGCGCGCGCGCCGGATCGAGTTCGGCGAGTCCGAGGACGAGCACGAAGCGATGTTCGCCCGCGGGTGGAGCGACGGTCTGCCGCTCGTGCCGCCGACCCCGGAGCGCGTCGCGCGCATGCTGGCCGGCACGCACAGAGATCCCGCCGACGTCGTCGCCGTGGTGCCGCCCGATCTCGTCGAGTGCACCGTCGAGAAGATCGCGATCAACGCGGTCACGGCCGGCTGCCGTCCGGAGTATCTGCCGGTCGTGATCGCGGCGGTGGCAGCCGCGTGCACGGACGAGTTCAACATCCATGGTGTCCTCGCGACGACGTGGTTCGCGGGCCCACTCGTCATCGTCAACGGACCGATCGCACGGCGGATCGGCATGAACTCGGGGGTCAACGCGCTCGGCCAGGGCAATCGCGCCAACGCGAGCATCGGCCGCGCGCTGCAGCTCGTCGTCCGCAACGTCGGCGGCGGCCGCCCGGGTGAGGTCGACCGAGCAACACTCGGCAACCCCGGCAAGTACACGTTCTGCTTCGCGGAGGACGAAGCCGGATCGCCGTGGGAACCGTTGCACGTCGAGCGCGGCCTCACGCCCGATACTTCCGCAGTGACGCTGTTCGCGGCCGAGGGCGCACGGGGCGTCGTCGATCAGCTGTCTCGCAATCCCGAGTCGCTGGCGCGCAGTTTCGCCGCGTGCCTGCGCACCGTCGCGCACCCGAAGAACGTGATCATCTGGGATGCGGTGCTCGTCGTGTCGCCCGAGCATGGTCGGGTGTTCCGCGAAGCCGGCTGGTCGAAGGCGCGTCTGCGCGAGGAGCTCGATGGGCTGCTGCAGATCCCGGGCGAAGAGGTCGTGCGCGGCGCAGGCGGCGTTGCCGAAGGGATGCCCGAACAGTTACGGGCGTTGACGCTCCCCAAGTTCCGCGACGGCGGACTACAGATAGTCCATGCGGGCGGCGGTGCGGGACTGTTCTCGGCGATCATCGGCGGGTGGGCGAGCGGGGCGATTGGCAGTGAACCGGTGACCCGACGCATCGAGGAGCCAGCACCGTGACGAGAACCGTCCTCGACCCGACGTCTGAACGGCAGCCGACGACGCGCGAGCGGGCGCCGCGTCCGCCGTCGATCGACGGCCGGCGGGTCGCGCTGCTCGACATCTCGAAGCCGCGAGGCAACGTCTACCTCGACCGGCTCGAGGAGTTGCTGCGAGCACGCGGCGTGGAGGTCGAGCGATTCGCCAAGCCGACGTTCACGAAACCGGCGCCCGTCGACCTGCGGCACGAGATCACGACGAAGTGCGACGTCGTCATCGAAGCGCTCGCCGATTGAGGATCGTGCACGTCGTGCAGTGTGCACGACACCGTCAACATCGAAGCGGCGGGCGTGCCGATGGTATTCGTCGCGTCCACCGAGTTCGTCGACGCGGCCGCGGCGCAGGCGCGTGCGCTCGGCGCCGATCCCGCGCGAGTCTTCGTGCCACATCCGATCCAGGACCGGACCGACGAAGAGCTGCGGGCTTTGGCCGACGAGTCGCTCGAGGCAATCCTCGAGACGATCATCGGGGGCCTCGCCCCGGGATGAGGGAGCGAGGCTGCATTGCTATTGCTGCACGAACTGCACACGGTTGCCGGCCGTCACGAGGACGACTTCGAGACGGCCTTCCGTGACGGCTGGATGCCGCAGGTCGCGACCGACTCCGGCGCCCGCCTCCTCTATTACCTGAAGCTCGCGCACGGCACCGGCCGCGCGTACCACGTCGTAACCATCACCGTGTTGCGCGACGGCGGCGCGTACGAGCGGCTCGTGCAACGCGTGCAGCGAGGTGATCTGCGCGCCTGGGCCGCGGACGTCGACCGGTTCCGGCATGAGGTCGAAGGAAAGGTCCTCGTCCCCGTCGAATGGTCACCGATGCGGGACGTCGACTTCGCGTCCGTTCCGACCGACGGCCGCACGCACGAGAGCGCGCTCTACATGGAGGACAGCGCGTGGCCCTACGAGGCAAAGCTCGACACGTATCTCGAGGCGGCCCGCACGCACTACGCGCCGAGTCTCGAGCAGCGGACAGAACGGTCGCTGCTCACGCTGCTCGCCGTCTTCCAAGCCGCGCTCGGCGCACCGCGCCGCCGCGAGGTCGTCTTGTGGCAGCGGGTCGACTTCCCGGAACGCTTGCCCGCATTGTTCACGCGCGAGTTGCCGCCCCACGTCAAGGGACCGGGCACATGGATGCACGACGCGCTCGAGGTGCGTGACGACTGGCAGAGCCGCCTGCTCCGCACCGCCGAGTGGAGCCCCTACTGAGTCCACCGCAACGAACCGGCGTGACCAGCAGCCCCGTCAGGGCTGTCAGTCACGCCAGTTGGAGGTCGCTACGAGCTCCAGGCCGTGCCGCCGAGTTTGCCGCCGAGCTCGGGGCACTCGCCGCTGAAGACGCCCCAGCTGCACTCGAAGCCGGGAACGACCCACGCGTGCAGCATCCAGATGTCGGTCAGCAATGTCTTGCGGCCGCCGAGCGCCCGGCACTGCTGCTCGCTCGTCGACTCGGCGCCGACGACGAGACCGCCGCGCAGGCACAACCCGCCGTTGGCGTTGTGCTGGTGCCAGTGGTCGTTCGTGCCCGCAAAGCCGTCGGGCGCGCCGTTTGGGTGGTACACGAGGTAGCTGAGACCGACGAGCTTCGCGTCGGGCGATGTTCCGTCGTACAGCAGCTCGGACGGGGTCGACGGGTTGAACGACCCCGCGAGTCCGGTGTTCGTGTAGTGCGCGCCGATGCACGGCACGTACACCGTCGACATCGAATAGCCGCCGGCCTCGGCGTCCTTGACGGTCGGGTACCTGGTCACGACGGTGCGTGCCTGCACCATCTGTTGTTTGAGCGTGACGCGCTCCGGCTGCGTGAGCGGGACTTGCACCACCATGCCGCGCGCGCCGTGCTCCTCTTCCTGAATAACGGCGGTGGCGTCGCCGCCCGACCCGCCCGTCCCGCTGCCGATCTGGCCCGGCGACAACGGCGTGGGGCTCGCCTTTTCGCACGGCGAGCTGCCGGTGGCGGTTCCGGGGATCACGTCACCGTGACTGTGCGTCGCTGCGGTCGTTGCGCCCGACCCGCCGGTGGTGTGCACATGGGAGTGCGTCGTTGCGCTCGACGACGCAAGCGCGGTCGCGGGTGAAGCAGCTGCAGGCGCGGGTGCCACGCCGGCGCCGTCCGCGAGACCGGAGTTGCCCGCAGCCGCGGCGCAGCCGGCGATGAGCGCGACTGCCGCACCCGGCGCGAGGTACTGGGCGAGGCGCCGCCATACGGTCGTCTCGTGGCCGTGTTCGTAGAGCGTGACGAGCTGCGAGCTGCACAGCGTGACCACCAAGCCGATCGCGACGAGGCACAAGCCCGCGAAGAAGACGGCGTGCGGCAGGCTCGAGAGATCGAAGATGCCTTGCCGTTGCGCGAGCGTCGGATCCTTGGAGCGGCGAATCGCTTCGGCGATGAGCCCGCCGACTTGCGCGACGACACCCAGGACGAGCATCCAGATGCCGACTCTGCGCAGTTCCACGCGCGATCTCATGCGAACCCTCCATGCACGGGCACGGCTACGTGCACGGCGCGTGCAAGCTTACGCCCGGACCGGCAGCGGCAACACCGCGGCTGTGCTCACGCACAGGCGGCAGCCCTACTGGCCAGCGCCGATGTCCGCCGCCACTCCCGGAGCTGGTGTTGGTCAAGTCCGTTGGTCAGGTAACAGAACGAGATCCCGCTCTCCGGATCGGCGAACGCGACCTGGCCGCCCGCACCGTTGTGACCGAACGCGCGCGGAGACACCGTGTGGCCCATGCCCCGGAAGTGTGAGCGGCCGTCGTCGCCCGCGACGACGAGGCCTCGGGTGCGATTCGCAGGTGTGCCGAGATAGTCAGGGAAGGTGTTGCGGACCGTTCCCGTCGCGTCCGCGAGCACCTCCGGCTTCCAGATGCCGGCCGGGTCGTGCAGCAACGCTTGGTAGTAGAGCGCGAGGTCGGCTGCGGTCGAAACGCCACCACCACCCGGCACACCGACGGCGCGCACTTGAGGCTGGTTGAACGAAATCAACGCTTCGGGCGTCACTTCGGTGACGGGCAACGCCGGGATTCCGATCGCTGCCTCGAGCTCCGCGGCGGTGAGCGGCTCACCCGTCAGAACGAGTTCGTTGATGTCACCTTGGTCGCTCGACGGAACACCGAGCTGCAAGCCGTGCAGGCCGAGCGGTTGCGTGATCCGCGTCCGCACGAAGTCACGAAAGTCCTCGCCCGTGCACCGCTCGATGAGCTCGGCCAGCACCCAGTGTGCGGACGTCGGGTGGTACTCGAACCGCGTTCCCGGTTCCCAGTTGCAGCGCCAGCGGGCAAAGCGTGCGAGGCGACGGTCGCGGTCGTCCCAGTCGAGCGCGTTGAAGGGCGCGTGCGGAAAGCCGGACGTGTGGAGGAGTACCTGCTCGACGGTGATGACGTCCTTGCCGTTCGTCGCGAACTCGGGCACGTAGTGCGCGACCGGCCGCGTGACGTCGAGCGCGCCTTCACCAATCAGAATCCAGACCGCGCCGGCCACCAACGCCTTCGTGCACGAGAAGATGACGTACCGAGAGTCGGGCTCGGCATCGCCCAGTGTGCGCCAGACCGCGACGCGTCCGTCGCGGGCGATCGCGATCTGGCACGACGGTGTGTGGCCCGCGTCCACCTCGCGCTGCGCTCGCGCGAACAGGTCGGCGACCTTGTCAGCGTCGAGGCCGAGCTCGGTTGGGTCGTCGACGGCTGTCCTCACGAACGGAGCACTGGGCATGACGACGAGCGTAACGGGGTGCGCGGAGAAGCGCCCGCGGGGCACACTTCTCCGCCATGGACTTCAACGACTCTGCGGAAGAAGCGGCCTGGCGCGCGGAATGCCGGGCATGGCTCGACGAGCATGCACCCGACGTTGCCGGACCGAGTTCGGGCGGCGCGCTCGAACCCGGCGGCCCGGAGTACCTGAGCAGAGCGAAGCGCTGGCAGGCGATGAAGTTCGACGCCGGCCTCGCGCGCATCACCTGGGAGCCGGAGTTCGGCGGCCGCAACGGCACCACGACGCAGCAGATCATCTTCGGACAGGAGGAGGCGAAGTACCCCGTCCCGACAGAATCGTTCGTGATCGGCCTCGGGATGATCGCCCCGACAATCCGCGCCGTCGGGACCGACGCGCAGAAACAGCGATACCTCACCAAGCTGCTTCGCGGTGAAGAGATCTGGTGTCAGCTGTTCAGCGAACCCGGAGCGGGTTCCGATGTCGCGTCCCTGTCGATGACGGCGACACGCGACGGCGACGAGTGGGTGCTGAACGGGCAGAAGGTGTGGACGTCCGGCGCCCAGTACGCCGACTTCGGCGAGATCATCTGCCGCACTGCACCGGACGCGGAGAAGCACAAGGGCATCACCGCGTTCCTGGTCGACATGCGTTCGCCGGGCGTCACGATCAAGCCGCTCAGGCAGATGAACGGCGGCGCCGCGTTCAACGAAGTGTTCTTCGACGACGTGCGCGTCCCGCACGAGCACGTGCTCGGCGCGCCGAACGAGGGTTGGAACGTGGCGATCACGACGCTGATGAACGAGCGCGTCGCGATCGGCTCGGCGGGCGGCGGCGGCGCCCGTTTCAACGTCCACGATGTCATCGCGCTCGCCCGGCGCCGGGGCGCAGCGTCCGATCCCGGAGTGCGCCAACAGCTCGCCGGCCTCTACGCCAAGAGCCGCATCCAGCGATTCCTGTCGATGCGCACGCTGACGGCCGCGTCGCAGGGCAAGATGCCCGGCCCGGAAGGATCGATCGGGAAGCTGTTCGGCGCCCGCGTCATGACCGAGCTCGGCGAGCTCGCACTCGCGATCACTGGTGCCGCTGGTGTCGCGGGCGACATCCACGCCGACGGCGAGGACTATCGCTGGCATCAGCCCCTGCTCGCCGCGCCGGCCGCGCACATTGCGGGCGGCTCGGACGAGGTAATGAAGAACATCATCGGCGAGCGCGTGCTGGGTCTGCCGGGCGAGCCGCGCACCGACAAGGGCATCCCCTGGCGGGACGTCCCCAGGAGCGCGTGACAACCCCCACGAACTTGCGTCAGTTGTGTACGTCCCGTGTAGCTAACTGACGCAGGTTCAGTGATCGGTCGGCGGCTCCTCCGGCGGAGCCGGCGCGCGGCCACCGTCGGGTTCGGCGGCGGCCTCGATCGACGGCGGTGGAGTGACGGCCGCGGCACCGCTCGGTTGACCGCTTCCGTGACCGTTCGTCCCGAGCGTGCGCATGAGCGTGGCCGCGAGGCCTTCCACCGCGCCGCCCCCACCGGCGACCAAAACCTCGGGAACGACCGTGATCTTCCCTTCGGCGACCGCGTTGGCGACAGCGACCAGTGCGGTCGCTGTCTGACCCAGCGCTTGCGTCTGGGCCTTGAACCCTTCGGCACGCGCGAGTCCCAGCGCCTCGGTCGCCTTGGCTTCGGCGAGGCCGATCGCCTGGGTCTTGGCGGCTTCGGCCTTGCCGGTGAGCTCGACGAAGGCCGCCTCACCGCGCGCTTGCGCCTCGCGTGCCTGCGCTTCGTTGCTGCGGATCTCGATGCCGACGGTCGACGCGGCGAGCTGCACCTGCATGTCCGCGGTGCCGCGCGCCTTCTCCATCTCGACGCGCGCGAGCTCGGCGCGCTGCTGCTCGGCGAACGTCGCCTTCTCCTGGTTGGCGATCTCCCGCTTCGTCAACACCACGACGAGCTCCTGCGGGAACTCGACGTCTTGGATGTACACACCGCGTGTCTCGACGTCGTACGCCGAGAGGTAGGCGGTGATCGCCTGGTAGGCGCTCGCCTGGACCTCACCGCGTGTCTCGATGAAGCGGACCGCTTCGAGCGACTGCAGCGTGTTGCGGAAGTGGTTGCCGACCGCGGCCTGGAGCACCTCGTTCACCAGGTTCTGCATCGTGCCGACCATCGAGATGACCTTGGGCGCGCGTGTGTCGGGCACGTGGATCTGCACCTGGAGATCGATGCGGAAGACGAAACCTTCGCGGCTCTTCGCTTCGATCGGCGACAAGTGGGCGTCGAGGTTGTGCGCGGTCGACACCGCTTCCGCCCAGTTGAGCGTCAGGATCGATGTCGGCACGATCTCCGCCGCGTACACACGCGGGTTGATCGGGTACTTGCCGGTGCGTAGCGGCTCGGACCAGATGCCGCGATGCCCGGGCCGCACGATCGCGCCGAATTTGAACTCCGCGCCCGACGTGTCGAGGGTGGGCAGGCCGACGTACGCCTTGATGACGGCGACCTCGCCCTGGTTCACGACGAGCATCGGCACCATCTCGACCCGCACGAGGAACGGGTTCAGCAAGTACGCGCCGTACAGCAGCGGATCGTGCTGCAAACCGATCCGGCCACCTGCGTCCAAGAAGCCTTGGTAGTCCTGGTAGTTGTTGTGGAGGTCGTTCTTGCTGCCGAGGAGGACCTCGATCGTCGAGCTGTCGCTGGCTTCGTCGTCCGGGTTGCCTTCGATCCGGGCGATGTCGTCGAACCCTCCGAGTCGACTCGCGATGTCACCCGACGGCAGGGGCTCGCCTTCGAGCGTCGTGACGATGCCGATCATGTCTTGCGGCCCGCGCGGCGCGATCACGACGACCTGCAGCTGCTCGGGTGACAAGCCGAACGACTCCGGCCGCAACTGACCACCCGTGGACTTGGCGCGCTCGGTCAGCTCCGGTGACACCGGCAACCCGTAGACCTTCCGCGACGTGACGATGAGGAACGCGACCGGGTGGATGGGGAGCAGGGTGCCCGGAGGGAGGACGGGGCGCTGCACGCCTTTCCCGCCGCCGCCATCGACGAAGCGCCGGAGGTTGGAGAAGTTCTCGAATTCCGCCTTGTAGATCGCGCTCTTGGCGCCGATCGGGAGCGGCGCGCCGACCTGAGCGATGACGACGCCGATCTCCCCCGCGGGAACCTGCACCCACGGGTACTTCTTCACGTTGAAGACGGGCCACAGCTTGAAGCGCAGACCCGGCGTCAAGAGCTCGGCTTGATAACCCGCCTCGCCGTGGAAGGCGATCGGGTTGTCCTCCGGGAGCTTGCGGAACGAGAACCGCTTGACCACCAGGCCGACCTCGGTGGGCCCGATCGAGTTGACCGACTTGAACGCGCCGATCACCACGAAGAGGGCGACCAGAACGATGACGATGATCACGATGGCAGACACTGCAACACCATCTCCTTCCCCACGAGTTCCCCGCTGCGTCGACCCTACCTCTCTGCGCGATGTGCTCGGTCGTGAACGAGAATCACGTGGTGCGTGACTCTTCCGAAGCCGCGCGGCGCGACGGCGTCTGGAGTCCGAACCGGCGCGCGCTCACGCTCGGCCTCGCCTTGACGATCACGCTCGTCGGCTTCGAGGCCTTGGCGATCGCGACCGTGCTGCCCGACGTCAATCGCGATCTGCACGGCATCAGTCTCTACGGATGGGTGTTCAGCGGCTTCTTCCTCGGCAGCCTGCTCGGGATCGTCGACGCCGGCCGTCAGTCCGATCGCCGCGGCCCGGCCGCGCCGTTCGTCGTCGGCATCACCTTGTTCGGGCTCGGTCTGCTGGCCGGCGGGCTCGCGCCGTCGATGCCCGTGCTGGTCGCGGCGCGTTGTGTGCAGGGGATCGGCGCGGGCGCGATCCCGGCGGTCGGGTACGTCGCAATCGGGCGCGCGTATCCGGCGTCGTTGCAGCCCCGGATGTTCGCGATCCTCTCGACCGCGTGGGTGCTGCCGGGAGTGATCGGACCCGCGATCAGCGGCGCCGTCGCCGACCACGTCGGTTGGCGGGCAGTGTTCTTGGGCCTGCTGCCATTGGTCGTGTTCGCGGGCGCGATGACGATCGGGTCGCTTCGCCGTATCGAACCCGAGCCCGATATCGACGTCGAAGATCACCGCGTCCACGCGTTGCTGCTCACGCTCGGCGCCGCGCTCGTCCTCGGCGCCGGGTCGTCGCGCAACATTGTGGTCGCCATCCCCCTCGCACTGATTGGTTCGTTGGTCGCGGTTCCTGCGTTTCTTCGTCTCGTTCCGCGCGGCACCGTGAGGTTGGCAGGGCCGATCCCCGCGGCGGTCGGTACGCGCGGCGTCCTCACGTTCGCCTTCTTCGGTGTCGACGCGTACGTGTCCCTCGTGTTGACGTCGCTTCGACACACCAGCACGACGCTCGCCGGCGTCGCGCTCACCGCGGCGACCTTGTTCTGGACGGCTGGCGCGTGGGTCCAGGAGCGCAGGGTGCACACGATCGGCCCGCGTGCCTTCGTGCGCGCAGGCTTCGCCGTCATCGCCTGCGGCATCGGTCTCATGGTGTGCGTCGTCGAGTTCACGGTGCCCGTCGCCGTCGCGGTCCTGGCCTGGGGCATCGCCGGCTTCGGGATGGGGATCGCCTATGCGCCCGGGTCGTTGACCGTCCTCGCGTTCGCGCCCGCGGGGAAGGAAGGGCGAGCGAGCGCGTCCCTCCAACTGTGCGACACGCTGGGCGTCGCGCTCGGCACCGGTGCCGTGGGCGCCGTCGTCGCGGCGGGCGCGGCACTCGGTTGGGCACGATCGACGCCGCTCCTCGTGTCGTTCGCGGTCCTCGGCGTCGTTGCCGTGTTCGGCTCGATCATGAGCGTCCGGCTGCCGCGGGAGCTGCCCGAGTCGGCACGAGCGCTGCACAACGCGCCCGTGCAACGAATGCACGAGTAGGGCACACTGAGCCCAGATGCCGGACGATCCGATCCCCCAGCTTGCCGACGCGCTGCGGGCGACCGGTGAAGCGCACCATCAAGCCTTCATCGCGACCGACGGCGCTGATCCCGAATGGCCGCTCTGGTACGCGGATCATCTCCAGCCGATCGTCTCCGATGCGGTCGGCAAAGACGTGACGCGTGCACAGATCGTCTGGGCCCTCGTCGACGCCGAGCGATCGGTCCCGGCGAAGGAGCCGTGGCCGACCGCGTACGCGCACCACATCGTCGACACACTCGGCGGCTCGGCGGCCTAGTCCGATTCGCGCGAGTCGTGGCTAAATCGGAGAAAGACAGCCGCCATCTCCTCTTCCAGACGCGTCGTCCACCCTGTACCTTCCGCGGTTGCGGGCGGATCAGGGAGGGGCAGGGTGGGACTCGGACGTCGCGGCCTGGTGCTGGTCGCAGCCCTAACGCTGTTCACGCTCATGCCGGTGCGTCCGGCGTTCGCAGCGGCACCCGTTGCATCGGACGGAACAGCGACCGTCGTTGAAGACACGCCGACGCCGATCACGCTGGATGCGACCGACGCGGACGGGGACACGCTGACGTATAGCGTCGTCGACCAGCCGACCCACGGGCAGGTGACGTGCGATTCCGCGGGATCGTGCACGTACACGCCAGACCTCAATTACAACGGCTCCGACTTGTTCACGTTCAGCGCGAACGACGGCACCAGCGACTCCAACACCGCGACTGTCACCATCACGGTCACGCCGGTCAACGATCCGCCCGTCGCGAGCAACGCGACGCTGAGCGTTCCCGAGGACGGCAGCGCGCCGATCACGCTCGTCGCGCTCGATCCCGACCTCGATCCACTCACGATCAGCATCGTCGATCAGCCGACGCACGGAACGCTCACCTGCGACTCGGCGGAATCGTGCACGTATACGCCCGACGCGCTGTACCACGGCACCGACTCGTTCACCTTCAACGCCAACGACGGGACGGTCGACTCGAACACCGCGACGGTGAGCATCACGGTCACGCCGGTGAACCACCCGCCCGTCGCCAGCAACGGCACGCTCACGGTCGCCGAAGACAGCGGCGCCTCGCCCGTGACGCTGCACGCGACCGACGTCGACGGCGACCCGCTCACCTATGCGATCGTCGCCCAGCCCCCGCACGGCACGGTGGGTTGTGACGCCGGCGGCTCACCGAACTGCACCTACACACCCGATGCGCTCTACAGCGGCCCGGACTCGTTCACGTTCCGCGCCAACGACGGCACCGTCAACTCGAACACCGCCACGATCAGCGTGACGGTGTCGGCCGTCAACCACGCGCCGGTCGCGAGCAACGGCACCATGAGCGTCGCCGAAGGCGGCAGCGGCCCGGTCACCTTGAGTGCGTCGGACCCCGACGGGGACTCGCTGACGTACACAATCCTCACTCAACCCGGCCACGGCACGGTGTCGTGCACCCCGTCCGGATCACCGAACTGCACCTATGCAACGAGCGCTCCGAACTACAACGGCTCGGACGCGTTCACCTTCCGCGCCGACGACGGCCAGCTCAACTCGAACGTCGCCACGGTCAACGTCACGGTCACGCCGGTCAACGACCCGCCGGTCGCGACGAACGGCACCATGACCGTGCCCGAGGACGGCAGCGGCGGTGTGACGTTGCACGCCACCGACATCGACAGCCCCACGCTGACCTACTTCATCGTCGCCCAGCCCGCACACGGCAACGTGATCTGCAACCCGTCCGGCGGACCGACGTGCACCTACACCGCCAGCGACGCCAACTACAACGGGCCCGACTCGTTCACCTTCCGCGCCAATGACGGCCAACTCAACTCCAACATCGCCACCGTCGACGTCACGGTGACCCCAGTCAACGATCCGCCCGTCGCTAGCGACGACACGCTGACGGTGTCGGAAGGCAACAGCGCGCCGATCACGCTCACCGCGAGCGATGTCGACGGCGACTCACTCACCTATGCGATCGTCGCGAACCCGCAGCATGGCAACGTCAGCTGCGGAGCCGGCGGTTCACCGGACTGCACCTACACGCCGGATGCCAACTACAGCGGTGCCGACTCGTTCACCTTCCGCGCCAATGACGGGACGGCCAATTCCAACACCGCGACCATCAGCGTCACCGTCTCGGCGGTGAACCACGCACCCACCGCCAGCAACGGAACCTTGAGTGTCGCCGAAGGCGGCAGTGCTCCGCTCACCTTGTCCGCGTCCGACCCTGACGGTGATTCGCTCACCTATTCCATCGTGGCCCAGCCGACCCACGGAACCGTCACGTGCGCTCCCGCCGGCTCAGCGAGCTGCACCTATACAACGAGCGCCCCGAACTACAACGGCTCGGACGCGTTCACGTTCCGCGCCAACGACGGGCAGCTCGACTCGAACGTCGCCACCATCAACGTCACCGTCACCCCCGTGAACGACCCGCCGGTTGCGACGAATGGAACGATGACCGCGCCCGAGGACGGCAGCGGCGGCGTCACGCTGCACGCGACCGATGTCGACAGCCCCACCCTCACCTACTTCATCGTCACCCAGCCCGCGCACGGCAACGTGGTGTGCAGCCCGGGCGGCTCGCCGAACTGCACGTACACCGCGACCGACCAGGACTACAACGGTCCCGACTCGTTCACCTTCCGCGCCAACGACGGCCAACTCGACTCCAACACCGCGACCGTCACCGTGACCGTGACGCCGGTCAACGACCCGCCCGTCGCCACCAACGGCACCGTGGGCGTTGCCGAAGGCGGCAGCGCGTCGGTCACGCTGCACGCGACCGACGTCGACGGCGACCCACTCACCTATGCGATCGTGGCCCAGCCCCCGCACGGCACGGTGGGTTGTGACGCCGGCGGCTCACCGAACTGCACCTACACGCCCGATGCGCTCTACAGCGGGCCGGACTCGTTCACCTTCCGCGCCAACGACGGCACCGTCAACTCCAACACCGCCACGATCAGCGTCACCGTCTCGTCCGTCAACCACGCGCCGGTCGCGAGCAACGGCACCATGAGCGCGTCCGAGGACGGCAGCGGCGGAGTAACGCTGCCGGCTACCGATCCGGACGGCGACTCGCTCACCTATTCGATCGTCACTCAGCCCACCCACGGACATGTCGGCTGCACTCCGTCGGGTGCGCCGACGTGCACGTACTCGTCGACGGATCCCAACTACAACGGACCCGACTCGTTCACCTTCCGGGCCAACGACGGCAGCCTCGACTCGAACGTCGGGACGATCAGTGTCACCGTCACACCGGTGAACGATCCGCCTGTCGCGACCAACAGCACCGCGAGCATTCCCGAGGACGGCAGCGGCGGCGTGACCCTCCACGCCACCGACATCGACACCGCCACACTCACGTACGCGATCGTCACCCAACCGAGTCACGGCACGGTGACCTGCGGTCCAGGCGGCTCACCGAACTGCACCTACACCGCGACCGACCAGGACTACAACGGTCCTGACTCGTTCACGTTCCGCGCCAACGACGGCCAGCTCAACTCCAACACCGCGACGATCAGCGTCACGGTCACGCCTGTCAACGACCCGCCCGTCGCCACCAACGGATCCCTGGGCGTTGCCGAGGGTGGCAGCGCGCCGGTGACGCTGCAGGCGACCGACGTCGACGGCGACACACTTTCATACGCGATCGTCACGCAACCGAGTCACGGCACCGTGACGTGCGGTGCCGGCGGCTCACCGAACTGCACCTACACACCCGATGCGCTCTACAGCGGCCCGGACTCGTTCACCTTCCGGGCCAACGACGGCACCGTCAACTCCAACACCGCCACGATCAGCGTCAACGTCTCCGCCGTCAACCACTCGCCGGTCGCGAGCAACGGCACATTGAGCGCGGCAGAAGGCGGTAGCGCACCGGTCACGCTCAGTGCGAGCGACCCCGACGGTGATCCACTTACTTATTCGATCCTCACCCAACCCGGACATGGCACCGTGTCGTGTAACCCGGCCGGCGCTCCGACCTGCACCTACACCGCGACCGAGCCGAACTACAACGGCCCTGACGCGTTCACCTTCCGCGCCAACGACGGCCAGCTCAACTCCAACACCGCGACGATCAGCGTCACGGTCACGCCTGTCAACGACCCGCCCGTCGCCACCAACGGCACCCTCACCGTCGCCGAAGACTCGAGCGCATCCGTCACCTTGCATGCGACCGACGTCGACAGCCCATCACTCACCTATGCGATCGTGGGCCAGCCCGCGCACGGCAACGTGATCTGCAACCCGGCGGGCTCACCGACCTGCACGTATACCGCGACCGACACCGACTACAACGGCGCGGACGTCTTCACGTTCCGAGCGAACGACGGCCAGACGAACTCCAACGTCGCGACGATCAGCGTCACCGTCACGCCGGTGAATGACGCGCCGGTGGCCAGCGACGGCACGGTGACCGTCGCCGAGGAGTCCAGCGCGCCGGTCACGTTGCACGCGACCGACGTCGACAGCGGGACGCTCACCTACACGATCGTCAGTCAACCCGTGCACGGCCAGGTCGGATGCATTCCGGACGGATCGCCGAACTGTACGTACATCGCGACCGACCCGAACTACAACGGTCCCGACTCGTTCACGTTCCGCGCCAGCGACGGCCAGGCCGACTCGAACACGGCAACGATCAATGTGACGGTCACACCCGTCAACGATCCACCCGTCGCCGCTGATGGCACCCTCACCGTCGCGGAAGACGGCAGCGCGCCGCTCACACTCCACGCCACCGACATCGACAGCCCCTCGCTGACGTACACCATCGTGGGCGCTCCGGCCCACGGCCAGGTGACCTGCAACCCGGCCGGCGCCCCGACCTGCACCTACACAGCAAACGACTTGAACTACAACGGCCCCGACTCGTTCACGTTCCGCGCCAACGACGGCCAGAGCGCGTCGAACATCGCAACCGTGACGGTCACGATCACGCCCGTGAACGACCCGCCCGTCGCGACCAACCGCACGGTGTCAGTTCCGGAGGACAGCTCCAGTGCGGTAACGCTGAGCGCGACCGATCCCGACGGCGATGCGCTGTCCTACTCCGTCGTCACGCCGCCCACGCATGGCGCGGTGGCCTGCACGCCGGCCGGCTCGCCGAACTGCACGTACACCGCGACCGAGCTCAACTACAACGGCCCCGACACCTTCACGTACAAAGCCAACGACGGTCAGGCCGACTCGAACATTGCGTCCGTGAGTGTCACGGTGACACCCGTCAATGATCCGCCGGTCGCGACCAACGGCACCCTGACCGTCGCCGAGGATGGCAGCGCGCCGGTCACCCTGCATGCGATCAACATCGACGGCGACATCCTGAACTACTCGATCGTGACCCAGCCGCTCCACGGCGTCGTGACGTGCACACCGGCCGCATCGCCGAACTGCACCTACACCGCGACCGACCTGAACTTCAACGGCTCCGACTCGTTCACCTTCAAAGCCAACGATGGGCAGCTTGACTCGAACGTCGCAACGGTCACGGTCACGATCACGCCTGTCAACGACGCCCCCGTCGCGCTGGATGGCGCGATCTCGGTCGGGAACGATGGGCTGGAAGCCTTCACGCTCGCCGCGAGCGACGTCGACGCCGACCCGCTCACGTACACCATCCTCACGCAGCCCGCGCACGGCACCGTCACATGCACACCGGCGGGCAGTCCCAGCTGCACATTCACGACGACCGACAGCCACTTCACGGGCAACGACCAGTTCACCTTCCGCGCCAATGACGGTCATGTGAACTCGAACGTTGCGACCGTGATCGTCGCGGTCGCGTCGATCAACCAGCCGCCCATCGTGACCAACGGGACGCTGTCGGTTCCCGAAGACGGCAGCGCACCGATCACGCTCACCGGCACCGACCACGAGAACGACCAGCTGACGTTCTCGATCATCGCGGCGCCGATCCACGGCACCGTCGTCTGCAACCCGCTCGGGCCGCAATCGGTGGCGTGCACGTTTACCGCCAACGACCCGAACTACAACGGTCCCGACTCGTTCACGTACCGAGCGAACGACGGTCAGGCCGACTCGAACATCGGCACGGTGTCTGTCACGATCACGCCGGTCGACGACGCTCCCGTCGCGGCCGCGGGCACCTTGACGCTCGACGAGGACACCAGCGCGCCCATCACACTTCACGCAACCGACATCGACAGCGGCTCTCTCACCTACGCGATCGTCACCCAGCCGGCCCACGGCTCTGTGAACTGCAGCCCGGCCGCTGCCGCGACCTGCACCTACGACGCGACCGACCTCAACTACAACGGCCCGGATTCGTTCACGTTCCGCGCCAACGACGGACAGCTCAACTCGAACGTCGCAACGGTCACCGTGACCATCACGCCGGTCGACGACGCGCCTGTCGCGAACCCAGACTCCGTGACGACCAACGAGGATCAGATCACGACGATCACGAGGGCGTTCCTCCTCTCGAACGACACGGACGTCGACAGCCCGGCGCCGACGTTCACCGCGATCGTCCTGCCGCCGTCCGACGGGACACTGACCGTCGTCACGGGCGGCTACACCTACACGCCCAACCCCGACTTCAACGGCACCGATTCCTTCACCTACCGGATCTCGGACGGTTCACTCACCGACGAAGGTGTCGTCACGATCCACGTGACGCCGGTGAACGATCCGCCGGTCGCGAACCCAGACGGGCCCATCTCCGTCGAGGTGAACCAGCAGCTGGTCGTCAACGCGCCGGGCGTGCTCGGCAACGACACGGACGTCGACGGCGATCACCTCACCACCTCGCTCGTCACCGGGCCGTTGCACGGAACGTTGTCGCTGCACGCCGACGGTTCGTTCACGTTCGACCCGGGGCTCAACTACCTCGGCAACGACTCGTTCTCGTACCGGGCAGTCGATCCGTCCAGCGCGAAGAGCGCCACGGTGACCGTCTCGCTGAAGGTCGCGTTCGGCGTGTTGCCGATCAACTTCTTCGGGACGGCCGGTCCCGATAATCAGGGCTTCATCGGATCGCTGACGCAGGGGTTGAACGTCGACCTGCGAGGCGGGAACGACACCTATCGGCTGTTCTTCGGCGGACTCAACGGCCTGGTCACGATCAAGGACTCCGGCAACGACAGCGGCGACCGACTCATCGTCAGCGGCACGACCGGCAACGACACGATCTCGGTGGTCGGCAACCAGGTCACCTGGAAGACCCAGAAGATCCAGTACTCAGGCATCGAGCGCCTCGACGTGCTCGCCGGGAACGGCAATGACACCGTCAACGTCGACGCCCATTCGCTCGGCGCGGCAGTGCGCACGATCGACGGTGGCGCAGGAACTGACATCTTGTCGATCAACGCGAGCGGTCTCGACGCTCACGTCTCCGGCAACACGCTCTTCATCAACGGTCGTGGCGCGCTGACGTTGTCCGGCTTCGAGCGGATTTCGTTGACGAG
>JBKPCL010000009.1:0-5184 GCA_046727335.1 Actinomycetota bacterium
AAGTGCTGCGCGAGCTCGAGGCCGTGATCGACCCGTCCGAAGACGGCTGACTGCGGGACGCGGACGTCGCGCATCGTCACCTCGGCGTGGTCCGTCGGCATGTTGAACGTCCACCAGAAGAAGTCGACGCTGAAGCCGGGCGCGTCGGTCGGCACCAGGAAGGCAGTGATGCCGAGGGGCGAGCCGTGTTCGCCCGACGTGCGCGCGAACACGATGTCGTGCGTCGCGTGGTGCAGCCCCGAGTTGAACCGCTTCTGACCGTTGATCACCCACTCGTCGCCGTCGGACGTCGCGGTCGTCTCGAGGTAGGTCGCGTCGGAGCCGTGATTCGGTTCCGTGAGACCGAACGCGAGCCGTCGAGAGCCGTCGAGGAAGCCGGGCATCCACTCGGCCTTCTGCGCGGCGGTGCCGAAGTCGCGCATCATCAACACGGTCGGGAAGTTGCCGACGATCGAGCTCTCGTTTTGCAGGTCGTTGTGCAACCCGAGCCCTTTGGTCGCGAGGTGCTCGCGGATGATCGCCATCTCGAGGTTCGATGCGTCGCGCCCGCCGTATTCCGCGGGAAGCGCGAAGCGCAGCCAGCCGGCGGCGTCGGCCCGGCGCCGCATCTCCGCGAGCAGCTCCTCCCATTCCTTCCTCGGCACGCCGCCGGCCTCGAAGTCGGTGCGGGCGTACTCGCGCCGGTGATCGAAGAAGCGGATGTTGTCGTTCTCCTGCTCCAGCGGCTTGATCTCGCGCTCGATGAACGCGTCGAGCGCGTCCAGCGTCGCCTGGATCTCGGGCGGGATCTCGAAGTCCACTGCTCCGCCTTTCTGCGATGTGCGCCGCTCTGGCTGTCGGCGCTTCGACACCGTACGTTCGCGCTCAACGAGGAGGTCTCGCATGCCCAAAGCGCTGCATGAGACGCACCGGCTCTCGTTCGAGCACGCGGTCGACGCCGACGGCCACATCCTCGAACCGCCGGACCTGTGGGAGACCTATCTCGAACGCCAGTATCGCGACCGAGCCCTGCGCATCGTCCTGGACGAGAACGGGCTGGAGGAGCTCGAGATCGGCGGCAACCGCTCCAAGCTGAGCCGGCGCGGCTTTCCGTCGACGCTCGGCTCGATGGGCGATCCCGACTTGCGGGCGATGCAGCTCGACCCGGCGCGCACATATCTGAACGAGGCGCCGTACGGCAGCATGGATCCGGCCGAGCGGATCAAGCTGCTCGACGCCGAAGGCATCGACGCGGTCGTGCTGTACACCACGATCGGGCTGCTGTGGGAGGCCGAGCTCGACGACGACGAGCTGAGCCAGGCGTACACCCGGGCGTACAACCGTTGGATCTGCGAGTTCTGCGCGGGCAGCGACCGTCTCGTACCGACCGCGCACCTGTCGCTCGGCGATCCGGCCGCGGCCGCGCGTGAGCTCGAACGCGCCGTCGGCGAGGGTGCGCGTGGCGCGTACGTCGCGCCGTTCACGCATGACGGCCGTCCCCTCGGTCATCCCGACAACGACATCGTGTTCGCCGCCGCGCAAGCTCTGGACGTGCCGTTCGCGATCCATCCGACGTTCGAACCGCAGTGGACGAAGGGCACGCGCATGGGCGCGTGGGAGAACGTCAGACAGCTGCGACTGCTGACGTCCGTGAGCGCGTCCGACGGCGTACGCCACCAGTTCACGACGCTCTTCGACTACGGCGTGTTCGATCGCTTCCCGCGTCTGAGGGTGGTCGTGCTCGAATCAGGTGGCGGCTGGATCGGTTACTGGCTCGACCGCATCGACGCCGTCTACAGCCACACGTTCATCGGGACGCGTGTGCCGCTGCAGTACAAACCGAGCGACTACTTCCGTGAGCGGGTGTGGATCTCGTGCGATCCCGACGAGCGCACGATCCCGGCGCTCGCCGAGCGCTTCGGTGCCGACCGGTTCATGTGGGCGTCGGACTTCCCGCACGCCGATCACACGCCGGAGTACATCACCGATCTCGAAGAGCTCGCGGGTGCATTCAACGAGCGCGACCGCGAACTCTTTCTCGGCGACAACGTGCGCGCGCTCTACGAGATCGACGCGTGAGGTCGCGCCTTCATCTCCTCGCGGCGCGGTCGCGATCGCGCCGGAGCTGGCGGCGTTCGCGTTCGCTGAGGCCGCCCCACACGCCGCAGAGATCGCGCTCGAGCGCGTACTCCAGACACTCGCTCCGGACCCGGCACTCGGCGCACACCCGTTTCGCGTCGCGCGCCGATTCGCCGGGCGCAGGAAAGAAATCGACGAGCCCCGCGTAGTGGAGGCACTCGGCCTCGTCGCGCCAGTCCGTCGTGTACCGATCGACAGAGATGGAACCCAGCGTCGTACGCATGGACGCGAGTGTCGGCCTCGGAGCCTGTGTGGAGGAAGAGGGATAACCATGTGGGTTTCCTGTTGATAATCGATCCGGCTGTCCACAATCGCCCGTGACCAGGACCGCAACCCTGTTTGGAGCAAACACGGTCAATTACGACCGCGTTCGCGCCGAACACGTCGGTCGATGCGCAGCACGACGGCATCCACAGGCGCACTGGGGATGAACGCGGATCGCGGCAGGCCGTGGGCGATGTGGACGTCGAACGCTCGGGCTTGACCGTTCGCCCACCGGCGCGCGGCGGCGCGCCCGATGACGAGATCGGCGCGGACGAGATGGCCGCCGGGCGTCAGCAGCCGACGGAGCAGCGGCGACGTCACCGCGAACGGAGGATTCGCCACGACTCGGAACGGCCGGCGGGGAAGGCGGAGGTCGGCCGCGTCGACCTGTACGACGACGACCGACGAGCGGGCGAACCGCTGACGCAGAACGTCCGCTCGCATCGGGTGCAGCTCCACTGCAATGACACGGGCGCCCGCCTCCACGAGCGGTTCGGTGAGCGCGCCGGTACCCGCGCCGATGTCGACGACGAGATCTCCTGGCCGCACGCCCGACTCGGCAACGAGGCGTTGCGCGGCAGTGTCAGTGAGTCGATGCCATCCCCAGCGTGGCCGCCGCTTCCCGGCGGGCACGACGCACCATCACGGTCATCATCGGCGCAGTATGCCCTCGCCGAGCGGCCGGTGACGGCGAATTACTCGGCGCGATGAATTTCCCGAGCCGCCGCCGTCGACATATCGGGATATCGGGTTTGGACGCTCGGTACACAGAACAGTGCACACCACGTCCAAACACGAACGGGACACGACGAGACACAAGGACGGCACAGCGATGGCAACACTCACCAAGATCACGCCCTGCCTCTGGTTCGATCTCGAGGGCGAGGAAGCGGCGAAGCTCTACACGAGCATCTTCGACAACTCGCGCATCGTGAACGTCACGCACTACGGATCGGCTGGTCCCCGTCCCGAGGGCACGGTCATGACCGTGAACTTCGAGCTCGACGGTCAGCCGTTCGTCGCGCTCAACGGCGGACCCGACTTCAAGTTCAGCGAGGCGATCTCGTTCCAAGTGAACTGCGAGTCGCAGGCTGAGGTCGACAAGTTCTGGACCAAGCTTTCCGAAGGTGGCGAGGAGGGTCCGTGCGGCTGGCTCAAGGACAGGTTCGGCTTGTCGTGGCAGATCGTGCCGACCGTGCTCGACGAGCTCATCGCCGATCCGGACCCGGAGAAGTCGCAACGCGCGATGAAGGCGATGCTCGGGATGAAGAAGCTCGACATCGCCGAACTGGAGCGAGCCGCTCAGGGCTAACGCAGATCCAACACCTCCTGCCGCGGAGGTTCTCTCGATGGAACGGCTGACTGCCGCGCCGAGTGAACACGCAACAGCGCAACAGACGCACTACGAACGCCGCTGGCTCGCGCTCGCGGTCGTGTGCCTGTCCGTGGTCGTGATCGTGCTCGACGGCACGATCATGAATGTCGCCATTCCGTCGATTCAAGCGAGCCTGCATGCCGACAGCAGCCAGCTCCAATGGACGATCGACGCCTACACGCTCGTGTTCGCAGCGTTGCTGTTGAGCGCAGGAACGCTCGGTGACCGCTATGGGAGGCGAGGCACGTTGATGACAGGCCTCGCGATCTTCGGTGTCGGATCCGCGCTCGCCGCCTTCTCCACCGCTTCATGGCAGTTGATTCTGTTCCGCGCGCTGATGGGCGTCGGTGCTGCCGCGATCTACCCGACGACGCTGTCGATCATCACCAACATGTTCGAAGGCGTCGAGCGGGGACGCGCGATCGGTATCTGGGCCGCGCTCGCAGGTGTCGGGGTCGCGCTCGGGCCGATTCTCGGGGGCCTCCTGCTCGATCGCTGGTGGTGGGGCTCGGTGCTCCTCGTGAACGTGCCGATCGTCGCGGCGGCGCTCGTGCTGCTGCCGCTCGTCGTGCCGACGTCGCGTGATCCGCAGGCGCGACCACTCGATCCACCAGGCTTCGCGCTCTCGATCGCGGGCCTCACCGCGTTGTTGTACGGCATCATCGAAGGTCCGCGATCGGGCTGGGGCTCGACGCGTGTGATGACGGCTCTCACCGTCGGCCTCGTCTTGCTCGCGTGCTTCGTCGCGTGGGAGCGCCGTACGCGCGATCCGATGCTTCCGCTCGAGTTCTTCGAGGATCCCCGCTTCTCGGCCGCATCGGTTGCGCTCAGCCTGACGTTCTTCGCCTTGTTCGGCTACATCTTCTTGCTCACCCAGTACTTGCAGTTCGTTCGCGGTCTCTCGCCGTTGCATGCGGGACTCCGGCTGGCAGCTCCGGCCGCCGGCTTGGCAATCAGCGCACCCCTCGCACCCCGTCTCGTCGAACGGGTCGGCACCAAGATCGTTGTCGCGTCCGGTCTCTCGGGCGCGACAGTGTCCCTGCTATTGCTGAGCCGTCTCACCGTGTTGGCGCACGACGCCTTGCTCGCGCCGGTCTTCGCACTCTTCGGACTTGCGATGGGATTGACAATGGCGCCGGCAACCGAATCGATCATGGGCTCGGTTCCACGCGACCGGGCAGGGGTCGGCTCGGCAGTGAACGACACGACACGACAGACGGGCGGCGCGTTGGGTGTCGCTGTGCTCGGAAGCATCGCCGCAACCCGTTACAGCGCAGGCATCGACGCGCTCGCGGCTCCGCCGCCCCTGGCGCACGTCGCCAAGCAGTCGATCGGTGCGGCGTTGCAGCTCGGACACAGGTTGCCTCAAGCGATGGGCGCCCGCCTCATCGTCTCGGCACGCGCAGGCTTCACGAGCGGCATCCAAC
>JBKPCL010000010.1:0-8086 GCA_046727335.1 Actinomycetota bacterium
TGCCCGGTCGGCAGTGGGTGCGAACTGCGACGCTCGAGCGGGCGTCAGAAGGATGGCGTGTCGAGGTCGAGGGCCGCGTCACTCTCCATCCGCGAAAGGTCGGGTTCGCGTACCTCCACCAGCTCATTTCGCGACCGAACGCCGACGTCGATGTCATTGCACTGACGTCTTGTTGCGGCGTCACTCTTTACGAGACGAACTGTGGTCCGATCCTCGACGACGAGGCGCTTCGTAACTACCGCCGGCGAGCGGAGGAACTCGCGTCGGCGCTCGCGCGTCGCGATCTCGACGCGGCCGAAGAGCACCGGTACCAAAACGAACTCGCCGCACTCGCTGCCGCAGTCGACACCGCGACGGGACGCGGCGGCCGATCTCGAATGTTTCCGGACAGCCAAGAGCGTGCCCGCACTGCGGTGCGCAAGGCCCTCCTGCGAGCGATCGCCGCAATCGCCACGACCGAGCCCAGCCTCGCGCTACATCTTCGCTCGAGTGTCATCACCGGAAGCGTGTGCCGCTACGAGCCGCAGTCGGGTTGGACCGTCATCGCTCGGTCCGAGCGCGCGACCGGTGGGCGGACTGCCCCGGAGTAATCGGCGGACGAACGTCAGAACCTGCGTCACGCCGTCCTCGTCAGCTGAAGCGCCTCATGTGGATGTTCGCCGTCAGGCCGATGGCGATGAAGGACGCGATGACGGCCGAGCCGCCGTACGACATGAACGGGAGCGGGATGCCGGTGATCGGCATGATGCCCATCGTCATGCCGATGTTCTCGAAGACCTGGAACGCGAACATCGCGAGCACTCCGATGGCGACGAGCGTCCCGAAGAAGTCGGACGACAACAACGCGATGCGCCACAGTCGCCACGCCAGCAGCGCGTAGAGCCCGATCAGCGCGGCACCCCCGATGAAGCCGAGTTCCTCGCCGACCGCGGTGAAGATGAAGTCCGTGTGCTGCTCGGGGACGAACCCGTTCTTGGTCTGCCTGCCCTTGCCGATGCCGGTCCCGGTGATGCCACCTGAGGCGATCGCAGCCTTCGACTCCGAGAGGCTGTACTGCGTCTGCGATTCCCGTGATGCCGAAAGCCCGTTCGTGGATTGGTTGACGAAGTTGGTGAGCCGGTCGACTCGGTAGGCCTCGACCTTGCCGGTCGCGACCGCAGCGCCGACGGCGGTTCCCGCGAGCAACAACAGCACCGCGATGTGAACGGGTTTCAGGCCCGCGACGAGCAACACCGCGCCGGCACACACCATGATGACGAGTGTCGTGCCGAGGTCGTGCTGGAGAAACACCAACGCCATGACGCCGCCGGCGAGCGCGACCGCGACCGCGAGTCGCCACGCGTCCAAGTCGCCGCGGTGTTGGTGGCAATAGCCGGCGATCGCGACGATGACGGTCACCTTTGCGATCTCCGACGGTTGGAATTGCATGGGGCCGATCTGGAACCAGGCCTGCGCACCCTTGTGACTTCGACCGATGACGAGCACGCCCGCGAGCAACGGCAGCGTCGCGAGATAGACGAGCGCCCACATGTCTCGAAGCCGGCGATAGTCGACGAGGATGACGATCGCCATCGCGATGGCACCGAGGACGATCGCGACCCCCTGACGCTCGACGTAGTACAGCTCGCTTAGGCCGGAGGCATGGAGCCGATTTCGAGACGCCGTGAAGATCATCAGGAGGCCGAGACCGCTGATCGCGAACGGCAGCGCGACGAGCGTGAGGTCGAGGTGACGCAGCGGGCTCGTTTCGGACGTGACGCGGCGGCGCGTCGTGAGCGGCGCGGCGGGACGAGGACGAGGCGGCGCGGTGATCGTCGCCATCAGTCGTTCCCGGACTTGGCTTGAATAGCGGTCAGCGGCAGGTTGTTCATTGCCTCGATGATCTGGCGGACGATTGGTGCCGCCGTCTCGGCACCGTGGCCGCCTTCCTCGACGACGGCGAGGACGACGTACTGCGGATTGTCCGCGGGGAAGAAGGATGCGAACAAGGACGTCGGGCCTTTGCCGGGCACCTGCGCGGTGCCGGTCTTGCCCGCCACCGGGATCTGCGCCAGCGGGAAACCCGCGAACGCCGCGCTCGCGGTGCCATGGGAGTTCGCAGTCACGCCTTCGAAGCCGGCAAGCATCTGCGCGCGAGCGTAGGGGTCGATCGTGACTCGGCCGCGCACCTTCGGCGTGCTCGTACGAAGCACCTTGCCGGTCGTCGGGTCCTTGATCGCGCCACTGAGACGCGGTTGCCACAACGTGCCGCCGTTGGCGAACATCGAATAGGCGTCGGCGAGCTGGAGCGGTGTTACCGACACGTCGCCTTGGCCGACGGCGGTGAAGATGTTGTCGGCCGGATACCAGATCGCGTTGTCGGCGCGCGCCTGGCCTTGGTAATTCCTGTCCGCGAACGCTCGCTTCCAATTCGGGTCGGGAATCCGGCCGGATGCCTCGTCGACTTCGACGCCGCTCGGACGTCCGAACCCGAGCTCGTGCGCCACCTGCTGGAGTCCGAGGCCCCGAGCGGGATCGCCGTTCCGCCAGATGTGCCAGAAGTTGTCCCCCGCCTTGTAGAAGTAGACGTCGCTCGACACCGTGAGCGCGCGTTGGAGGTTGACACCGCCGTTCGACGAGCCGTTGTCGTTGTGGAACACCGTGCCTTCGAGCTTCACCTGGCCGGGGTCGTCGATCCACTGGTCCGGGCTCAGCACGCCGAATTGGCTGAGGGCGATCGACGGCACGAGCTTGAACGTCGAGCCCGGCGCGTAGAGGCCCTGCGTTGCCCGGTTCAGCATCGGGAAGTGTCCCGCCGGGTTGGTGAGTGCGGCGTAGTTGGCTCCGCTGATGCCACCGACCCACTCGGTGGGGTCATACGAAGGATTGCTCGCCATCGCGACGACGGATCCGTCGCGCACGTTCAGCACGACCGCGGCGCCGCCGGGTGCTTGCAGGGTCGCCCAACCCTTGTCCTTCACCGCGATGTTCTGTTGGGTGCGCGCCGCGGCGATGCCCTGCGCGAGCGCCGCTTCGGCCGCGGCCTGATAGCGCGCGTCGATGGTCAGTTGCACGTCGCGGCCGATCGATCCGCGATGCACTGCAATCGGCACGCCGACCTGCTTGCCCGTCGGGTCGATCTCGACCGTCTCGCGTTCGGGATCACCGCGGAGGTATTGCTCGTACGCCGCTTCAATCCCTGCGCGACCGATCGAGTCCCCGCCCTGATAACCCTTCTTCTTCAGCGTCTTGAGCCGCGCGTCGGAGATGTCACCCGTGTAGCCGAGCACCTGCGCCGCGAGCGTGTGGAACGGGTACTCCCGCACCGTCAGCTGCTGAACCTGCACGCCCGGGAAGTTCTCGCGGTGCTCGAGGATCGCGAGTCTCCGGTTCTGGTCGACGTCGAGGGCCACGATCGCTGGCTTGAGCGGCGACTGGCGGAGGCTGTCGTACTGCGACTGGATCGCCTTGGCCGTGTGCGGAGGTCCGAGGAGCTCGGCGAGCTGGCCGATGACTCGGGTCCGAGTCCTCGACGTGAGGTTGCGATCGATAGTGACCGCCCATGCGATGCGATCCTGGGCGAGGACGACGCCGTTGCGGTCGAGGATCCGGCCGCGCGGACTCTCCGTCTGCACCACCCGTGTCGTACGCACGACCGCCTGCACGCGCAAGTTCTGTTCGGGACCCATCTGCAGGAACCACAAGCGCGCGACGAGGGCGCTGAACAAGGCGACGATGACGACGCCGACAATGCTCACGCGGACGCGGCTGTTGTCGCTCATGCGGAACGGAACGCGGGTTAGGCGCTGGGGGAAGGGCAGCCGGCGAGGGTCAACCGGCAACGCGAGGAACTCCGGCCGGCGATCACGCTAGTGGGCCGGCGCGCTCCACGCCGGTTCAACGGACGAACTCAGTCAATCCTCAGCGGGCCGTCCACGTGATGCCCACGGCGCGCCGCTCGGGCAACACCTTGCTGACCAGGAAGAACACGATCGGCGCGAGCAGCATGTCGTACAACGCGGCCAACGAAATCGTGACGAATCCGTGCGTTCCCTTGACGGCGTCGACCCCGACGAGGGTGCCAATGGTGAGGAGCACGAGGCCTCCGGCGAAACCGCCTGCCGCGCCGAGGAAGGGAGGCAGCCAACGCGGTGAGCGCAACATTCCTGCTTGCAACGTGCCCATGCCGTAGCCGACGAGAGCGTACGCGAGCGCGCAGAACCCGAGCGGCGTCTCGAGGAAGAGGTCGTACCCGAGGCCCGCGACGAAGCCGACGAGCGCGCCCGCCTCTGGACCCTCCCGATAGCCGACCGCGATCGCGACGAGCAGACCGAGCTCGGGCACGACCCCGAACCACCGCAGGTGCGGCAACACCGTGACCTGCACGATGACGATGAGCGCGATGAACAGCAGGAGCCGGAAGGTTCGCATCATGTGCTCGGCGGCGACGCGAACGGCGTCGTGGTCGTCGGTGCGCTGCCGAAGCCGGGCACCGTTGTCGTTGTGGTCGTGGGCGGAGCTGTCGTTGTCGTCGAGATGACGGCACCCTGTCCCGGCACCCACTTCAAGACGAGCACGTACGCGACACCGTCGAAGTCGACGTAGGGTCGGATGCGAACGCGAGTTCCGAGCCCGCCCGGCAGCTTGTCCACCTTGACGACCTTGCCAACCGGCAATCCGTACGGGAACACACTGTTCTCCAAACCCGACGTCACGACCGCGTCACCGACGACGACGGGCTTCTGCGGATCGAAATCGTCGACGACGACGTCGCGCGAACCGGTACGACCTTCAGCGATACCTGTCGTCGAGTCGTGACCCGGCTTCTGTTCGGTCTGCACACCGACCGCCGAATCCTGATCGACGAGCACTCGAACCTTCGAACCACCGCGCCACGTCTCGATCACCTTGCCGACGAGACCGTCGCCCGCCATCACCGGCATGTCGCGCGCGATGCCGGATTCGGTCCCGCGATCGATCGTCAGCGTCGACTCGAAGTTGCCCGGATCGCGATTGACGACGCGGGCCGCGACTCGAGGCACGTTGCTGAGGATCGGAAGGTGCAAGAGCTGGTCGAGGATCTTGTTCTCGTTGATCGCGTGCGCCGCCGCGGCCTGCTTGCCGCGAAGTTCCGCGTTCTCCCTACGGAGCGCCGCGTTCTCCCGCTTGAGGTGGCCGGCGTTCGTGACGCCGTCCCACCAGTCGGACACCGGCTGCGCCACGGCATTGACGCCCCGCTCGATCGGCGAGACGACGGTGTGGGCACCCCGGCCGACGGCGCCCAGGGGCCCGGTCCGACCGGCCCGAGAGTCGAGCGTGATCAGCGTGACGGCGGTGAGAACCAGGAGCAGCAGGACGTACCGCCGTCGGCTCACGTGTCGAGAGACGGCCATGGACGTGGTTCGGGTCAGATCACTGGTGCGCAGAGGAGATCAGGACGTGCTTCAACACGTCGAAGTTCTCCAAACACTGTCCGGATCCGTGGACGACGGAGAACAGCGGGTTGTCGGCGATCACGATCGGCATGCCGGTCTCGGTGCTCAGCCGCTCTTTGAGTCCATGCAGCAGCGCGCCGCCACCAGTGACGACAATGCCTTTCGACATGATGTCGGCGGCGAGCTCCGGTGGCGTCTTGTCGAGCGTCACCTTCACCGCATCGACGATCGCCGCGACCGGCTCTTCGATCGCGTCACGGATCTCGGCGGTCGACACGACGATCGTCTTGGGCAACCCGGTGACGAGATCGCGTCCCCGAACTTCGGCGTACAGCTCCTCTTGCAACGGGTACGCGCTTCCGAGCGCGATCTTGATCTCCTCGGAGGTGCGCTCGCCGAGCGCGAGGCTGTACTCCTTCTTGACGTAGTTGACGATCGCTTCGTCGAGTTCGTCGCCCGCGATGCGTATCGACTCGCTGGCGACGATGCCGCCAAGCGAGATGACCGCGACCTCGGTGGTGCCCCCACCGATGTCGACGATCATGTTGCCCGCAGGTTCGTGCACCGGAAGGCCGGCACCGATCGCCGCGGCCATCGGCTCCTCGATGATGTACGCCTCTTTGCGGGCGCCCGCCTGCTGCGCCGCCTCTTGCACCGCGCGCTGCTCGACGCCGGTGATACCGGAGGGCACGCAGATCACCATTCGCGGCTTCGCCCACTTGCGGGGATGCACCCGCTGGATGAAGTAGCGGAGCATCTTCTCGCAGATGTCGAAGTCGGCGATGACGCCGTCCTTCAACGGACGGATTGCCTGGATGTGCCCCGGCGTCCGCCCGATCATCTTCTTCGCTTCGATGCCGACCGCAAGCGGCCGACCGTCGCGCGCGTTGACGGCGACGACCGACGGCTCGTCGAGCACGACGCCGCGGCCTCGCACGTAGACCAACGTGTTTGCAGTTCCCAGATCGACGGCCATGTCGCGGCCCAGCAATCCGGCATAGAACGGTTCGCTCACCAATTGCCTCCTCGGAGGCGGGCGCGGTCGGCCCAGGCTAGAAGTCGACGCGCCACGATGCCACCCACCCGGGTCGACCGGCGCGACGTTTCGGTCACGATCCGAGATCCGGAAAGAACAATGCGATCTCGCGCGTGGCGGAATCGGGTCCGTCGCTGCCGTGCACCAGATTCTCCGTCAACTCGATCGCGAGGTCGCCGCGAATCGTTCCCGGTGCCGCGTCGCGTGGGTTCGTGGCTCCCATGAGCGCGCGAACCACCTTCCACGCGTCCGGACCTTCGACGACCATCGCGACCAACGGACCGCGCGTGATGAACGAGACGAGGTCGTCGAAGAACGGCTTTCCCACGTGCTCGGCGTAATGGCGCTCGGCCGTCTCCTTGTCGAGCCGGCGGAGCTCCATCGCGACGATCCGCAGATCTTTGCGCTCCAGCCGGAGCACGATCTCGCCGACCAGGCCGCGCTCGACACAGTCGGGTTTGCACAAGACGAGGGTTCGCTCAGCAGCCACGAGCCGGTCAGGCTAGGAGACGCAGGCGGAGTCGAGCGGATGGGAGGTCGGAGCCGGCCCGAGCGGTCAGCGGACGAGGAGACCGCGGGCGGCGCCTACCACGTAGAGCGATCCCGTGATCACGATCTGGCCCTCGATCGCCGTCGACAGCTGCGCCGCGGCGACGCCTTCGGCGACCGTGTCGACGACCTCCACCCGGTCGAGCGGCACGCCGAGCTCGACCGCCGCCTTGGCGACGAGTTGGGGGTCGAGCCCGCGCGGGCTCGGCGGCCGGCAGCAGACCACGAGCGCGGCGTCGTCGACGCCGAGCGCCGTCAGCATCTCGTGCGGTTCCTTCTCGCGCAGCAGACCCACGACGATCGTGCGCGGCGCGCCGGCGAACTCCTCGTCGAGCGCGGCGCGCAACGCGTGCGCGCCTGCGACGTTGTGCGCACCGTCGAGGATGACCAGGGGCTGCCGTCCGACGATCTCGAGCCGACCGGGCGATCGGACTCGAGCAAACGCGCTCATCACGACATCAGGGGCGAGGACGTCACCGATGAATGCTTCCGTCGCCGCGAGCGCGGCAGCGGCGTTGTCGGCCTGGTGGGCGCCGTGCAACGGCAGGAAGACGTCGGGGTACGCCGAGTCCGGGGTGTAGAGATCGAGGACGCGCCCCGCGACCGCGAGCGTGTTGGCACGGACGCCGAAGTCTTCGTCCCGTCGCCACACACGGGCGGGCCGCCGCGCTTCGAAGATTCCTCGGAGATCCGGGTCGGTTTCGCCGAGCACGAGCGACGACCCCGGCTTCACGATGCCCGCCTTCTCTGACGCGATCTGCTCGCGCGTCGGTCCGAGGTACTCGACATGGTCGACGCTGACGTTGGTCACTACGGCAACGTCGGCCTCCACGACGTTGGTCGCGTCCCACGTTCCGCCGAGGCCGACCTCGAGCACCGCGACGTCGACGGCGACGTCGTCGAAGTAGCGGAACGCGGCCGCGGTCAGCACCTCGAAGTAGGACGGATGGACGTCAACCGACTGCTCGACCAGCGAGACCGCGTGCAACAGCTCGTCGAGCGCGTCGTCGTCGATCGGTTCGCCGTCCACGCTGATGCGTTCGTTCACTCGCTCCAAGTGCGGACTCGTGTACGAGCCGACCCTGAC
>JBKPCL010000011.1:0-13408 GCA_046727335.1 Actinomycetota bacterium
GCTGCTCGACCCCGAGTTCTCACCGCGCAAGATGGCCGAGCTCGAACCCGAGATGCGCAAGCTCGTGAACGAGGTCATCGACGGGTTCGCGGACCGCGGGGAGGTCGACTTCCACGAGGAGTTCGCGACGCCGCTGCCCTCTACGTTCTTCCTGGCGCTCGCGGGACTGCCTCACAGCGACCTTCCGCAGTTCCTCCAATGGCGCGACGACACGATCCGTCCGCAGGCGCCACTATGGCCGAGCAGGACCGGATTCGCGAGCAGGCGAGCCGCGCGATCGAGCAGTATTTCGAGAGCGCCATTGAAGAGCGGCGCGAAAATCCCGACGATCGTTTGTTGAGCAAGCTCGTCCACGGCGAGGTCGACGGCCGGCCGCTGACGCACGCCGAGCTCCTCGGCGCCTGTCATCTATTGCTGTTGGGCGGCCTGGACACAGTGACCGCGACGCTCGACTGCATGATCGTGCACCTCGCCGAGCATCCCGAGCAGCGCAAAGCGATCGTGGACGACCCATCACTCATCCCGACGGCGATCGAGGAACTCCTGCGCCACCAAACTCCGGTGATGATGGTGCCGCGGATCGTCGCGCAGGACGTCGAGATCGGCGGCGTGCAGATGAGCGCCGGCGACAGCGCGACATTGCTCATCGGTGCCGCCAACGCCGACCACGCCGAGTTCGACGGTGCCGGCGACGTCCGGTTCGATCGCGGTGCGAACCGGCACCTCGCGTTCGGCGGCGGCCCGCATCGCTGCCTCGGCTCACATCTCGCCCGACTGGAGTTGCGCGTCGCGCTCGACGAGTTCCACGCGCGCATCCCCGAATACCGCCTCGGTGACGACGCCGACATCCACTACTCGCCGGGTATCCGTCAAGCGTCGCCGCTTCCACTCGTCTTTCCTGTCGGGTGAGCCTGAGCATGCCGAAGCCGGAGGCGCACGGCAGGCGTGGCCCGAGCGGCCCTCTGAGCGGGGAAGCATGAAAGCAGCGGTGCTCCGTGCACCGGGGTCGAAACTGACGGTCGAAGACGTCTCGCTGCGCGAGCTCGGCTCGCACGACGTGCACGTGCGGATTGCGGCGAGTGGCGTGTGCCGCTCCGATCTGTCGATCGTCGACGGCGCGATCCCGCATCCTCTTCCCGCGGTGCTGGGCCACGAGGGCGCCGGCGTCGTGCTCGACGTGGGCAACGCCGTCACGACGGTGTCTCCGGGTGATCACGTCGTCCTTTCGTGGGTCGCACCGTGCCGCCGGTGCTTTCAGTGCCTCCACGGCCATCCTGAGCTCTGCGAGCACGGTCTCGACCACGCGTTCGCGCAGCCCTACGCGACGGCCTCCGACGGCACGGCGCTGCTCGCCGCGTTCGGCACCGCGACGTTCGGTGAGGAAACCATCGTGCCGGAGACCGCGTGCGTCACCGTGGATTCGTCGTTTCCGCTCGAGCTCGCGGCGCTCATCGGCTGCGGCGTGGTGACCGGCGTCGGCGCCGTCATACACAGCGCCCGCGTCGAGCCCGGCGAAAGTGTCGCCGTCATCGGATGTGGCGGTGTCGGGCTTTCCGCGCTCCAGGGCGCGCGACTCGCGGGCGCCGCGCCGATCATCGCGGTCGATCGCGTCGAGTCGAAGTTCCCGCTCGCGCGCCGGTCCGGTGCGACCGAGGTCGTCGACGCGTCGGCGGTCGATGCGGTCGCGGCCGTTCGCGAGATCACCAATGGTCGCGGCGTCGACCACGCCATCGAGGTCGTCGGAACGTCGGCCACCATCCGGCAGGCCTACGACATGACCCGGAGGGCGGGCACCGTCACCGTCGTCGGCGCCGGGCGCTTCGACGACATGTTCAGCATCGGTGCGATGCAGCTCATGGTCGACGCCAAGACCATTCGAGGCTGCGTCTACGGCGCCACCGATCCCCAACGCGACTTCCCTGAGATGGTCCGGTTGCATCGAGCGCGCGGCCTCGACCTCGATGCGCTCGTCACCCGGCGGATCGGCCTCGACGACGTGAACGACGCCTTCCGTGCGATGGAGGCGGGCGAGGTGGCGCGCAGCGTCATCGTGTACTAACCGTTCACGGCATGGATCTCGCTCCCACGCCCGCCGAGGCTGCGTTGCGCGACGAGGTGCGTGGGTGGTTGCGGGCCAACCTGCCATGGGAGTACGGCCAAGGCCTTCCGCCGCGGTTCGACGTTCTCAGTGACGAGGTCGCATTCGGACGCGAGTGGCAAGCGAAACTCGCGGGCGCGCGACTCGTCGGTGTGGCCTGGCCGCGTGAGTACGGCGGCAGGGGCGCGGGACCCGTCGAGCACTACATCGTCACCGAAGAACTGGCGCGAGCGCGGGCGCCGGAGCTCGTCGGTCGCATCGGCGTGAATCTCGTCGGGCCGACCCTGCTCGCACACGGCACTCCCGAACAGAAGCAGCGATTTCTCCCTCACATCCTCGATGCGTCGGAACTCTGGTGTCAGCTGTTCAGCGAGCCGGGCGCCGGAAGCGACCTCGCATCGCTTGCCACTCGCGCCGTCGAAGTCGACGACGGTTGGCTGCTCAACGGGCAGAAAGTGTGGACGAGCTACGCGCAGTTCGCGGACTGGGGCTGGTGCCTCGCGCGCACCGATCCCGATGCACCGAAACAACGCGGCATCTCTGCGCTCGCCGTCGACATGCACGCGCCCGGCGTTGAAGTACGCCCGCTGCGCCAGATCACGGACGAGTCGGAATTCAACGAGGTGTTCTTCACCGACGTGTTCGTGCCGCGCGACCGGCTCGTCGGCCCCGTCCACGAAGGCTGGCGCATTGCGAACTCGACGCTGACTCACGAGCGCGGCGTCAACCCTCGCCAGCTCGTGATCCACGCGCAGCTCATCGACGAACTGTGGCGGCTCGCGGCGGAACGCGGCGCGCTCGACGACCCCCGGCTTGCACCGCGGCTGGCACAGGCGTTCGTCGAGGTGCGCCTGTTCCAGTTGCACAACTGGCGCTCCATCTCGAAAACGGCGAAAGGCGCCGACCCGGGCGCCATTGGCTCCATCAACAAGCTGTGGTGGAGCGAGATGAGCAAGCGACTCCACGACACCGTGATGGCCGTCGTCGGGCCGGCGCAGCCGCTCTGGAAGGGCGCGACCGGCAACCCCGGCGACGGCGCCTGGCAACGCTCGTGGCTCTACTACCAAGCAAGCTCCATCTGGGCCGGCACGAACGAGATCCAACGCACCGTCGTCGGTGAACGTACGCTCGGACTTCCCCGGGAGATTCGCTGAACCAAAGGGGCTGCCGCATGCGTACTCACAAGATGATGCGTAGGTATGTGATGCTCCTCACCCTGGTCTTCGCCCTCGGGATCGCCCTCGCGGCGTGCGGCAGCAGCAGCAAGAGCAGCAACAAAAGCAGCAACAAGAGCGCGACGAGCACGGCGAGCAGCGCGGCCGACATCACGATTCAGAACTTCAGCTTCAAGACGAAGCCAGTGAAGGCGGGCGCGACGGTGACCGTCGTGAACAAAGACAGCACCGAGCACACCGTCACGTCGGACGACGGGACCAGCTTCAACAAGAGCGTGCCCGCCGGTGAGACCGTCACGTTCACGGCACCCGCGAAGGCGGGCACCGTCAAATTCCACTGCAACATCCACACCTTCATGCACGGCCAGCTCACCGTGCAGTAACGCGCGATTACGATCGCCGGCGTGGCCGGTCCGCTCGAAGGTGTGCGCGCGCTCGACCTCGGCACGCGCATCGCCGCGCCGTTCTGCGCCGGCTTGTTGGGCGAACAAGGCGCCGAAGTCATCAAGGTCGAGCAACCGCGTGGCGGCGACTTCATGCGCGAGATCGGGCCGTTCGTCGCGACCGATGACGGCGACTACTCGTTGTTCTGGTCCGTGGAGGGTCGCGGCCGTAAGAGCGTGACGCTCGACCTGCGGACCAGCGAGGGGCAGGCGCTGTTCCGCCGTCTCGCGGCAACGGCGGACGTGATCGTCGAGAACTTCCGCCCGGGCACGCTCGAACACTGGCACATCGCGCCCGGCGATCTGCCCAGCCGTATCGTCACGGTGCGCATCTCGATGTTCGGACAGGACGGGCCGTACGCACCCCGGCCCGGCCTCGATCGGGTCGGCATCGGGTACGGCGGTTTGCTGCACTTGACCGGCTATCCCGACCGTCCGCCGGTGCGCGTCGGCGTCACGATCTCCGACTACTTGACGGGGATCTTCGCCGCGCACGCCGCGGTCGCGGCCCTGTACGCGCGCGACGCGCGCGGCGGTGACGGCGCGGTCATCGACGCCGCGCTGTACGGCGCCGTGCTGCGCGTCCTGGAATGGACGCTCGCCGCGTACGACCGCTTGGGCACGGTGCGGTTACGCGAAGGCAACCGGCTCGCGAATTCGGCACCGCTCGACAACTACCCGACCCACGATGGCAAGTACGTGTGCATCGTCGCGGGCTCGGACGCGAACTTCGAACGACTGTGCAACGCGATGGACCGTCCCGACCTGCTGTCCGACGCGCGCTTCACGAAGCTTGCCGATCGCGCCGAACACGGCGACGAGATCAACGAGATCGTCGCGACTTGGACCGCGTCGCTCGCCGCGTCCGACATCGAGCGGCGATGTGTCGAGCACGACGTGCCGGTCGCGACTGCGTACACGGCGGCCGATATCTTCGCCGACGACCACATGGTGCAGCGCGCCGATCTCGTGACCGTCGACGACCCCGTGATCGGGCCGGTGCGCCAGCAGGCGCCGTTCCCGCGCCGCGTCGGCGAGGCGCAACGCGTGCCGGTCGGAGCACCGCGTCTCGGCGAGCACACCGACGCAGTGTTGACAGAGCTCGGCTGCTCGGCCGACGAGATCGCAACGCTGCGCGAACAGGGCATCGTGTGACACCGATCGCGGACGGCCTGTTCGAGCTCGAGGACGGCGTGCTCACGCTGATCGGGGGCTACTCGCCGACCAGCGGGCACTACCACTTCCCACTGCTCGACACGTGTCCGTACTCGGGCGCGCGCGACGTGCAACGGGCGCTGCTCTCGCGCCGCGGGACGCTGTGGGCATGGACTGCGGTGACCGCGCCACCGCCCGGCTACCGGGGCGAGGTGCCGTACGGGTTCGGCGTCGTCGAGCTCGCGGAGGAGCGGATGCGGATCATCGGGCGGCTGAAGGAAGCGGATCCCGCGAAGCTGTCGTTCGGACAGCCGATGGCCCTCGTCGCCGACGAGCTCGACGGCGGAGCAGTGACGTGGGCGTTCGAGTAGCCGTCGCCGGTGTCGGCCTGCACCCGTTCGGCCGGTTCGACGGCGTGTCGAACACCGAGATGGGCGTGCACGCGGTGCGCGCCGCGCTGGCCGAGGCCGGCAACCCGCAGTTCCAAGCGGCGTTCTGCGGTACCGCGTACGGCGGCGTCGCGTCCGGACACAAGGTCTTGGGCGCGCTCGCGCTCACGGGTGGCCCAATCGTCGACGTGGAAGCCGGCTGCGCGAGCGGCGGCGCAGCGTTACAGCTCGCGGCCGGCGCGATTCGAGCCGGGCAATACGACTCTGTGCTCGTCTTCGGGATCGAGAAGATGCCGAAGGGCATCATCCGGTCGTCGTTCTTCGAACCGTGGCGTGAAGAGGCAGGCCTCGCCGCGACGCCCGCGTACTTCGCGCTTCGCGCCCAGCGACTGCTGCGTGAGGCGGAGCTGACGAAGGAACATCTTGCGACCGTCGTCGTCAAGAACCGGCGCCACGGCGTGCACAATCCCGACGCGATGTTCCGCAAAGAGGTTACGGTCGAGGAGGTGCTCGCGTCGCGCGTCGTCTGTGAACCGTTGCACCTGTGGATGCTCTGCTCCCCGAACGAAGGCGCAGCGGCGGTGGTCTTGCGACGCGCGGACCACGGCTCTCGCGACGTGCTGCTCGCATCGGCGCGCCTTCGTTCCCATCTTCCGGGCAGCGTGCTGGGCGAAGCGACGCCGCTGTCGGGCATCGACGACAGCGACATCACACCGCCATCGACGCTCGCGGCGCGTGATGCGTACGCCGAAGCGGGCGTCGGCCCGGACGACCTCGACGTGATCGAGTGTCAGGACACCGACGCGGCGCGTGAGTTGCTCGCGTACCAGGAGCTCGAGCTGTGCGCGCCGGGCGAACAGGCAAAACTGCTTGAAGACGGCGCGGTCGCGCTCGGTGGCCGGCTTCCGGTGAACGTCAGCGGCGGCTTGCTGTCGAAGGGTGAACCGCTCGGCGCGTCCGCGCTCGGGCAGGTCGTCGAGCTCGTACGGCAGCTTCGTGGTGAAGCCGGTCCACGGCAGGTCGACGGCGCGCGCGTTGGCCTGGCTCACACCGTGGGGCGCGGCGCCAACGCATGCTGCGTGATCGTGACGCGCTAACGCAGGAACCAGCCGCGCGGATCCCAACGACGGAGGCGCGCGACTTCGTCGGGGGTGACGGGGTCGAGCGTCGCGAGGTCGTCGGACACGCAGAGGTCCCAACCAGTCGCGGCACGGACTTCGTCGACCGACACCCCGGGCGCGAGCGCCGTCAGCGCGAGCTCGCCGTCGCACTTCTCGAACGTGCCGAGATCTGTCACGAGCGCCCGCACGCGCGCTCCGGGCGAGGTCACATAGCTGCACTGGGGCGGGGTGCGGTCGCGAGTGAGTGTCGCGACGACGATGTTCTCCGCAGCGGTACTCGCCACGTCGTTGCCCCCGCCGGATCCGACGAGGAACACCCCCGAACCGGCGTGAGCAACAACCCTCTCGGGGCCGTCAGTCACGCCAGTTCGCAGTGGGGGCTGAATGTAGGTGCTGTTGATGTTGCCGAAGCGGTCGATCTGCGCGCCGCCGAGGCACCCGATCGTCGTCGTTCCCGGCCCGCCGACCAGCGCGCCGAGCACGAGCTGCGCGTCGCCGAGCATCGTCGCGGTCGGGAAGTTGCGATGGTTGAGCACGAACGGGTCAGCCGGCGTCGGCTCGTAGCCCCACAGACCGATCTCGGCGGTGAGCTGCACTTCGCTCCCCCGCTCCCGCGCGAGCACGACGCCCAACCAGGCCGACAGGTTCGCAACGCCGGCGCCCGCGAGCACCGCGTCGGCGTCGAGGGCGAGCACGCGATCGGCGAGATAGCGCGCGCCCCAGACGGCCGCGCGCTCCCACGCGTTCGGCGGCGCCTCGAGATCTGGTCGGTACGCCGCCTCGTCGGTTCGCCAGGAGTCAGGCGCGGCTTTGTTGCGCAGCGCGTCGACGCGCTCATGTCCGAGGCGGGCCAGCCACTCCTCCTGGGACTCGACCTCGAGGATCCAGTGACGGATCCAATCGTCGTAGTCGTCGCGACGGGTGGCGGCGCGCGCCTCCACCCAGAAGTCATAGTCCTCGCCGTAGCCGTCGACCGGCAGATCACCGGGGTACAGGCCGCCCGGATGCGCGCCGAGTTCCGTCTCCACGACGGCGAGGACTCGATGCGCGGGGATGCGCACGAGATGCGACCACGGTCGCAGATCGTCGACGATCCGCTCGACCGTCACGATCACGCCTCGGCGCGCCGCGAGCGCTCCCCACACGCCTTCGAGCAGCGGAGGATGCAGTGCGACATTGCCCTCGCGGTCCGCGACCGGCGCGTGCAGCAACGCCACGTCGGGCTGCAGCGGCGCGAGCATCCCGACCTCGCCGAACGGAGTGTCGACCCGCGCGAAGGCCGCATTCGCCTCCATCGACGAGCCCGCGATCGAACGGGTCGCGATCGCCGGGAGTCCCCGCGCCGCCGCCTCCAGTCGTTGCGAGAAGGCGAGGAACGACCAGTGCTCGACCTCGACGTCACCCTGCTCGTAGGCGCGCGCGAACCATGGATTGGGCGTGAAGTTGGGGAACGTGTCACCCGAATAGCCGGTGACCACCTTGCGGACGAGGCCCCCGCGGAAGAAGAGCGCGCCCAGGCTGCTCAACGAGAGCATCACGAGCGTGAAGCCGGGGTCGCGTCCCCACCACTGCCGAACGACCTCGCGCGCGGCCGCCGTCCATCGCGTGTGCCCGACGACGAGATGGACCGCATCACCGGCGTGCACGTGCTCGGCGACGGCATCCGCGAGGGTCATTCGCTTCTCGGTCACGGGCCGGAAACTAACCTCGCCCGGCCGTGAGCCTGAAGCTCGGCATCGTCACGCCCGTCCTCACGTTGTTGCCGCGCGCGCACGCGCGGTGGGAGGAGGCAGGGACGTTCGACGACGTCGTCACGATCGTGCAGGCGGTCGACCGGCTCGGCTACCACCACTGCACGTGCAGCGAGCACGTCGCGATCCCGGTCGACGTGGCCGCAGTCCGCGGCGGTCGCTATTGGGATCCGCTCGCGACGTTCGGTGCCCTCGGCGCCCTGACCACGACGATCCGGTTCGCGGCGCACGTCCTCGTGCTCGGCTACCACCACCCGCTCGACATCGCGAAGCGTTACGGCACCCTCGATCAAGTCACGTCGGGCCGGCTGATCCTGGGTGTGGGTGTCGGTTCGCTGCGTGAGGAATTCGAGCTCCTCGGCGCGCCGTTCGACGATCGGGGCGTTCGCGCCGACGATGCGATGCGCGCGCTCCGCGCCGCGCTCTCACAACCCGAGCCGTCGTACCACGGTGAGTACTTCGACTTCGAGGGTGTCGTCGTCGATCCCGCTGCGCGGCAGGAGCACGTAACAATGTGGGTCGGCGGCCGGAGCGCGCGCTCGCTCAGGCGGGCCGTCGAGCTCGGCGACGGTTGGGCGCCGTTCGGATTGCGCACCGCGGAACTGAGTGAACTGCTGGAGCGAGCGCGCGACACCGAGGCGTGGTCGAAGCGCACCTCACCGCTCGACGTGATCCTGCAGAACGAGCATCCGCTCGACCCTCTCAGCGAGCGCGAGCGGGTCGCCGAACAACTTCGACGGTACTCGGCGATTGGTGCGACGGGTGTGAACGTACGCTTCGTCCACCATTCGAAGGCGCATTATCTGGAGCAGGCCGAAGCACTGGTCGAGGTCGCCTCCTCCGTCTGAGAAACTGCCCGCGTGGATGTCACGCTCGTCACGCCGACCTACGCGAGCGACCGCAAATGCTTCGCCTTCCTGCGGGAGTCGATCGAACGCTGCGGCATCGACCTTCCGCACGTCGCGATCATCGATCACGAAGACCTTTCACTCTTCGACGACATCGCACACCGCTCGAATCTCACGGTGCTCTCGACCCGCGACGTTCTGCCGTCCTCACTCGAAGCACGCCGCTACGCCCGTCAGCGGAGAGTCGATCGCATCGTCGGTCGCCGCGCCTCGCGCCGCTTGCGGGGTTGGTACGCGCAGCAGCTGGTCAAGCTCGCGGCGCCCGCGTACGTCGACACCGAAGCGTGCGTCATGCTCGACAGTGACGTCTTCTTCGTGCGCCCTGTCACCGCGGCCGACTTCGTCGGTTCGTCGGGAAAGGTGCAGCTCGTAGAGCGGGAGCGCCTCGCGATCGCGCAGGCGGAGCACGCCATGTGGCAGCGCGACAGTGCCGAATTCCTCGGGACCACGCTCGACGCTCCGATCGCCGACTACTCCGGAAGCGTGGTGCCGATGCATCGCGACGTCCTGATCGCGCTGCAGCGCCACGTCGAGGCCCGCCACAGCATGCACTGGATGGAGGCGTTCGAGCACCACCGGGTCATGGAGTACACGACATACGGCGTGTACACGCGTTGGATCGACCAGCTCGAGCATGCGGAGCCGACGACTCGATCGCACGCGTTGACGTGTTGGAACACGGCCGATCTCGAAGGCTTCGGTGCCGCGCTTCGAGCCGCAACCGAGGGAGAGGACGCCAAGGCCGGCGTCGTCCACTCGCACGAGCACGTCCCCGTCGACGCCTACCGGCCCCTCGCCGAGCAGCTCTGGCTCAGTTTGGAGCAAGGACGGTCGTAATTGACCGTGATTGCTCCAAACAGGATTCAGACGCGTTCGATGACGGTCGCGTTGGCTTGACCGCCGCCCTCACACATGGTCTGGAAGCCGAAGCGCCCGCCGGTCGCTTCGAGGTGGCGCAACAGCCGCGTCATCAGCGCGACGCCGGAGGCGCCGAGCGGGTGGCCGAGTGCAATCGCACCGCCGCGCGGGTTGAACCGGTCCATCGGGTAGTCGAAGGCGCGTTGCCACATGAGCGCGATCGCGGCGAAGGCCTCGTTGCACTCGACCGCGTCCCAGTCCTCGGGAGCCATTCCGCTGCGTTCCATGAGCTTGTGCGTGACCGGCACGGGGGCGCTGAGCACCAACACTGGGTCTTCGGCGGCGACCGCGAAGTGGCGCAGCCGAGCCCGGATCGGAAGGCCGTGCTGCTCGGCGAAGTCCGCCGAGGCGATGATCATCGCGGACGCGCCGTCAGTCATCTGCGACGCGTTTCCTGCGGTGATGTCGGGCGCGGGCTGCTCGTCCGACACCCACGCCGGTGCCAAGGACGCCATCTTCTCGAGCGACGCGTCGCGACGAATGCCCTCGTCGGCTTCGAGCACCGCGCCCGTCCGTTCTCCCGTCTCGGCGTCTTTGATCGGCACGGGCACGATCTCGCCCGCGAAGAAGCCATTGTCGTTGTTGGCGACCGCGCGCTGGTGCGACTGCAGCGCGTACGCATCCATCTCCTCGCGCGTGATGCCCCACTTGTCAGCAAGCACCTGGGCAACCCAGAACTGGATACCGAGCGTGTGGTTGGTGTTGGACAGGAAGTCGGCGCTGAACGGTCCGACGCCGCCGCGCGCGTTCGACGACATCGGCGCACGCGTCATCGACTCCACGCCGCACGCGATCGCCACGTCGTAGGCACCCGCGATGACGCCCTGGGCGACGAAGTGCACCGCCTGCTGTGACGATCCGCACTGCCGATCGACGCTCGTCGCCGGCACGCTCCACGGCAGTCCGGCCGCAACCCACGCATTGCGCGTGACGTTGCAAGCCTGCTCGCCCGCCTGCGTCACGCACCCCCCGACCACGTCGTCGATGCGAGCGGGATCGATGTCGTTGCGTTCGAGCAGCCTTCGCAGCACGAGGCCGAGCAGATCGGTGGGATGCCATCCCGCGAGCGCGCCCTTTCGTTTGCCGAATGCGCTGCGCGCACAGTCGACGATCACCGCTTCACGTGCCATAACCTGACACGTTACCTAGGTTGAGTACGGCATCGTCCGGCGGGAAACGCTCTTGCGCATCGCAGGCCTCGTCAAGCAGATCCCGAAGTTCGAAGAGATGGAGCTCGGTCCCGACGGACGGCTGCGTCGCGACGGTCTCGACCTCGAGATGAATCCGTACTGCCGGCGCGCGGTGAGCAAGGCCGTCGAGATCGCGACCGAGCGCGATGGTGCGCGCGTGACCGTGTTCACGCTCGGACCGCCGTCGGCCGAAGACGTGCTGCGCGAAGCCATCGCGTGGGGACTCGCGCGCCATGTCGACATCGACGGCGTGCTCGTGACCGATCCCGCGTTCGCCGGCTCCGACACGCTGGCGACGGCGAAGGCGCTGGCCGCGGTGCTGCGACGCGAAGGGCCGTTCGACCTCGTGCTCGCCGGACGCAACTCGGTCGACGCCGATACCGGGCAGGTGGGTCCCGAGGTCGCGGAGCTGCTCGACCTCCCGTTCATGACCGGAGTGCGCCACCTCGCGCTCGACGGTAAACGGCTCGACCTGCGCTGTGAGCACGACGACGGCTGGTTGCAAGCCGAGCTGCGCATTCCCGCGGTGCTGTCATGCGCGGAGCGGCTGTGCGAACCGGCGAAGGTCGATCCTCCCGAACGCGCCGCCGTCCCCGCTCAGCGCATCCGGCGGCTCGCCGCACCCGACATCGGGCCTGGCCCGTGGGGACAAGAGGCGTCGCCGACCTGGGTGGGCCCGGTGAAGGTGATGGCGGTCGAACGCGCGCACCGGCGCTGGCCCGATGCGCCTATCACCAAGCAAGTCGCCAACGCAGTGAGCGCGCTCAAGGAGCGGGGCGCGCTCGGCGGCGCGCCGACGCCGTCCCGAGCAGTGGTTGCGCCGTCGCGAGCCCGCGTGCCCTGCACCCTGGTCGTGCTCGAGCCCGACCGCGCGCACGACAGCCGCGAGCTGCTCGGCGCCGCCGCCGAGCTCACGGGCAACGTCCTCGCCGTCACACTCGACGCGCCCGACACCAAGACGCTGCTCGGTTGGGGGGCGAACGAAATCGCTCGGCTCGAGGGCGACAACATCGAGGAGGACGTCGCGCGCGCGGTCGCCGATCTCGCGGCACGGGAATATCCATGGGCGATCCTCGTCTGCTCGACCGCGTGGGGCCGCGAGGTTGCCTCGCGCGTCGCCGTGCACCTCGACGCGGGCTTGGTCGGCGACGCGGTCGAGCTCGAGACGGATGACGGCCGTCTCGTCGCATGGAAGCCGGCGTTCGGTGGACAGCTCGTCGCCGCGATCGGCTACACGTCAGCGACGCAGATGGCGACGGTTCGCCCCGGCGTGCTGCCGCTTCGCACTCCCCGCCCCGTCGACCGCGGCATCGAGTACGAGACGATCCCTTTGGCCGCGCGCGGACGCGTGCGGATCCTCGCGCGCACGCGTGAGGACGATCTCGACGTGCTCGCCGAAGCGCACACCGTGATCGGTGTCGGCACGGGCGTGCGACCCGAGGAGTATCCCGAGCTCGAGCCGCTGCGCACGCTCCTCGGTGCCGAGCTCGCCGCGACGCGCAAGGTGACCGACAATGGATGGTTGCCGCGCTCGCGCCAGGTCGGAATCACCGGCCGCTCGATCGCACCGCGGCTGTACGTGAGTCTCGGCGCGAGCGGCAAGTTCAACCACACTGTCGGCGTGCGCGCGGCCGGAACCGTGTTTGCGATCAATCCCGACCCGGATGCGCCGATCTGGAAGGCCGCCGACGTCGGCATCCTCGGCGACTGGCACGATGTCGTGCCCCAGCTCGTCGCGGCGTTGCGCACTACGCGCTAGCGGTCGCAGGTTCCTTCTTCGGCGGCCGCCAGAACACGGCCAGGAGTGTGGCGGCGCCGCCGACGCCGACGATCAGCGCGACGATCAATCCCCACCAGTCGTGAAACGTCAGGTCGATCGCGTTGTCGAGCGACCAGTCCCCCGCGCCGAGGCAGGCGATGGCGAAGCACGCCGCGGTCAGGTTCATGACGTACTCCCACCCCTCGGTGGGCCGGCGGAAGACGAAGAACCCAGCGTCACGATGGTTCGTGATCCAGGCCACGATCATCGTGCCGGCAATCGCGCCCGCGGCGACGGGCGTGAGCAATCCGACGAGCAGCGCGGTGCCGGCGACCAGCTCCGTCGCGCTCGCGAGCCACGCGTGCAGCACGCCGGGCTTCATCCCCAGGCTTTCGAACCAGCGGCCGGTCCCAGGTATGCGTCCACCGCGGAAGACGTGGTTGTAGCCGTGCGCCAGCATCGTGACGCCCACTGCCACGCGCAGGATCAGCAAGCCCAAGT
>JBKPCL010000012.1:0-24893 GCA_046727335.1 Actinomycetota bacterium
TTCGGCGGTACGAGACGCAGCCCTTGGCTCCGAGATCGACGGTGTGCGCGGGGAGGGCGTGGGCGGCGATCGCGTCCGCACAGCCGCGCGCGAGGCGCGTCCCGAGTCGCGCCAACTCCTCGTACGCCTCGGGGACGAGCACCTCGGTGAGCGCGGCGAGCCCCGCGGCACAGACCAGCGGGTTGCCGTTGAAGGTGCCTTGGTGCGCAGCACCGCGTGCGATGACTTCCATCACATCGGCGCGGCCACCGAACGCGGCGCCGGGCGTTCCGCCGAAGACGGACTTGGCGAAGCACGCGAGGTCGGGCGTGACGCCGTAGCGCTCCGTGGCGCCGCCCGGCGCGACCGTCGCACCGGACTTCACCTCGTCGAAGATGAGCAGACAGCCATGGCGATGCAAGAGCTGCTTCAGTCCGTCGAGGTAACCGGCCGCGGGTTCGGCGATCCCGATGTTCATCATCACCGGCTCGATGATGAGGCACGCGATGTCGTCGCCGCGCTCGTCGAGCAAGCGCCCGAGGACTTCGAGGTCGTTGAACGGCACGACATGGGTGTGTCCACGCAGATATTTCGGGATGCCGAGCGACATCGGCGTCGAGGCCGGCTGGTCCCTCCCGCCCATGAGATCCGCATTCGGAACGACCGAGAACATCACGGGGTCGTGGTGCCCGTGATAGGAGCCTTCGATCTTGACGATGTCATCGCGTCCCGTCGCGGCGCGCGCGACGCGGATCGCGCTCATCGTTGCCTCGGTGCCCGAATTCGCGAAGCGAACCTGCTCGAGTTGGAACCGCCGGCACAGCTCCTCGGCGAGCAACACCGCGTCCTCGGTCGGAGCCGCGAAGTGCGTGCCGTGCTGTGCGGCGCGTGTGATCGCCCCGACGATCTTGGGGTGCGCGTGACCAACGACCATTGCGCCGAACCCGCAATGGGTGTCGACGTACTCGTGGTCGTCGACGTCCCACACGTGGCTACCGCGGCCTTCGCGAAGGTAGATGGGGTACGGATCGCCGATTTGGAACGACGATCCCACGCCGAACGGCATGGAGCGGACCGCGCGGTCGAACAAGGCGTGTGACGCCGGCGTCTGCTCCAGCAGTCGGGCGCCCTCGTCGGCCGCGATCTCCTTGGCGCGGACCGTCAGCGTGTCGTCGCTGACCTGCGTGCTCACAGTTTCACCATCACGTGCTTGATCTCCGTGTAGTGCTCGATCGCGTAGATCGACATGTCCTTGCCGTAGCCGGACTGCTTGAAGCCGCCGTGCGGCATCTCCGAGATGATGGGTATGTGGTCGTTGATCCACACGGTTCCGAACTCGAGATCCTTGGCCATGCGCATGGCGCGGCCGACGTCGCGTGTCCAAACGCTCGACGCCAGTCCGTACTTGACGCCATTCGCCCATCGCAGCGCCTCGTCCTCGTCGGAGAAGCGCTGCACCGTCACGACGGGCCCGAATACCTCGCGCTGCACGATCTCGCTGTCTTGACTCGGGTTCACGACGACTGACGGTTCGTAGAAGAACCCGCCGCCGTCGCGCGCCTTTCCGCCCGTCGTCACTTCCGCGCCGTCGTCACGAGCGCGGTCCACCATGCCGGTGACGCGGTCCAGCTGTTCGGGCGAAACGACCGGGCCCATGGCGGTGTCAGGATCGAGCGGATCACCAGTCTTGATGCTCGACACCGAATCGGAGAGGCTGCCGACGAGCTGGTCGAAGACGCCGGGGCCGGCCAGTACGCGCGCGGGCGCGGTGCAGTCTTGCCCGGAGTTGTAGTAACCGGTCTCGGTGAGCGTCGCGACGAGTGCCTCGATGTCCGCGTCGTCGAAGACAACAACGGGTGCCTTGCCGCCGAGCTCGAGATGCACGCGCTTCAGCGTGTCGGCGGCGGCACGCGCGATCGCCCGCCCGGTCGCGACATCGCCGGTGAGTGACACCATCGCGACATCTGGGTGTTTCACGAGCGCGGCGCCCGCGGCTTCGCCTTGTCCGCAGACGACGTTCAGCACCCCGGGGGGCAGAACGTCGGCGGTGATCTCGGCGAGTCGCAACGCGGTCAGCGGCGTGAGCTCGGACGGCTTCAACACGACGGTGTTTCCGGCCGCGAGCGCGGGACCGAGCTTCCAGGTCGCCATGTTGAGCGGGTAGTTCCATGGCGCGATCGACGCGACGACGCCGAGCGGATCGCGGCGGAGGAACGACGTGTGACCTTCCATGTACTCGCCGGCTGCGCGCCCTTCGAGGAATCGCGCACCGGCGGCGAAGAAGCGCCAGTTGTCGACGGTGAGATCCATCTCGAAGTCGATGATCGAGCGCGGCTTGCCGACGTTGCGGATCTCGAGATCCTGGAGCGCCGGCATGTCCGCCTCGACGGCGTCGGCGACCTTGGACAGCATTTCGAACCGCTGTCGCGGGGTCGTGTTCGACCAGGCTTCGAACGCGTCGGCTGCCGCGGAAACCGCGTCGTCGACGTCCGTGGCGTCGCTGGCCGGCACCTCATCGAGGACCTCGCCCGTCGCGGGATTGACGACCTTGTCCGTGTGTCCCGACCGCGCGGGGGTCCACGTCCCTCGGATGAAATTGTTGCGCGCCATGGGCTCGCCTCCGATGCTGCGTGGTTGCGAGAATCGATGCTAGCGCCGTGTCGAGGGCCGAAATTCGTCGCCGGATGCGCTTCTTGATCAGGGATCCGGCGCTCAGCTGGGTGCATGGGCGCGCACGTCCGGCGCGACCTCTGTCATGAACCGCTCCAACGTCTCCGGCGTGCCGAAGTCGGAGAACTGCAGCACGAAGCCCTCGACGCCCCGACGGACGTCAGCCGCAAGTGCGTTCGCGACCTCGTCCGGTGTGCCGGCGACGACCGCGCCCCAGGTGCCGAAGCGGCGCGTCACGGTCGCGACGACGTCGGCGTGATCAGACTCGTCGTGCGCGAGACCGATCGGATGCTGGACGGAGATTCGGGCCCGTCCCGCGAGCGGCCGCAGCGCGTCCAGACGGTCCAGCGCGTAGCCCGGGCAGTTCCACCAATCGGCGAACTCCGCGACGAGCGGCATCGTGAGTTGTGCGCCGCCGCCGCCGATGTGCAGCGGGATGCGTGCCTGCGCGGGAACCGGCTTGCCGCGCGCGCCATGGAGCTCGAAGTGCCGGCCGTCGTAGTCGAACTGTTCGCCGCCGAACATCAACTCGAGGATTTGCAGGGTCTCGCGCATCTTGTCGGCGCGTACGCGCGGCGCATCCGTGCCGAAGCCGAACGCGCGGAGCTCGGTGGGTACCGAGCCCCATCCGAGTCCGAGCTCGAGGCGCCCGCCGGAGATCACGTCGAGCGTTGCTGCCATTTTCGCGAGCAGCGCCGGATGCCGGAACGGGTCGCACAACACGAGGTGGCCGATGCGGATCCTCGAGGTCAACGCCGCGATCGCGCTGGCGACGGTCCAGCCTTCGAAGGTGTCGATCTCCGGCGACGCGGGAGCAGCCAGATGGTCCATGAACCAGACGGAATCAAAGCCCGCGCGCTCGGCGACAAGGGTGCGTTCGCACAGACGATCCCAGCTCATTCGGAGTTGTGGGAGATAGACGCCGAACCACGGAATTGCCATGGCGGCCGAAGGTAGCGTCTGCGCGATGGAGCTCGACGGAGCTACCGCGATCGTGACCGGCGGCGCGAGCGGTATCGGTCATGCCACAGTTGCCGCGCTGCAGGATGCCGGTGCTCGAGTCGCGGTGCTCGATCTCGACGATGCGACTGATGCCGACGTTGCCGTGCGTTGCGACGTCGGTGACGAAGCACAACTCGTCGGCGCGGTCAGCGAGATCGCCAACCAGTTCGGCCGACTCGACGTCGCCGTCATCAACGCCGGCATCGGCGGAATGGCCAAGCTCCTCGACCTGACGGCCGAGGAGTGGGATCGCGTGATGCGCGTCAACCTGCGCGGCGCGTTCCTGACGTTGCGGGAGTGTGCGCGCGCGATGGTGGCGTCGGGCTCCGGCGGCGCCATCGTCGCCGTTGGCAGCGTGTCCGGCACGCTCGTCGACCGCCGGATGAGTCATTACTCGGTGTCGAAAGCCGGCGTGGCCCAGCTCGTACGCGTCGCCGCGCGCGAGCTCGGCGAGCACGGAATCCGCGTCAACGGCGTCGCGCCCGGAACGACCGATACGCCGATGTTCGCGGCGACCGATCGCCTTCCGGGTTACCGCGAGCGAGTGGCAGCACGCGCCGCGCTCGGGCGGGTCGGCACCGCGTCCGACGTGGCGCAGGTCGTCGTCGCGCTGTGCAGGCTCGACTGGGTGACCGGGCAGGTGCTCATGGCCGACGGCGGCGTGTCGCTCGCGAGCCCGATCGACCCGGTCGACAGCTTGTCATGACGTGATCCGCGCGCTCGTCTTCGACTTCGACGGTGTCGTCATCGATACCGAGAGTCCCGTCTACGAGTCATGGTCGACGGTGTTCGCCGAACACGGCTGCCCCCCGCTGACACTCGACGAATGGGCGCGCGAGGTTGGAACCGTCGGTGGTCTCGATGTCCTCGCGCTCCTACGCGAGCGGGCCACCCGCCCCATCGACGAAGCGCCGATGCAACGCCGTCGCCGAGCCCATCGTGACCGCTTGCTCGCCGTTGAGTCGGTCCGGCCGGGCGTCGTCCAGTGGCTCGACGAAGCGGCGGAACTGGAGCTCGGCGTCGCGATCGCGTCGAGTTCCGATTCGGAGTGGGTGACCGGTCACCTCGACCGCGTCGCGCTGCGCGAACGGTTTGCGCACGTCGCGTGCTCGTCGATACTGCTCGTCGCCAAACCTGCGCCCGACACCTATCTCGACGCGTGCCGAGCGTTGGGCGTCGAGCCGCTGGAAGCGCTCGCGATCGAGGACTCGCCGAACGGGATCACGGCCGCGAAAGCAGCCGGTCTCACATGCGTGGCGGTGCCGAACGCGATCACTCGCCAGTTCGACCTGTCGGCCGCGGACCTGCAGCTGACGTCACTCACCGATCGCACGCTGCGGTCGGTGATCGCGCAGCTCGGCTGAAGACACTCAGCGGGGGAGGCGCTTGTAGAGCACCGCGTTCGACGACCGGGCCACCACGACGAATTGGTCCTGGATCCTGTTCAAGACGTCGATGTGATCGCTGAGGTCGACCGGGAGCATCAGGTACGCGACGTCGTCGGCCTCGGGGAGTCGCTGGCCTTCCTGCCGGAAGGTGTTCCACGACGCCGCGGAAAACGGGTTGGGCCACATGTAGATCCGTTTGCGATGGTCGATCGCCGGCGCAAACGAGTAATACGACGACACGACGGCGTTCGGTGGTAGCTGCCGTTTCACTTCGTTGATGGCCTTGACCTCGGGCGCGGAAGGACTCCAGTGCGGCACCTCGTGATGCAACGCGAAAGGCAGCGGACCCCAGAGATACGCGGTCCACAGTGCTGACAACGCAACAATCGAGACGGCGATCTTCCGCAGGGGATCACTGTTGAGTGTGCTCACCGCGAAGACGGTCCCCATGGCGAGGCTCGGCAGGATCACCATCGAGTAGTGGTACGCGATCTGGTGCTGGTACCCGAATGTACTGATGACGTTCGCGCCGAGTACCAGCAACATCGTGGCGGCGATTTCCGGCTGGATGAGGAACATGAGCCCGGTCGGAGCGATCATCTGCCACACGTAGAACGGCCGGCCGTTCGGCGAATCGCCTTTGATCACGTACTTCACGAGATCGGCCGGCTTCTTCAGTGTGTGCTTCACCAGGTCGCCCACTTGCCGCGTCATCGAGCACGCTTGCGACGCGCACGTGCTGAAGGGGATGCGCCAGCTGTTCAACGTCGGCACACCGATCAGCGTTCGCATCACGACGTTGGTCGCCAGAAACGCGTACAGCACGGACGTGCCCGCGATCACCGTTCCTAACCCGCGGTTGCGCCGCCAGGCGTACCAGATCGCGACCAGCAGGACGACGAACGCCGCGTCCTCTTTGCACAGCAAGGCGAGGACGCTGAAGACGACCAACATTCTCGGCTTGTTCTCGATGGCGGCATAGAGGAGGAACCCGAGGATGGGCACGAGGAACGAATCGGGGTGACGAGGATGAACTGGGTGTGGTCGCCGAAGAGATTGCGACCCATCTGTGTGACGTACGGCGCGTGGAAGCGGCTCATGAGCCACACGCCCTGGTCGTACAGGCCGATGTCGAACGAGCTGTCGGCGTACCCGCGGTAGACGTCGCTCGTGATGCGGCCGAAGTACTAGACGTAATACAGCATCATCAGCGCAGCGATGCCGAGGCAGAACGCGCCGAGTCCGGGACGGTCTCCGAAGATCCAGTGCTCGGTGATCCTCGAGCGCGTGTCCGGGACGGTCGCGAGATCCGGGTCGACTTCGGCCTCCGCGACCGACAAGGGAGTGTTGGTGTCGTGATCGATGCTCATCGCGAACGAATGCCGACGAACCCTCCGGAGCCGTGGCGGTCGGCTCCTCCCTGACGGCGGACGCTAGCAGCGCGTCGAGGGGCGAGCTATGGCGACTGCGGGAGCGTGCGGACGCGTGTGGTGGCCGCGCATCCGAGCTCGTCCCCGTTCAGCAGCGGCCACCCCACGGCGCTTTGCCTTGCCACTGGTAGAGCGTCCACGCCAACTCGTCCTGGTCGTATTCGGACGCGCGCGACGGCACAACGCCGATCAACGAGAGACGTCCCGCGTGCGACGCGGTTGCATCCCACGTCGAGGTCGAGAATTGGTACGCGCCGTAGTACCCGGCCGGGCTCACCGCGGTGTAGATCCCACTGCTCTCCCGCGCGCGTGTGCACACGAGGAACGGATCGTTGTGGTGGGGGCTGACGCCGCCGCTGCTCGACGAGACCGATGACGACGTCGCCGGCCCATTCGTTGTGGTCGACGCCGCGACCACCGTCGCCGTCGTTTGCGACGAACGCAGCGTCGACACCGGACGCATCGCCGCCGCGGTGCGCCGCGTGGTCAACCGCGCGGTCGCCAAAGCTGCCACGGCGGCTTCGCTTCGCGCGCGCGCTCGAAGCACGGAGAGTTGCTCGTCGAGCGCACGCCGTTCGGATGCGACGGAGTCCAACGCCTTGTGCATCTCTGCGCGTCGCGCGAGCAAATCGCGACGGTGAGCGGCAAGGTCTGCGGTTTGCGCGCTGAGGGCGTCCATCGCTCTGCGATTTTCGGAGTTGGCGCGAGCGATGAGCTCCGCGCGACGCGCCGAGTCGAGCGCATCACTTCCGACGACCGAACCGAGCGACACCGACGACGCGCCCTTGTAAATGAGAAGTGCGCGCGCGGTCGCCGTCTTCTGCGTTTGCGCAATGTGGTCGCGCATACCGTCGACGCGTTGTTGCAGGTGCGTGATCTCGTCGTCGAGTTGCGCCGCCGCGCGCTGCGCCGCGAACCAGCGGTTCGCGACATCGTCGATCGCGGCGCGTGTGGCCGCCACACGATCATTCGTACTTTGGGCATTCGTACTTTGGGCCGACGCCGCGGTGGGCATGCCGACTGCGATGAGCGCGAACGCGACAAACAACGCTGCGACTGGGGTCGCGCGTTGGAATCGCGTCAGCCCGGTGTTCGTGCAGTGCTCCGCTTCACCGACGCTGCGCCCGCGGCCCAACGGGCCTCTGCGGGACCGGCGCATCGGAGAGAACATAACGAACCGGTTGCGCGAAGACGAAAGCCTGACGGTCACTGTCTGTAGCGCAGGTCGCACAGGAGGCGAGAATCTCCTGCTCAGAGGCAGCGCCGCTCACGTGTGAAAATCTTGCTTCCAATGGACAGTCGGACCGACGCCGAAGGCGCGATGGCGCACGAAACAATCCCGGAAGAACCGGCCATCGCGGACGAAACGCTCCCCGTGGCGGAAGTGCCGCGGACCGCGGGCCGCGGTGACGACAGCTGGTCGAGCCGAGCGCGCCGGATCCTCCAGAAGCCGGCCGCGGTGCCGCTCGCGGTGCTGTCGCTCATCACGTTGGCGTGGATCCTGAAGTACTCGCAGCTCGTGGTGTTCCGCCACGATCGCTTCGGGAGCTTCGACTTCGACTCCGGCATCTACAACCAGGCGGCGTGGCTGTCGGCGCACGGAAGCCAGTTCGACACGGTGCGGGGACTGCCGTTGTACGGGCACCACGCGACGTTCGGCTTCTTCCTCTTCGCGCCCTTCTATCTGTTGGGACTCGGCGGTCCGAACCTGATGGACGTCGCCCAGGTGCTCGCGCTCGGCGCTGTTCCCTTGGTCGTGTACTGGGTCGCTCGGCGCTTGGAACTCGAGCCGTGGATCGCCGCGATCGCCGGCGTCGTCTGCCTGATCCACTTCTCGATGTCATGGCTCGCACAGGAGCTGTTCCACCCCGAAGTGTTCGCGATCGCGCCCTTGCTCGCGGCGTTCGGCTTCGCGCTCCGGGAGCAGAGCCGCGCCTACTGGGCGATGCTGCTGTTCGCGGTGATCTGGAAGGAGGACGTCGCGCTCGCCATCGTCGGTCTCGGCGCCGTGCTGCTGTTGCAGCACCATCGCCGGCGCGGCGTCTACACGATCCTCTTCGGCGTCGTCTGGTTCGCGGCGGTGACGAAGCTCCTCCTGCCGCATTTCAGTCCGACGGGAAAGGCGTTCTACGCCGAGGGGTTCTACGGCAACCTCGGCAACGACTTCGGCAGCGTCGGCATGACGTTCCTCACCCACTCGGGTCGAGTCGTCGACCATCTCCAGAACGCCAACGCCGTCGGATATGTGCGTGACCTCTGGACTCCCTTCGCCTTCGTGAACCTGCTCGCGCCGGCGACGCTGCTCATCGCAATCCCGCAGCTGTTGGCGAACCTGTTGAGCATCAACGGCTTCACGTGGAGCCTGCGATACCACTACGTCGCGATTCCACTGATGGCGAGCATGCTCGGATTCCTGCTCGGGCTGCAGCGTCTCCGTACCGCGCGCCTGCGTTCCTTCGCCGCGGGGCTCGCGCTGGCGGCCGCGATTGCCACCGCGTTGAGCTGGGGCGTCGGGCCGTACAGCCGTCAGTATCGCAGTGGCTACTGGCCGCTGACCACGCCGTCGAATCAGAGCTCGCTCGAGCACGCCGTGTCACTCGTGCCGCCGAACGCGTCAGTGAGTGCGTCGTATCACCTCGTTCCGCACCTCTCGAACCGGGCCAAGATCTATTCGTTCCCGAACCCGTGGCGACCGAGGAACTGGGGCATCAACGACCTGCACCAGCACGACCCGAAGACGGTCGAGTGGATCGTCGTGTCGAAGCTCGATCTCGGGAACGACGACCAAAGCCTGCTCGAGCAGATCCTTGCGGATCCCAAGATCAGCGTCGTCTACAACGACGGCAGCGTCGTCGTCGCCCGGCGTAGGCGCGCGGGCTGAACCCGGCCGCTCCTCAGGCGATGGTCGCGCCGCCTTCGACCGGGAACGTCTGTCCGGTGACGTAGCGGGCCGCGTCCGAGAGGAGGAACATCGCGACGTCCGCGATGTCCTCCGGCTGCGCATAGCGACCGATGGGGATCGACTTGCGGGCTCGCTCCTGGGCTTCGGGCCCCGCGAACACGTCGGCGCTCATCGGTGTGTCGACGCCGCCCGGGCAGATGCAGTTCGCCCGCACGCCGCTCGGCCCGTATTGGACGGCCAGGAGCCGCGTCAGCGCGTCGACGCCTCCCTTGCTCGCGGTGTAACCGGCGCCGTAGCCGTGTCCGCGGATCGCCGCCGTCGATGCAATCGTCACGATGGCGCCGCCGCCGTCGATCAATTGTGGAAGGGCGTGCTTCACCACCGCGAACGTTCCGACGAGATTGACGCGCAGCACTCGAAGGAAGTCGTCGACGGACACGTTGTGCGCGGGTTGAAGATCGGGACCGTGGAAGATTCCCGCCGCGGTCACAACACCGGTGATGCGACCAAGGTCCCGCCCGGCCGCGTCGACGGCCGCGGCAACCTGCTCGTCCTGGGCGACATCACACTCGTACGCAACGGCGCGGCCGCCGTCATCGCACACCAGCTTCGCGGTCTCTTCGCCGTTGGCCGCGTCACGGTCGACGATCGCGACCGCCGCGCCGGTCGACGCAGCTCGGCGCGCGGTCGCGCGGCCGATTCCACTTCCGCCACCACTGATCAGCACCGTCGCCATGGCAGCGCACGCTAGGACCCGCGTACTGTGAGCCGCATGTCCGATGCCGAGTCTGCGGAAGTGCGTGCGATGCACGGCGTCGAAGGCAAGGTCGTCATCGTCACGGGCTCCGGTCGCGGCATCGGGCAGGGGATAGCACTCCACTTGGGCAAAGGCGGCGCGCGCATCGTGGTCGCGGAGTGGAAGCCTCATCTGCTCGACGACACGTGCTCGAAGCTCGACGCCCTCGGAGTCGAGCATCTTGGCGTGGCGTGCGACATCCAGCACCGTCACGAGATCGAGGCGATGGTGAGCGCCACCGTCGACCGGTTCGGGCGGGTCGACGGCCTGATCAACAACGCGCAGACGTTTCGGCCGCTCGCACCCGTCGCCGACGTCAGCGAGGACGATGTCGACGTGTTCTACACGTCAGGCGTGAAGGGAACGTTGTGGGCGATGCAAGCCGTGTATCCCCACATGCAGGCGCAGTCGTGGGGCCGCATCGTCAACTTCGCGTCGTCGATGGGCATCACCGGGGGCCGCGGATTCGCCGCCTACAACGCGTCGAAGGAAGCGATCCGCGCGTTGACGCGAACGGCGGCCCGCGAGTGGGCGGCGGACGGCATCGTGGTGAACGCGATCGCTCCCGCCGCGGCCACGCACCACGGTGACGCGGCCAAACAGACCGAGGGCTACCGCGTGTTCATCGACAACTGTCCGATGGGCCGGCAGGGCGATCCCGAGCTCGACATCGCGCCGATCGCTTGGTTCTTGTGTTCCGACGCGTGCCGATACCTGACCGGTCACACCCTGATGGCCGACGGCGGCGCGTTCATGTGGGCTTGACGCCGAGCCGGCCCAGCAGCGAATCGAGCGCGGCGACCGCACGGGGAACGGCCGCGTCGTAGCCCTCGGCGATGATCGCGTCGCCGATCAGCTCGAGCTCGAACGCAGCCTCGTAGCCGGCCGCGAGCAGCGCGCCGAGGATGCGCGGGAGCGGTATGTCACCGTCGCCGGGCACCAGTCGCTGCGACGACACAATGGTTCCTACGGCGAAGTCGCTGACCTGCACGAGCTCGATGCGATCGATGCCGTCGCGAATCGTGTGCTCCAGGTCTCGCTCGGCCCAGCACGCGTTGATCTCCATGCACACCCCGGTGTCGAGCCGGCGAGCCAGATCGATCGCGTCGCGCAACGTGTGCACGAACCCGACGTCGACGCGAAGCGAGTTGGTGTGCTCGATCGCGAGAGCGACGCCGCGAGCGCGCGCTTGTTGCAACACCGGTTCGAGCGCGGCGGCCAGCGACTCGGCGGCCTCGTCCCATGTCAGTGGGGCGAAGGGACCGGTCGTGATCACGAGACACCCGGCGTCGACCGCGGTCGCGGTGTCGAGGGCTCGTGTGAGCCTCTCCCGTTGCTGCTCCCAGCGTGACGGGTCGGCGAGATGGAACGGGCCCACGCCGATGAGGTCGACGACCTCGAGCCCGTCTCCGACTGCAGCAACGACCCGCTTCGTCCCGTCGTCCCAGCCGTGCGCTTCGAGCTTCGCGACCGAGACGCCCACGCGGTCGATTCGATGGCGTGCCCAGAAGTCCAAGTCTTCGACGAGCGACAGCCCGAACGTCGAAATCGCGCTCACACAGGTGCGCTCGTGCACCACTCAGCCGAGCTTCAGCGCGCGGGCGATGCTGCTGCCGCCGTCGAGCTGCAGATTCACGCCGGTCAGGAACTCGGATTCGCGGCTGGCGAGATAGACGGCCGCGTACGCGACGTCGGCCGCAGTCCCGAGGCGAGTCAGGTGCATGCCTTCGTACCGGGCGCGGCGTTCCGGGTCGATGTTGGCGTCGCGGCGCTCGTTCACGACGTAGCCGGGGCTGATCGTGTTCGCGCGAATGCGGTTCGACGCCTCCTCCACGGCGATGGCACGCGTCAACGCGTTCATGCCGCCTTTGGCCACGCAGTACGCCGACAGGCCGCCACTCGGCCGTTCCGCCTGCCGCGACGAGATGTTCAGTACTGCGCCGTGGCCGGCTCGGCGCATGTGAGGGATCGCAGCGCGCGCGCACCAGAACGCCGCGGTCAGGTCGATCCGCAAAATTGCGTCCCACACGGCGGTGTCGAGCTCCGCGATGCGACCGTCGCGCGTCTCGCTCCCGGCGGCGTTGTTGACGAGGATCGTGAGGCCGCCGAGGCGTTCCGCCGCGGCGGCGACGAGTGCGTTGCAGGAGTCCTCGTCGTTCAGGTCGGCGGCCCGGAAGGCGGCGGTGCCACCGCCACCGTCGATCTCTGCGACGACGGCCTCTCCGCGCTCGTGGTTCCGGCCGGTCACCATCACCGCGGCACCCTCGCGGGCGAACTCGATGGCGAGCGCGCGGCCGATCCCGGCAGTCGATCCAGTGACGAGGGCCTTCTCGCCCGCGAGCCGCATGCGTGCGACGTTACGCGGTAGGTGGCTGATCCGGCACCAGTGTGAGGACTTCGACGCCCGTGGAGGTGACGAACAAGCTGTGCTCGAACTGGGCCGAGCGCGAGAGGTCACGCGTCGGCGCCGTCCATCCGTCGGGCCAGATGCGACCGAGTTCCCATGACCCTTCGGTGATCATCGGCTCGATCGTGAACGTCATTCCTGGTGTCAGCAGCGTGTCGGCGTGCGGATCGAAGTAGTGCGGAATCGACGGCGCGGTGTGGAACTGTTCTCCCACGCCGTGGCCCACGAACGATCGGACCACACCGAATCCGGCCGCTTCTGCATGCGTCTGGATCGCGCGCCCTATGTCGTAGACGCGCGCGCCCGGGCGCACTTGCTCGATGCCCTTCCACATTGCCTCGCGGGTTGTTTCCACGAGGCGACGGGCCGTGTCGTCGACGTCGCCGACCAAGAACGTGGCATTGCAGTCGCCGTGCACGCCCTCGAGATAGATCGTGACGTCGCAGTTGACGATGTCGCCATCCTGCAATGGACGGTCGTCGGGGATGCCGTGGCAGATGATCTCGTTCACCGACGTGCAGAGTGACTTCGGGAATCCCTTGTAGTGCAACGGGCTCGGGTAGCCACCGCGAGCGATGCACGCGTCATGACAGGCGCGGTCGAGCTCGTCGGTCGTGATGCCGGGCCGGACGATGGCCGCGAGCTCCTGCAGTACTTCGCCGGCCGCGCGACCTGCCGCACGCATTCGATCGGAGAACTCGTCCGGTGGTACCGCGGGCACCAACGCCGGGGCATCGGGCGCGTACGGCGGACGCGCAATGGTCGCCGGCACCGTCCGTGTCGGCGACAGACGGCCGGGGCGCACGGGCGACCGCCGAGTGGTTCGCTGCGGCCGCGGCGTCGAAGCGACCCGTCGCCGGGCGAGTTTTTCTCTCGTGCGCCGCTTGTTCACGGTTCGTATTCTGCCCGCTTCGCCCACCCTGCCGGTTCCGGACGTCGGCCAGTCGTGAAGCCGGTGCGCGGTGGGATCGTCGCTAGTGTGCGAACTCCGTGCCCGGAGCGATCGCCTGGAGGTGCCCGTGCCCGACGCTTCACACGTCCCGCAGTCGTGGCTCAACCCCCTGGCCGACTGCCGGCCGGCGCGCACCGACGGATTCGGGATCCACGCGCTCGAACCGATCCCGGCGGGAACGACGATCGCGGCGTTCGGAGGACAAGTCGTCGATCGCGTGACGCTGCACAGCCTCGACGACGAGTCGCGCACCCACGCGATCCAGATCGACGAAGACCTGTTCCTCACGAGTTCGCCGCCGTTCGATCCTGCGGACTACGTCAACCATTCGTGCGAGCCGAACTGCGGCCTCGTGGGAGCGATCCTCCTGCTGACGATGCGTGACGTCGAGACCGGCGAGGAGCTGTGCTTCGACTACGCCATGTCGGACACCGACGACTACGACGAATTCTCGTGCAACTGTGGTGAACCGACATGCCGAGGCGTGGTGCGGGGAACTGACTGGCTCCGGCCCGAGCTGCAGGCGAAGTATGCCGGCTGGTTCTCTCCCTATATCGAGCGCCGCATCCTGGCCGCGGCGCTGCGCGAGACCTAACGCGAACTACACACAACGCGAGCAGACGCCGACGAGATCGAGACGGTGGTGCTGGGTGCGGAAGCCGGCCCGTTGCGCGGCTTCCTCCACTGCGGCCGCGACCGAACGCTCGACCGCGGCGGTCGCCGGTAGATCCTCGACGCGACCGCAGCTCGCGCAGACCAGGTGGTGGTGGTGCACGGTGAGGTCCTCGGCGAGCTCGAAGCGAGCGAACTCGTCGTGGGTCACGACACGACGGACGACACCCGCCTGCTCCAGCACGACGAGGTTGCGGTACACGGAGCTCTGGGCGAGTCCGCGCCGGTTGCCGAGCACCTCGGGAATCGTGAGCGGCCGGTCGGCGCGCGCAAGGATGTCGACCAGACGTTGACGGATCGGTGTCATCCGTTGCTGATGTGCGTGCAGTCGGTGCCGCACGATGTCGTGAAGCTCCGTGTCCTGGAGCGCGTCATGTGTGTCCTGCGCCGCCATCGACGTCGAGTGTACGGGGTACGGTCCCAGGTGATGGACGTGACGGAACGGTTCGCCGAAGCCGTCGCCGCCGACGATGTCGCCCTCGACGTCGCCGCGCTGTGCATCGCAGCACATGCCCATCCCGGTCTCGATATCGATGCCACGCGCGCGCAGCTCGATCGGCTCGCCGCGTCGTTCCCGGATCCGAACTTCGACGGCTTGCGCGTCCATTTGTTCGCGACCGAGGGCTTCCGCGGCAACGTCGAGAACTACGCCGATCCTGCGAACTCGTTCCTCGACTCGGTGCTCGAGCGCCGGCTCGGCATCCCGATCACGCTCTCGGTCCTCATGATGGAGGTCGGTCGCCGCCGGGGCGTCAGCGTCCGCGGTGTCGGCATGCCCGGCCACTTCCTCGTCAAGGACGGGTCACGCGACGACACATGGTGCGACCCGTTCCACGGGGGCGCTCGGCTCGACGCAGGAGACTGCCGGCGGCTGTTCCATCGGGTGCACGGATCGGTTCGTCCCTTCCATCCGACGTTCCTCGCGCCGACGCCGCCGCGAAGCATCGTCGCTCGGATGCTGACGAATCTCGAGCACGGTCCGCTCGCGGCCGATCCCGCGCAGCTCGCCTGGATATGCCGTCTGCACCTCGCGATCCCTGAACTCGCGAGCGACGAGCGCGTCCGTCTCGAAACTCTGTCGCGTACCGCGAACGCGCGTTGGAACTGAGGCGCGATGGCCAGCACCCGTGTGCTGCCGATGTTCCCACTCGGCACCGTGCTGTTTCCGTACGCCGTGCTGCCGCTGCACGTGTTCGAACCGCGCTACCGCGCGATGACGCGGCGAGTGATGCAGGGCGACGGCGAGTTCGGCGTGGTCTTGATCGAGCGCGGGAGCGAGGTCGGCGGGGGCGACGTTCGCTTCGACGTCGGCACCATCGCGCGCATCATCCAAGCGGCGGAGTTGCCGGACGGCCGCTTCGCGCTCGCGACGGTCGGGACGCGACGCATCCGCGCCGTGCGGTGGCTACCTGACGACCCGTATCCGCAGGCCGAGATCGTCGAGATGACGGATTCGCCCGCGGCGGACACCGCGACCGCGTTGCGAAGCCGTGTCGTCGAGGCCCTCGCGGAGATCGCCGCGCTCGCGCGCCGGCGCGATGCGGGCGTGCCGGAACCACCGGAGCTCGACGAGGATCCTGCGCGAGCATCCTTCGAGGCCGCGGCGATCGCACCGATCGGACCGCTCGATGCCCAACGTGTGCTCGAAGCCGTCAGCGCCTCGGAGCGACTGTCGCTGCTCGTCCAACTGCTGAGCGATCGAGCCGACGAGCTGCGCGCGCGCCTCGAGCTCGAGTGACCCGCCCGGTGGCAAGTGACGTCGGCGATGCGTCTGGGTACCCTGCCGGCATGACGCAGCACTTCGACGACGCGGAGGCACGCGAGCGACTCGAGCATGAACGGAAGCGCCTCAACGGGCTCATCGACAACCTCAAGAGCGAAGGGCTCGACGAGGAGGAGGCGTCCCAGAGCGGCGAGTTGACGCACTACGACCAACATCCCGCCGACCAAGCGTCCGAGACGTTCGAACGCGAGAAGGATCTCGCCATCCTCGAAGGGCTCGAGCAGGAGTTGGCCGAGATCGAAGCCGCGCTCCAGCGCATCGACGACGGCACCTACGGCATCGATGAAGTGACAGGCCAACCGATCGACCCGGAACGCTTGCGAGCTGCTCCCTCCGCGCGCACGAACATCGATACCAATCGCGTGCAGTGACAGTGCAGCTGCGGCTGTTCGCGGCGGCGCGCGAAGCGGCCGGCCGCGGATCTGACGAGTTCTCGTTCGACGACACACCCACGCTCGGCGCGCTCCTCGACGCGGCGACTCACCGCTACGGCGGTGCCTTCGACGCGGTGCTCAAAACCGCCCGCGTGTGGGTCAATGGTGAAGATCCGACAAACGGTCCAGTCACGATGCTCACCGAGGGTGACGAAGTGGCGGTGTTGCCGCCCGTTAGTGGCGGCTGAGCGACGAGACGCGTACGTCGAAGCCGGCGGGAACGACGCCGAGCTGGGCAGAGTCCGTGATCAGACCCTGGGTCTCTGTTACCTTCTGCGCCGCTCGTGCGCTTCAGCCATCCGCTCCCGCCTTTCGCGCGCGCCTTCGTCGCGTTCGCTGCTGTCGTCGTGTTCGGCGCGCTTCTTCCGACGGCTCATGCGGGCGCCGCTGACCCGCTCGCCGAAGCGGAAGCGCGAGTCACCGCGACCCGCCGCGCTGCACTCGGAGCGGCCGCCGCGTACGACGCGGCCCAGGCTCGTTACGGCGCCCTCGACGCCGCGATCACACGTACCCGGCAGCAGCTCACCAGCTTGCGTGCTCGCCAGCAACGCCTCTCAGCGCTCGCGCGTCAGCGTGCGGTCGCCGGATACGTGCGGGCGCCGCTGGTGATCGACGACGTCGTCGGGAACACCACGAACGTCCTCGACGCCGCGCGCCGGGCGGAGTTCCTCGATCGAGCCAACGCAAAGAGCAATGCCGCGATCGACAAGCTCGGTGCGGTGACCGCCGACCTGCACACGCGCGCCGCCGCGATGTCGCGCCAACTCGACGCGCAGCGGCACACCGTCGCGACGCTCCGATCGAAACAAGCAGAGGTCCAGCGGTCGCTCAGGGCCGCGGTCGCAGCGGAACACGAGTTGCGCGCGCGGCTGGAACATGAGCGTCGTCTACGCGAGTACGCGACCCGACTGGCGCGGGCCCGAGCAGCCGCGGCGCGGGCCGCGCTCGTGAGCGCGCCGTCGTCGGGCTCGAGCGGGACAGCGGGACAGATCATCGCGACGGGCGATTGGGTTTGTCCGGTCCAAGGACCGACGACGTTCACCGACACGTTCGGCGCGCCACGTTCCGGAGGTCGCCGCCACCACGGTGTCGACATGTTCGCCGCCATGGGCACGCCACTCGTGGCGGTCACCGCCGGGTCGGTGTTTTTCCAGGGTGATCCGCTCGGGGGCAACGCGGCCTATGTCGTGGGTCACGATGGCAACGGCTATTACTACGCACACCTGCGCGACTACGTCGGTGGTGCTCGCAGCGTCAGGGCCGGCGAGCTGATCGGCCATGTCGGCGACAGCGGCGACGCGGATGGCGGCGCACCGCACCTCCATTTCGAGATCCGTCCCGGTGGACCTGCTGGTGCCGCGATCGACCCGTACCCGACGGTTCGGGCGCACTGCTGATCAGCGCGCGTCGCAGCAACACCCGCCGGGTAGCCTGACGGCGTCCGATCCCCTGCCAAGGGCTGACGGGTAGCCGCGTTCGCGGCTCTACGAGGAGGACTTCCGACGGAACGGATCAACCGCCTGATCGATCCCACGTACACGAGCGCGCTCGAGACGCGCTCGATCGACGACCTGCGGATGATGAAGGCGGAATGCGCCGAGTTCGAGCACGCCCTCTCGTATTATCGGCGACTGGCGCAGGCCCGGATCGAGATCCTCGAAGCTGAGCAATCGCGCCGCGAGCGCGGCGGGACGGTCGAAGAGCTCGTCGCGGAGCTGCCGCACATCTTGAGTTCGGATGCGGGCCGTTCCTCGGCCGCGACCGCACGAGTTGTGAGCCCCGATGCGCCGGCGATCGATCTTCACTGGCCGGACGGGCGCGAACGGCTCGTCGCCGACACGACGCTCGCGCAGCTTCCGACTCTCACGCCCGCGGAACTCGAATCGACGTTGGCCGAGCTTCGGGGCTTCGAGCGTGAGCTCTCCGATGTGCGTCAGCGGTTGCACGGCGTGCTCGATCTGCTCGAACGCGAGATCGCTGCCCGGCAGGTTGCCGGGACCGCGGGATGACGGCCGAGCCACTCGAGTCGTTCGAAGGCCGCCTCCACGATCTCGGTGCGTTCATCCGTGATCAGCGGCGCCACGCGCGTCTGTCGTTGCGCAAGCTGAGCGAGCTGGCCGGCATCTCAAACCCGTACTTGAGCCAGATCGAACGGGGCCTGCGCAAGCCGTCGGCCGAGATCTTGCAGGGCATCGCTCGGGGACTGCGCATCTCCGCGGAGACGCTCTATGTGCGGGCCGGCATCCTCGATGCCCGCCGCGACCATCCGGATGTGGTCGCCGCGATCCTCCACGATCCGACCTTGACCGAACGCCAGAAGCAGGCGCTGGTCGAGATCTACCAGTCGTTCCAACAGGAGCACGCCGCGCCCGGCGCCGAAGCCGGCTGACGCGCGGGCCCTGAGCATTCGCGGGCCTTGGATACGATCCGCCCGATGTCTGTCCGGCGCGTCGCCGTCTTCAGCATGCACACGTCGCCGCTCGCGCAGCCGGGTGCGGGCGACGGTGGCGGCATGAACGTGTACGTGCGCGCGCTCGCCAGTGCCTTGGCCGAAGCGGGCGTCGAGTGCGATGTCTATACACGCGCTGAGCAAGTCGGGCAGCCGGCGATCATCAAGGTCGCGCCCGGCTTTCACGTCTTGCACGTCGATGCGGGCCCGCGCCGGGCCGTCCCGAAGCACGCGTTGCACGTGCTCGTCGACCCGTTCGTCGATCGTGCCACGACGCTGTTGCAAGCGCGCGAGCCCGTCGACGTGCTGCACGCCAACTATTGGCTCTCGGGTGCTGTCGCACACCGGTTGAAACACGCACTCGACCTGCCGATGGTCGCGACGTTCCACACACTCGCTCGTGTCAAGGCGGACGCGGGAATCGACGATGATCCCGAACACCGCACGAAGGTGGAGCACGAAGTCATCGCGTGCGCGGACTTGATGCTCGCCTCGACCGAGGACGAACGCCGGCAACTGGCGACCCTGTACGACGCCGTCGACGAACGCGTCGAAGTCGTTCCGCCGGGCGTCGACCATCGCATCTTCCAACCGGGCGATCGCTCGCGGGCCAAGCAGCGGCTCGGCGTTGCCGATCGTCGGGTGCTGTTGTTCGTCGGTCGCATCCAACCTCTGAAGGGTGCCGACCTGGCGGTGCAGTGTCTCGCAACGCTCGACGATCCGAAGGTGACCCTGCTCGTGGTTGGCGGTCCGAGCGGTCCCGACGGTGACGACGAGTTGGAGCGCGTGCAGACGCTCGCGCGCAGCCTCGGCGTCGGCGACAGGGTGCGTTGGATCCCTCCCCAACCCCATCGTCGGCTCGCCGACTACTACCGGGCGGCGGACGTGTGCATCGTCCCATCGCACGCCGAGTCGTTCGGCCTTGTCGCGCTCGAGGCGGCTGCGTGTGGAACCCCCGTCGTCGCGGCCTCCGTCGGCGGTTTGTGCTCGCTGGTGGATGACGCACGGACCGGTTTCCTCGTCGAAGGCCGTGACCCTGCCGACTATGCAGCACCGGTTGCGATGCTGCTCGACGACGAACTACTGGCGACCGAGATGGGCGCGACTGCCTCGGCGCAGTCACGCCGCTACTCATGGAGCATCACCGCGGCGCGACTGCGCCGCCTCTACGGCGACCTCGTCGCGCGCGGACTCGTTCGCTGCGACTGATGGTTGATTCGGTCGAGCCCGACGTCGCGCTCGACCCCCAGTTCTTGCGCGCGAAGCACGAGATGATCGCCGAACATCTCGAAGGTTCGGTCGCGCGCGAACCGTGGGTGCAGACCGTCGAGTACGACGCGTCGATTCCACGCTGGTATGTGCGCTTCGGTTGCGACGGCCGTGACGCGGCGACGATCTACTTCGACCTGCACCAGCGCACGCTGCGCTATGAGGTCTACTTCATGCCCGATCCGCCCGCGCGTCACGAAGAGCTGTATCGATATCTGCTGCAACGCAACCACGCGACGTACGGCGCGCACTTCTCGATCGGTCCCGACGGCGACATCTATCTCGTCGGTCGCGTGCTGCTCGAGCATCTCGATGTGGCCGAACTCGACCGGATCATCGGCGCGCTCTACGAGTACGTCGAACGCTGGTTCCAGCCCTCGATCGCGATCGGCTTCCGGCGCAGCTGAGACAGCGTGAGAATGTTTCAGATGGCCTTGTGTTGTCTCCAAGCGCCGTGCTACCGTGCCGGTCGTCGAGCCCGAGGTGCGGGAAGGCAGGCTCCGTTCGGGGAAGTGCGGAGCAGGCCGGAAGGTTCCTCGGGCTTTGACGCGTTGGCGTTCGGTTCGCCCGATTCGCGCGCGCGCCGGAAGAGCACTCGCGCGCTGCCGATTACCCTTTCGCCATGACGCGCGTGGCGTTCCTGGGGGGCGGGAAAATGGGCGCGGCGTTGGTCGGAGGCGTCCTCGACGCGGGCTGGGAACCCGACGACATTGCCATCGCCGAGATCGACGGCGACCGCCGGCAAGCGCTCGAGACGCAGTTCCCGAAGGTTCGTGTGGTGCCGAGCGCGGCGTGGGCCGTCGCCGATGCCGACGTCGTTGTCGTCGCGGTCAAGCCGGGTGACGTTGCGTCGACGCTGGAGGGCGCGCGGGCAGCGTTGCCGCCGGATGCGCTCGTTGTTTCGATCGCCGCCGGTGTCACGATCGAGACGCTCGAGCGTTGTGCTCCGAAACGGCCGGTGGTGCGAGCGATGCCGAACACGCCCGCGCTCGTGGGCAAAGGCGTCTCTGCGGTAGCGGCGGGGACTGCGGCAGGCGAGCAGCACCTCGAGCTCGCCGAGCAGGTGCTGGGTGCGGTCGGGACCGTCGTCCGGCTCGGCGAGCCGGCGCTCGACGCCGTCACCGGCCTCTCCGGCTCCGGACCGGGCTACATCTTCCTCGTCGTCGAAGCGCTCATCGACGCCGGTGTGTTGGTCGGTTTGTCGCGCGACGTCGCGACCACGCTCGTGGTCCAGACCGTTCTCGGGTCGGCGACGCTGCTCGCCGAGGGAACCTCGGGACCGGAGGCGCTCCGGGCGGCCGTCACATCGCCCGGCGGCACCACGGCGGCCGGGCTCCGTGAGCTGGAAGCCCATGGGCTACGCGGCGCGATCCTCGACGCGGTCGCCGCCGCGACCCGCCGGTCGCGCGAACTCGGTGCCTGAAGGGCCTGCCGGTCGTGGCCCGAGCTCGTAGCCGTCCGCCGCGTCTCGAGAGTCGTCAAGGCGACGTCCGGCCGTCGCCCGCGCCGTCGGTCGAAGAGCTCCTCGACCGTGCCCGGGTGACAGGGCATTCCGGCACGCTGGGCCGCGCCGAGCTGCGACGGCTCGTCGAGCGCATCGTGATGGGCGAACGGACCGCGTTGGGCGAGATGACTCCGACCGGCGGAGTCACGGTGGTCGACGCGTGGGCAGCGCTCACCGCGGTGTTCGGGCCGACCGTCGATCTTCCCGTCATCGACGCCCAGTGCACGATGGCGGGTGCCGCGCGCGCCGCCCAGCGCATCCGCGACGTTGCGCGTTCCGGTGGGCGCATCGCATTCGCGACCGGCTCACCGGCGTCGTTGCTGCCCATGCATTCGGCGCTCGCGCGCCTCGCGAGCGAGTGCGGGGCCGAAGTCGATGATCAGGACGACGTCGGGCCGTTTCGGGCCGACGGCCGGACGCGGCGCTGGATCCGGTGGTGCGACGGCGTGGCCGTCCTCACCGACGGCGAATCGATCTGCAGCACGCGGGGCGGCGAGGCGGCGCGGGAATGGGCATTCGTGCTGAGCCGGCCGGCGCTCGTCGTTGCCGACGGTCCCTTCGCCGAGGCGGCGTGGGAGTCCGGCATGGAAGTGGTCGCCTTTGCCGGGCTCGATCGGCCGGCGCTCGCCATTCCCGCGCACCGGGGCGACCGGGCCAGCGTGGTGCCGCTCCGCACCGACCGCCCTCCCCTCGCCTATCGACCGCTCCTGGCGTACTTCGAGGAGCGCCTGGTAGGTGGCGAGCCCAGCTGACGACGCTTCCCGCTGGGTGCTCGCTCATGACCCTCACATGCCACGCGAGTTGACGGTCGACAACTCTGGACGCACGGGCGTACGCTCGGCGCGCGGAAGGAGTAGGGAGCTTCCCGTGAGCGAAGGTCTGAGTGCTGCGCGGTTTCTGACGGTGCAGGAAGTCGCGGATCTCATGCGAGTGTCCTCGATGACCGTGTACCGGCTGATCAAGGCCGGTGACCTGCCGGCCGTTCGCGTCGGTCGTTCGTTCCGCGTCGCCGAGGCGGACGTCGACGCATATCTCGCGTCGCGTTACACACAAGCGGGCTGAGCGAGCGCGGATCCGGTCAGCCGGTGGCGCTGCGGGTAGCGTCAGCCCGTCGCGCGCGTTTCGCAACCTCGTTCGGTCACCCGCATGCCGCAACCGCCCTTCGTCTCGTTCCTGTCCGACTACGGACGCGTCGACGAATTCGTCGGTGTGTGCCACGCGGTGATGCTCGACATCGCGCCCGAACTCCGCATCGTCGACATCACGCACGACATCCCCGCGTTCGACGTGCGCGCCGGTGCGCTCGCGCTCGTGCGAGCGGTGCAATACCTGCCCGCGGGCGTCGTGCTGGCGATCGTTGACCCGGGCGTCGGCACCGACCGCCGATGCATCGCTGTTGGCGTCGAGGACGGCGTGCTGGTCGGTCCGGACAACGGTCTGCTCGCGCCCGCGGTCGCCATGCTCGGCGGTCCCCAGCAGATCGTCGAGCTGACCAACCCCGCATACCGCCTGCCCGCGCCCGGGCCGACCTTTGCCGGGCGGGACGTGATGGCACCAGCAGCGGCGCACATCGCCACTGGCGTCCCTCTGCCTGAACTCGGCGACGCGGTCGATCCGCAGGCACTCGCGCCCGGTCTGGTGCCGCTGCCGCAAGAGCGAGACGACGGCGTGATCGTGGGCGAGGTCCTGTGGGTCGACCGTTACGGCAACTGCCAGCTCAACGTGTCGCCGGACATGCTCACCCCGCGAGTGCGCGTTGGCGGCGCCGTAGAAGTGCGCCTCGGCAGCAGCGCTCGGCGCGCCCGCTGGGTGCACACCTTCGCCGATGCCAAGCCGTCCGAGCTCGTGCTCATCGTCGATTCGTACGGCATGTGCGCGTTGGCGCTGGATCGTGCATCGGCCGCGGCCGAGCTCGGCATACGCGCCGGCCGTTCGATCGCGATCGCCGCGCCGGGAACCGGCGACACGGACGTCAGCGCTGAACTCTCATGAGGCGTGGCACGAGCATCATCCTGATCGCCCTGCTCGTCCTGATCCTCGCCGCGTCCATCGCCCAGTTCGTCTTTCATTTGGGCGCCTGAAGCGCGGAAACGCGTCGACGACGGCCCGAAGCATCGAGCCCGCCGATTCGCGCACGCGGTGAGCGGAGCGCCGGAGGCGCGCAGCGAACTCGCAGGAGCGATGAGCGCCCGCGAGGCGGGTATCCCGCCTCGCAGCGAATGCGACCCAGAAACGGGTACCCGGCCGCGGTTGCGGACGTTGCTGGGGCGGGCTGGGAGGCTACGTAGCGTGGACGCTCCGAGGACGGCGTCCCCGTTGCGACCACACGCCCACGCCCGCGACCGGATCCCCGATCTCGGGCGAGGCGGTCGGGGGACCGACGGCGCCGGTTGTCCAGCCCCTCCGGTGACCCGTCCGCGCTCGCTGTCTCCGCACTAACGACACGCTCAGCGCGATTCTTGAGCCGATCAGGGGTTTGTCGACCACTCTTCGTGAGGACACGCGCACCACTGACCGTCTCGGGCGCCATCGCGACCCATCAAGACGCAGGCGGAGCCGACCGGAGGGGAGGCGGAGCCGGAGTCGACCAGTGAAAATCCACGTACCCTCCCCGCCGTGAATCTCGCCGCCGCGCTCTTGCGCACTGCCACGACCGACCCGGAACGTCCGGCGATCGTGGCCCCCGAGCGGGTCACCTACGGCGAGCTCGCGGTCCGCGCCGGCGCCCTCGCCCAGCGGCTGATCAGCGCCGGTCTGGAGCCGGGGGATCGGGTCGCCCTGGTCTCGGGGAACGACGTCTCCTTCGTGGTCGCGCATCTCGCGATCCTCGAGGCCGGCGGGGTCGTCGCTCCGCTCAACGTCACGTCCCCGGCGCAGGAGCTGCGGCAGCAGCTCGTGGCCATCGAGCCTTCTGGTGTGCTCGCGGCGCCCGAGCATGTCGAACGAGTCCGGCGCGCGCTCGCGCCGGACGCGCAGGCGCCGCCGATCACCGCGCTCGACGACGACGCGCGACGCGCGTCGGACGATCAGCTCGCCGCGCCGCTTGCACGCGACCCTCGAGACCTCGCCGTATTGCTCTTCACCGCGGGCACCGCCGGCTCCCCGAAGCCTGCGATGCTCACTCACGGTTCGTTGCTCGCGAACCTCGAGCAGATACAAGAACACCCGGGAATGCGCATCGTGCCCGACGATGTCGCGCTTGCCGTGCTGCCCTTCTTCCACGTGTACGGCTTGAACGTCGTGCTGCACCTCGCGC
>JBKPCL010000013.1:0-10378 GCA_046727335.1 Actinomycetota bacterium
GTACCGCGTGTGCTCAGGCGGGTCCATCGTGAGCATGAGGTTGCCGCCTTCTTCGAAGCCGCCGTAATCGCCGGCCTGCATCTCGAGTCCGACGACTCCACCGCGCTTCTGGTCCGAGGAGAACGTCTCCGCGTCACGCCCCACCGCGACGACGTCCGCGTACTTCGTCAGCACCCAGAAGCCGGGACCACCGGGCTCGGGGTGCTTGTACACCGGTGCCTCGTGACGCAAGAACGTGAACCACTCGTGCGGGATGCCCTTCGTGAACCGATCCCGGTCCAGGAGGTCGATGTCGCTCAGTTGCATGTCTTCTCTCCCAGCAGGGACGGACGGCGAGGCGCACCGGAGGCTAACGCGGGGAGACGCGCCACCTGATCCGGTGTCGACGAGCAGGGCGCGATGGCAAGACGGCCGTCACCCGGAGCACGGCGTTCCGCGGAAGGCTTGGACGACTTCGAGCGTGCCGGGGGTATCGGCGTGCACCTGGGTCCAGCCGTCGTCGGTCGCGTCGACGCAGCCCTCACCGCGGACGGCCCAGTGGCTCGACGCGCGGACGCGCACCAGCAGCGTCCCGGGCGAGCTGACGTCGAGCACGAACCGGTCCGGCGACAGGTCGGTCATGATGCCCGGTCCGTCCACGAGGCCGTGGTAACCGGTGAACCGCCACACCGTCCAATGCGCGCCGTGCCAGAGCTCGCGCAGATACGGCGTGCCGCGTTCGATGATGGCGCGCTCGGCAAGGGACGAGTCGTCGAGCCGGGCGTCGGGGAGCGCGACGTACTGCACCGCGTTGTCGGACAGCCAGGTTCGATACGTCGCCGCCGTGAGCTGTCCGCCGTAGAAGATCGGGTTGTAGCCGATGTCGAGCTGGCGCTCCCAGCCGCGTGCGAGCGCGACGGTCGGTGCCGCGTAGGCCGCCTCCCAGTGCCGGTAGGTGGGAGGAATTTCGACGCGACCGAGCGACGGCGGTTGCGTTCGGAGATACGCGAGCAGCGGCGCGTAGTACGCGCGCTTGGTCGACGGGTCGTGCTGCGCGAACGCGATGCCGTCGACGGCAGGGAACCACTGCCAGACCAACACCGGGAGCGTGATGAGGGCGACGAGCGCGCGGCGCTTGGGCAAGAGCGCGCACACGAGCACCGGTCCGGCGATGTACTGGTCGAAGCGACTCACGTTCCCGCCGAGCGGCGACGGGATGACGAACGCGAACACCGCGAGCATCCCGAAGAGCGCCGCGCCCCAGCGGATCACCGAATAGTGCTTGGGCACGAACAGGAGCACGCCCGCGCACAGCGCGAGATCCCAGCCCAACGCCCAGGGCTCGTACGGCTCTGATCCGGGACTGCGGAACAGCAGGGTGATCGCAGCGATGGGCGCGAGCGCGGCGGCCGCTGTCACCAGCGCGGTGAGCCTTCGAGGCGGGTTCGCGATCGCGCACGCGGCCGCGCCGACTGCAAGGAAGACGCCGGCGAGCGGGCTCGCCAACGAGCACAACAGCGCGCACGCGGCGGCGATGACGACGTGCTTGCGTTGCAACGCGAGCACCGCGCCGAGACCGAACGCGACCCCGACGGCGAACGTGACCCGCCCGACGACGAGGTTCGTGACGGTGCTACTCGCGAACCACAGCGCGCCGAAGAGCGATGAGCGCCCAAAACCGACGCGGAGGATCCTCTCGAACAGCACCGCCGAAACGACGCCGCCGATGGCGCCGAGCATGACCGGTCCCGTGAGTGAGCTGAGCACCGGCGAGATCACGCTGTAGGCGAGCGTGGCGTGACCGCCGAACCACTGGCTGTTCCACAGCACGAATCCGTCCTCGCGGAACAGCTCGGCGCGAAACACCTGCGCGGGGAGATCCGAGCCGCGCCACCCCAATGCCATGGCCAAGACCGCGAGACCCGTCGCGAGTCCGAAGACCGCGACCAAACCCTGCCAATCGGCGCGATCGCGCCACTGCCACCGACGGGAGTGGAGGAGCAGAGAATTGTCCATGGACGATCTCGCGGGGGCGGCTCGGCTTCCGGGGGTCGGTCCGGACCTTCACGCTAACGGGTGGTCGGTCGCGGTGATTCCCCGCCCTCCGGCAACCACGCACACACGTATGCCGCGCCCATGCACACAATCCGGACCGCAGCCCGGACGGAGCCCAAGTCGGGACGAAGGGCGTCAGAGGTCCGTCAGATTCCGGCAGCGAATCGTTCACACATTCGGCGTAGTCGTGAAACAGACCCCTCATATCTTCGCCACACCTCGGTCAGACCGGGGACAGGGGACTGGGACAACGGCGACAAGTTGCGCGCTCGCGGTCGACGGCGACACCGGCGCGCGCTTCTTCACCTCGGCAGGAGGACATCGTGAGATTCTTGCGACCGCGTCGCATCGCGTTCGTCGCGCTGCTGGCGACCGTCATCGTCGGCGTGTCCGCCACCGCGGCGTTCGCCGACGGGCCCGACATCAAGACCGGCGACCTTGCCGTCAGTACGAACCTCTTGTGGATCTGTGTCGCGGGCGCGCTCGTGATGTTCATGCAGGGCGGCTTCGCGCTCGTCGAGACCGGCTTCACGCGCAAGAAGAACGCGGCGCACACCATGGGCATGAACGTCGCGATCTTCGGCACCGCGTTCGTCGCATTCTTCGTCGTCGGGTACGCGTTGATGTTCGGTGGCTACGCGTTGCCGAAGGTCTTCGGTTACGACGTGCCGATCGGCAGCGGCTTGATCGGGAGTCACGACTGGGTCTTCTTGTGGAAGGGCCCGCTGCTGATGTCGGGCAAGGCGTACCGCCCGGCGATCCTCGCCTACTTCTTCTACATGGCCGCGTTCATGGACGCGACCGCGACGATCCCCACGGGCGCGATGGCGGAACGGTGGAAGTGGAACAACTTCGTCGTCTGGGGCTTCTTCTGCGGAGCGATCTACTACCCGCTGTTCGGCGCCTGGACGTGGGGCGGCGGTTGGCTCGCGAAGCTCGGTTCGAGCATGAGCCTCGGCCACGGGTACGTGGACTTCGCGGGATCAGGCGTCGTGCACGCGATGGGTGGGGTCGCCGCGCTCGCCGGCGCGCTCGTACTCGGCCCTCGCATCGGCAAGTACCGCAAGGACGGCCGGCCGCAGGCGATTCCCGGTCACAACATCCCGATGGCGCTGATGGGCGTGATCGTGCTGCTGTTCGGCTGGTTCGGGTTCAACGGCGGATCGACGCTGGCGGCGACCGACGTGCAGTTCGCGACCATCATCGCCAACACGACGGTCGCGGCCGCGTTCGGCACCATCGCTTCGATGTTGTACGTGATGAAGCGCCTCGGGAAGCCGGATCCGTCGATGTTCGGCAACGGGTTACTCGCCGGCTTGGTCGCCATCACCGCGCCGTGCGCGTTCGTCGATCCGTGGGCGGCGGCGGTGATCGGATCCATTGCCGGTGTGCTCGTCGTCGAGGCGGTGCTGTTCATCGAACGCCGGGGCGTCGACGATCCGGTCGGCGCGGTGGCCGTCCACGGTGTCAACGGCATCTGGGGCGTCCTGGCGGTGGGACTGCTCGCCAACGGCAAGTACGGCGGCGACTGGAACGCCACCGGCTCGAAGACGCTGAACGTGCACGGCCTGTTCTACGGCGACGGCGGCGCGGGCCAGCTGGTCGCGCAGATCATCGGCGCGGTCGTGTTGTGCACGGTCATGTTCGGCATCGCATATGCCTTCTTCAAGATCAGCGACAAGGTCATGAAGGGTGGCATTCGCTCCGACCGCGAGACCGAGCTCGCGGGCTTGGACGTCCCCGACATGGGTGTCGCCGGCTACAACGACGAGAACCTGACCGGCTTCGAGCACGAGTACGTGCCCAAGCGCGACCGAGAGGCCGAACCGGTCGGCTGACCCCGCGAACCTGCGTCACTTGTCGACACCTCGTGTGCACAGGTGACGCAGGTTCGATCGGTTGTGCATGATGCACCCGTGGCCGGATCACTTGTCGTCGACGCTGACGGGCACATCTTCGAGCCGGACGACCTCTGGACCTCGCGCATGGACGCGCGTCGCTGGGGGGACTGGATCCCGCACAAAGAGCTGCACGACGGCTGCTACGAGATCACATATACAGGCGGCGTCGTGCGGAGCGGCGGCCGCGAGCTGCAGGATCGCATGGCGGCCGCGGTCGGTCTGTCGCCCCAGGAGTTCCACGACCTCACCATCAGTTTGCGTCGCCCGGGCGGCAATGAACCGGCCGCCCGGCTCGTGGACATGGATGCGGACGGTATCGACGTGTCGGTGCTGTACCCGTCGATGGCGATGTTCTTCGGGCCGTGCGATCCCATTCCCGCGCTGCGCGACATCGAGTTCGTCGCCGACTGCATCCGCGCCTACAACGATTGGATCGCCGAGTTCTGCAGTGCGGCGCCGGAGCGGCTCTTCGGAGTAGCTGCGGTCCCGCTGCAGGATCCGGAGCGTGCAGTGCACGAGCTCGAACGTGCCGTCGAGCAGCTCGAGCTGCGCGGCGCGTTCATCCGGCCGTCGGCATACGTCGACGAGCTACCGCTCAACCACCCGGTGTACAACCCGTTCTGGGCGGCGTGCCAGGACCTCGACGTCCCGGTCGGATTGCATCCGGGTGTGCACGTCGACACGCCGGGCGCGTGCGTCAAGTTCGGGCTCGTCGAACAGAGCGAGAACCTGCTCGTGTCGAACATGGCGATGAACGAGCTGCACGGAGGATCGGGACTCGGTCAGGCCGTCGGCAACACCGTCGACATGGTCGTCACGCTCGGCCGCCTCTTGATGGGCGGCGTGTGCGAACGGTTTCCGCGCCTGAGGATCCTCGTCCTCGAGTCGGGCGGCGGTTGGGTACCGACGCAGTTGCAACGCATGGACGAGCAGGTGAGAGCGTTCCCGCTCGAGCAGCGATGGCTGTCGATGTTGCCGAGCGAGTACTTCGCGCGGCAGTGCTGGGTCAGCTTCGAGCCCGACGAGTGGAATCTCGCCGCCTGCGCGAAGCAGCTCGGTGCAGATCGGATCGTGTGGGCATCGGACTATCCGCATCCCGAGTACCACGAAGGTGTGGTCGACGAGCTACGCGAGGGTCTCGCGCCGCTGTCACCGGCGGAACGTGATCGCGTGCTCGGCGTGAACGCCGTCGAGGCCTACTCGTTGCCGATCGGCAATACGCCGACGTCGTAAACCGGCCGGCCGTCCTCGGCGCGGACTGCGGGATTCAGCACGTGGAGTTGAGGACGCCCGGCGCCGAGATGCACCACGGACACGCCCGCGAGCGTCGCCGCGTCCGCAATCAGGCGGCGATGACACTTCCACCAGAGCGTCTCCGCGCACATGACCGCCGTTGGTGTCTCGGCCGCGCGCGCGAGCAACGCATCGAACGCGCGCCTGAACTCTTCGCTGTCCATGTAATCGGCGTACGCACGGAAGGACGGGTCGCGCCACGCGGGATGGCGTGAACGGGCTGCGGCCTTGCGTCGGCCGCCGAGATCGTCGCCCCACCACTCGTACGTGACGCCGTGCGTCGCGAGCTCGCGAGCCAGGCGATCGCGTTCGAACTGTGGATTGCGGCGCGACGCCGGATAACGCCGCACGTCGATCAGCGTCTGCACGCCGTTCTCACGCAGGACGTCGATGAGCTCGGCAACCGGCCGCGTCCCGTGCCCGATCGTGAACATGGTGACGGCGCCGCTCATGCCAAGTGGCTACAGCGTCTCGGGCCGCCGATGGTCGTCGAGACGATCGGCCGGCGCCTGACCCGAGTACTCGGCGTCGAAGGTCCAATCGGGCTGCTTGCGCGCTTGCTCGAGGTCGAGCACCGGCACGCCGTCGACCAGATCGCGCATCGGGACGATGTCGGCGGGCTCGACGCCGGGCATCGTGCCGTTGGCGTGCGCGTCGAACACGGCCGTGTAGCGATCGACGAGGCTGCCGACGACGGCCTGCTGCTGCGACGCGAGCGAACAGCGCGCACTGTCGGCGATCGTGGCGAGTCGAGCCCGCACGATGTCGACGTCGCTCTCGCTCGCATCGGACTGGCGGAGCTGGTCGAGCGCGGACCACATTGCGAGGCCGTCCTGCTTGCACGGCGTGCACTGTCCGCACGACTCGACCGCGAGAAAGCGCGCCACGCCACCGGCGATCGCGACGGGGTCGGTGGTATCGGCGCAGACGATGAAGGCAGCTGCGCCCACACCCGAGCCGATGCTCGCCATCCCTTCCCAACTCACGGGCGTGTGGAGGAGCTCGGCGGGCACGACCGCCGACGCGACGCCCTGCAGCACCAGACCGATGTTGGTCCCGGCACGCGGCCCGCCTCCGATCAGGTCGATGACTTCGCGCAGCGGAGTACCCATCGCGACCTCGCCGACGCCGGCGCGTTGAGTGTCGCCCGACACCGTGCACACGACCGTGCCCGGTGATGCTTCGGTACCGACGGATCGAAACCAATCCACGCCGTGCGCGAACGCGAGCGTGACGTGCGCGAGCGTCTCGACGTTGTCGACGAGCGTTGGCGGAGCCCACGACTCGTCGCCGGGCGCCGCCATCTCGACATGCGCGGAGAGTCCCGAGCCAGTTGCGAGATCCCCCGTGTGTTCGACCACCTCGTCGACTCCGCGCCGGTACGGCGGCGCAATGCGCGGGAACGGAGGCCGGCCGTCGATCACCTCGAGCAGCCCGGTTTCCTCTCCGAGGAGGTACTCGCTCGGACCCTCCACGACCGTCACCGTGACGCCGTCCGGCCAGCCCGCCAACTCGAGTTCTTCGATCGCGGCACGCACGCGTGCGGCTTCGCGCGCGAACGAGCGCTTCATCCCGACGATCACCTTGTCGGCGCCGACCGCATGCGCGGCGATGAGCGCGCCTTCGAGCGTTCGATACGGGTTGCGGCGCAGGAGCGCCCGGTCCTTGAACGATCCGGGCTCGCCCTCGGCCGCGTTCACGACGACGGTCGACGGTTCCAGGGGTGATGCATTGGCCGCGACCGTGCGCCATTTGACACCGGTCGGGAAACCGGCGCCGCCGCGACCGCGAATCCCGGACGCCAGCAGGTGTTCGACCGCGGCGGCAGCTTCGAGCTTGCGTGCCGCGTCGAGCCCCTGACCTCCTCCTGCTTCGACATAGTCGGCGAGGCTGGTCACATCTGCGGAGTCGAGAATGCGCGGCACCAACGGCATGTCCTGCAGTCTTTCTCGGAATCGCGCCGGGGCGAAATCCAGCAGCGCCACGGCGCCGTCAAATCCGGCGGCCCGTCGAGAGCGTTTGGATAGCGTCGGCTCGTGACCCGTCCGCTCATCGAGGCTCATTCACTGACCAAGCGCTTCGACGGCTTTGTCGCCGTTGACAGCATCGACTTCGCCATCGAGCCGGGAGAGGCGTTCGGATTCCTCGGCCCGAACGGCGCGGGCAAGAGCTCGACGATGCGAATGATCGGCTGCGTGTCACCAGTGTCGGCCGGCACGCTGCAGGTGCTCGGAATGGATCCGGCCCATGACGGACCGGCAATCCGCGCCCGGCTCGGAGTCGTGCCGCAAGAGGACAACCTCGATACCGAACTGACCGTCTGGGACAACATGCTGATCTATGGGCGGTACTTCGATCTGCCTCGGTTGGTGATCAAGGAGCGGGCGGCCGAGCTCCTCGAATTCGTGCAGCTGAGCGATCGGCGCGACTCGCGCGTCGACCCGTTGTCGGGTGGCATGAAGCGACGCGTCACCATCGCACGCGCGCTCGTCAACCAGCCTGAAGTGCTGTTGCTCGACGAACCGACGACCGGTCTCGATCCGCAAGCACGTCACTTGCTTTGGGATCGCCTCTATCGGCTGAAGCAAGACGGCGTGACGTTGGTGTTGACCACGCACTACATGGACGAAGCCGAGCAGCTGTGTGACCGCCTCGTGATCATGGACCGTGGCCGCATCGTCGCTCAAGGCTCGCCGCGCGACCTCATCGCGGCGCACGCGACTCGAGAGGTCGTCGAAGTGAGGTACCCGCGTGGTGTCGACCAGGGCACCGAGGTTTCCCGACTGCGCGACCTCGGCGAACGCGTCGAGCCGCTCGCCGATCGGGTCCTGGTGTACACGCACGACGGCGACGCCACGGCATCGGCCGTCGAGAACAACGGCGGCAACGGAGCGGCGGTGCTCGTGCGGCGCGCCAGCCTCGAAGACGTCTTCCTCATCCTCACCGGCCGGACCCTCGAGGACTGAGGCAACGCGATGGCCACGCCGCCGATCTTTCGCGTCGTCGAACGTGAAGTCAGGGTCTACCGGCGGTTGTGGCGCGGGCTCGTCTTCTCGACGTTTCTGAGTCCCGTGCTCTTCTTGGCGGCGATGGGCCTCGGGCTCGGTGGTCTTGTCAACGCCCACACGGGCCACGTGAACGGTCTCGATTATCTCGACTTCGTCGCGCCCGCGCTGCTCGTCGCCAGCGGCGTGCAAGTCGCCGCCGGAGAGTCGATGTGGCCGGTGCTCGCCGGGGTGAAATGGATCCGGTACTACGAAGGCGTTGTCGCCACGCCAATCGCGCCGACCGACATCTTCAACGGCTTCGTCGTGTGGACGGCGATTCGTAGCGTGCCCGCGTCGGTCGTGTTCCTGTTCGTCGCCGCGGTGCTCGGTGCGGTGCCGTCGGCGTGGGGGATCCTGGCGATACCCGCCGCGGCGTTGTGCGCGGCGGCGTTCGCCTCACCGCTCGCGGCGTTCTCGATCACACAGGAGACCGACCTCGCGTTCCCGGTGATCATGCGGCTCGGAATCGTGCCGCTGTTCCTCTTCTCGGGCACGTTCTTCCCGATCAGTGAACTCCCGGCGTGGCTGCAGCACGTCGCCGTCCTGTCGCCGCTGTGGCACGGTGTGGAGCTGGCGCGAGCGGCGACGACCGGCACGTGGCACGGCGCCGCCATCCTCGGGCACATCGCCGCGCTCGGCGTCTTCATCGGTGTCGGCGCGTGGTTCGGAACGCGGACCTTCACGAGACGGCTGACGGCATGACGGCGACGACGACGCGCATCCTTCCCCCGATCGCGGTCGGGCGGCGCTCGTGGCGACTCGTCGAGCGCAACGTGCTCGCGTACCGCCGAATGTGGGGACTGTTCGCGACCGGCTTCGTGGAGCCGATCCTGTATCTGCTGTCGATCGGCATCGGCGTCGGCAAGCTCGTCGGCGATCTCCACGTCGGGTCGCAGGTCGTCTCATATCGCGAGTTCGTCGCACCGGGACTGCTCGCGGCGGCCGCCATGAACGGCTCGGTGCTCGACACGACCCTCAACTTCTTCGTGAAGTACAAGTACTCGCACACGTACGACGCGGTGCTCGCGACACCCGTCGAAGTCGGCGACGTCGCGGTCGGCGAGGTGACGTGGGCGCTCATGCGCGGCGCCGCGTATTCGACCGGCTTTCTCGTCACGATGCTGCTGTTCGGGGACGTGAAGTCGGCGTGGGCCATCTTTGCGGTGCCTGCGGCCGTCCTCATCGGCTTTGGCTTCGCCGGGGCGGGGCTCGCCGCGACCACCTACATGCGATCGTTCGTCGACTTCGACTACGTCAACCTGGCGATCGTCCCGCTCTTCTTGTTCTCGGCGACGTTCTTCCCGCTCAGCCGCTATCCGTCGGGTCTCCAGTTCGTGATCCGGCTGACGCCGCTGTACCAAGGAGTCGTGCTCGAGCGATCACTCATCCTCGGCGCCGTGCACTGGTCGCTCCTGGCGAACGCGGCCTATCTGTTCGTGATGGGAATCGTCGGTGTAAGGATCGCGTCCCGCCGCATCGGACGGTTGCTCCAACCCTGAAGCCCCGTTCCTGTTTGGACCGGGCGTGCACAGAAGTGTGCACCCGACGTCCAAACCGGTTGGTGTCGGGTTCGTCCGGATCGTGCGTATATTCAACGCGGGCGCTCCGAATTCCGATCGATAGCACGGGCGCAAGCGAAGCGGACAGCAGGACGAGGGTGCACGAGTTCGGAGCGCGGGCGATCGACGGTGCCGACGAAGCACGTGCCGTCGCGATCATGACCCAGATGCAGCGCATGCGTCCGGCGACGCTTGCGCACTGTGAGCGCGTCGCGGAGCTCGCGGTGCGCGTCGCGCGTGCGGTCCATCTCCCGGAGCCGCAAGTGCACGCGATCTACTGGGGCGCGATGCTGCACGATGTCGGTGAGCTGCACGTGCGGCGCGCCGTCCTCGAGAAGCCGACGTCGCTCGCGCCGCAGGAGATCTCGCACATACGGGAGCACACTTTGGTCGGCGCTCGCTGGCTCGCGGCGGTCGAGGGTCTCGGGGTCCTGGTCCCGTTCGTCCGGTGGCATCACGAGCGCTTCGACGGGGAGGGCTATCCCGATGCACGCTCCGGTCAGGACGTGCCGCTCGGCGTCGCACTCGTCGGCGTATGCGATGC
>JBKPCL010000014.1:0-13960 GCA_046727335.1 Actinomycetota bacterium
TATTTCGGCATGAGCGCCAGCGACGCGCACCGGCGCACCGACGCGTTGCTCGAGCAGTTCCGGCTCGCCGACCGGCGCCGCGCCGACGTCAACGAGCTCTCGGGCGGCATGGCCCAGCGGCTGATGGTTGCCCGGGCGATCATGCACGAGCCGCACGTCCTCTTTCTCGACGAACCGACGTCGGGGCTTGATCCGCAGAGCCGTCTGGCGCTCTGGGACGTGATGCGCGAGTTGCACGAACACGGCCAGACCATCGTGTTGACGACGCACTACATGGAAGAAGCCGATCAGCTCTGCAACCGGGTCGCGATCATCGACCACGGAAAGTTGCTCGCGCTCGACACGCCCGAGCGGCTCAAGGCGACGGTCGGCGCGGACACCGAGGTGCGCATCCACGCCGACGGTGACCTCCAAGCGCTCGTGAGCCAACTCGAAACCATGTCGGGCATCGACGCCGGCCGAGTCGTCGACGGCACCGTGTTCGTCTACGTCGGCGCGAACGGGCCTGCGCTCCCCGAGATCATCACGAATGCCACCCGCACCGGCTTCAACGTGACCGACGTCGGCGTGAAGGAGACGACGCTCGAAACCGTTTTCATCAACCTCACAGGAAGGGAGTTGCGCGAATGACCACGGTCGCGGCACCCACCGTCGAATCGGTTCGCACGTCGTCGCTGCGAGCGTTCGGCGCGCTCTTGTTGCGCGACCTCGCCGTCTTGCGCAAAGAGGTCGGCATGTTCCTGGGGCGCACGGTCATGCAGCCGCTGCTGCTGATCTTTGTCTTCGCGTACGTGTTCCCGAAGATCGGTCAGGCGATCGGCGGCGCGCGTGGCGCCGCGGAGTTCTCGACACTCCTCGTCGGCGGTGTCATCGCGAGCGCCATGATCTTCCAGGGTGTGCAGGCCGTCGCGCTCCCGCTCGTCCAGGACTTCGGCTACACACGAGAAATCGAGGACAGGGTGCTCGCGCCGATGCCGGTGTGGGCGGTCGCGGTCGAGAAGGTGGTTGCGGGAGCGATCCAGGCGGTGCTCGCGGCGCTGGTCGTGTTCCCGCTCGCGGCGGTCATCCCCGCAACGCCCGTGCACCTGAACGTGCACTGGTTCTTCCTCATCACGTTGTTGCCGCTGTCGGCGTTGATGAGCGCGTCGCTTGGGCTGACGATCGGCACTCGCGTCGAACCCCGCCAGGTGCCGTTGATCTTCAGCCTGTTGGTGATCCCGATGACCTTCCTCGGCGCGGTCTACTACCCGTGGAAGAACCTGAGTCCGCTGCCGTGGCTGAAGTACGCGGTGCTCGTGAACCCGCTCGTGTACATGAGCGAGGGGATGCGGATGTCGTTGACGAGCGGCATCCCGCACATGCGGGCGATCGCGATCTATGCCGCGTTGCTCGCGTTCACGGCCGTGTTCTTGAAGCTCGGTATCGACGGCTTCAAGAAGCGCGTCCTGAGCTGACCGCCGCACCGCGACGCGGGCGTCACTCCGACGGTGACGGCCCGGACGCGCGAGCCTCCTCCACCGCAACCAGCGCGTCGCGCAGTTGCTGAATCCAGTCGCCTTGGTGCTCGCCGACGAGCCGCACGCACCAGGCGAGCGCCTCGGAGCGACTGCGCGCGACTCCCGCGCCCACCAGCGTGTCCAGCACTTGGCGCTCGGACATCCGCAGCCGCGTCATCACCGGGATCGACAGGCTCGTGAAGATCACGCGGTCGTCACCGCAGCGGGCGCCCCACGCGACCTTGCGTCCGGTCAGCCCTTCGGTCTCGTCGGCGATCTTCATGCGTTGCTCGCGCGTCTCTTCGCGGAAGCGCTTGATCCGTGCCCGGCGGGCGGCGCGCTGCCCCGCGTCGTCGGCACCTTCGGGGTAGTCGGGCTCGGCCACCTCGCCGACGACGAGGATCTCGTCGCGATCGACGGTGACTTCGGGGGGGCCGGTGAACCAGCCATCCGGCAGCCGGCCGGCGAACCAGTTGTCGAGCTTGGACTCGTCGATTGCACGCATGACATGATTACATCATTACGGATCGGCCCGGGTCAAGGCCTGGCGGATCCAGGCCGCATACCGCCCCATCTCCTCGTCGCTCTCATACTTCTGCCGGGGCCAGAAGAACCCGCGGAGGCCGTCCTTGCGTCGCCGGGGCACGACGTGGACGTGGAGATGGGGCACGGCCTGACTCACGACGTTGTTCTCCGCGACGAACGAGCCGTCGGCTCCGATGCCGGCGGGATCGGTCATCGCCGCCGCGCAGCGCTGCACCGCGACGAAGAGCGTCGTGAGCAACTCGCGCGGCACCTCGGGCAGGGTGACGATGTGGGCGCGCGGCACCACGAGGGTGTGGCCCTTGAACACGGGGCGCTGGTCGAGGAAGGCGACGACGTCCGGCTCGTCGAGCACGATGTGCGCGGGCACGGTGCCGGCGATGATCGCGCAGAACACGCAATCGCCCGTGGGCATGCGTGGGGATTCCTGCTACTCGGCCGATGTGTACGGGCGCTGACGGGGCTTGGCGGCCTCCCGGGTCGGCACCATGACCCGCCGCCGGAAGTAGCACACCTCTTCGCCCCGCTGGTTGAAGCCTCTCGACTCGACGGTGACGATGCCGCGGTCGGGCTTGCTCTGCGACTGCTTCTTGTCGAGCACTCTCGTCTCGGCGTAGATCGTGTCGCCGTGGAACGTCGGTGACTTGTGTTGCAGCGACTCGACCTCGAGGTTCGCGATCGCGGCGCCGCTGACGTCGGGCACCGACATGCCGAGCACGAGCGAGTACACGAGATTCCCGACGACGACGTTCTTGCCGAACTGCGTCTGCGTCTCCGCGTACCACGCATCCGTGTGCAACGGATGATGATTCATCGTGATCATGCAGAACAGATGGTCGTCGTACTCGGTGATCGTCTTGCCCGGCCAATGCTTGTAGACGTCGCCGACCTCGAAGTCCTCGAAGTAGCGACCGAACGGGCGCTCGTACTCGGTCATGGCGCGGAGGCTACCGACGCCTGATTGTCACGTGCCCCACGCATACGCGGGACTCTATCCAGACCCCGCGCTCCTCGCGAGTATCCCGCGCGCGATCACGATTCTCTGGATCTCGTTCGTGCCTTCGCCGATGATCATCAGCGGCGCGTCGCGGTAATAGCGCTCGACCGGCAGCTCCGTCGTGTAACCGACACCACCGTGGATTCGCATTGCTTCGGTCGCGATCTCGAACGCGGCCTCGCTCGCGAAGAGCTTGGCCATGCCGGCCTCGACGTCGGCGCGCTCTCCCGCCTGTTTGCGCTCGGCGGCGTTGCGCGTCAGGAGCCGCGCCGCCTCCAGCTTCGTCGCCATATCGGCGATCTTCATCTGGATGGCCTGGTGCTCGGCGATGGGCTTGCCCATCGTGCGGCGCTCTTGCGCGTAGGCAAGCGCCGCGTCGAACGCCGCACGCGCGACACCAACGGCACGCGCCGCGATGTTGATGCGGCCGACCTCGAGCGCGCCGAGGATGTAGGCGAGTCCCCGGCCGGGATCGCCGAGCAGCGCGTCGGCGGGCACACGATGGCCCTCGTACACCATCTCGACGGTCTCGATGCCCTTGTAGCCGAGCTTGCCAATGTTGCGGCTGACGGTGATGCCGCCCGCGCGCGGTCCCGGCTCCTTCTCCACCATCAGGCACGAGATGCCCTCGGGTGTACGCGCCGCGAGCGCGACCATGCCGGCGCGCTCACCATTGGTCACCCACATCTTCGTGCCGTCGATGACGTACTCGTCGCCGTCGCGGACGGCGCGGCAGGCGATGTTGCGCGTGTCGCTCCCCGCGTCCGACTCGGAGAGCGAGAGGCAACCGCGCAGCTCGCCGGTCGCCAGTCTCGGCAACCACCGCCGCTTCTGCTCCTCAGTGCCCTGGTGCACGACGAGATGGGCCGCGATCGTGTGCGTGTTGACGACACCCGACAGCGACATCCAGCCGTATGACAGCTCTTCGATGACGCCGATGTACGTGAGCAGGTCGAGACCCAGACCGCCGTACTCCTCGGGGATCGCGATGCCGAACAGGCCGAGTGCCTTCATGTGCTCGACGATCGCTTCGGGATACGCGTCGGCATGTTCGAGCTCGGACGCGACCGGGATCACCTCGCGCGCGACGAACCGGCGAACGTTCTCGACGAGCTCGCGGCGGACGGCAGGATCGGTGGCAGGCGCTTCGGTGCGTGCGGTCATGGACTGAGATTACGAACCCCGCCAGGAACCGCATACAGGAGCCGTCCCGGTACCCTCGCCGTCGACATGATGGACCACCGCACGATGATGGGCTTCCGCCGCGACGAGACGTTGCGGGGCCGGCGTTTCAACCGGCAGACGATGCGCCGCGTGCTGGGGTACGCCCGTCCGTACCGTTGGCTCCTCATCGCCTTCCTCCTCACCGTCATCCTGGACTCGATCGTCACCGCGATCCCGCCCCTGCTCCTCAAAGCGCTGCTCGACCACGCGGTGCCGAACCACGATCGCGGCCTCGTCACCGAGCTCGCGCTGATCGCCGTCGCGCTCGCGTTCGGCGACGCGCTGCTCTCGCTGCTGCAGCGCTGGTATTCGTCCCGCATCGGCGAGGGCCTCATCTACGACCTTCGCGTCTCCCTCTTCGACCACGTGCAGCGCATGCCGCTCGCGTTCTTCACGCGCACGCAGACGGGAGCGCTGCAGTCCCGGCTGAACAACGACGTGATCGGCGCCCAGCAGGCCGTCACGAGCACGCTTGGCACCGTCGTGCAGAACACGATCCAGCTCGGTGTGACCTTGACGATCATGTTCGCGCTCCAGTGGCAGCTCACGATTCTCACGTTGCTGGTCCTGCCCGCGTTCATCTATCCCGCGCGCCGTCTCGGGCCACGGTTGCAGCAGCTCACGCGTCAAGGAATGCAGCTCAACGCGGAGATGAACAACCTGACCGTCGAGCGGTTCAACGTCGCGGGCGCGCTGGTCGCGAAGTTGTTCGGCAAGCGCGACAAGGAGCGCGCCGACTTCTCCGAGCGGGCGGCCGGGGTTCGCAACATCGGCGTGCGGACCGCGATGTACGGCCGAGTGCTGTTCGTCGCGCTGGCTCTCGTCGCCGCGGTCGGAACCGCGGTCGTGTACTGGATCGGCGGCAACCTTGCGATCTCCGGAGCGATCTCCGCCGGCACGGTCGCCGCGTTCGCGTTGTACGTCGGGCAGATCTACCAACCACTGGCGCAGCTCACGAACGCGCGCGTCGACGTCCTCACCGCGCTCGTGTCGTTCGAGCGCGTCTTCGAGGTCCTCGACTTCCCGCCCGCAATCGTGGAAGCGCCCGACGCCGTGGTGCTCGGCCGTCCAGAAGGGCGCGTGACCTTCGACCACGTCTGGTTCAGGCACCCGCCGGGCGCCCAGATTTCACTGCCGTCGCTGGAGACGCCGGGGACGCCACCCGGCGACGAACCGAGCGACTGGATCCTGCGCGACGTGTCGTTCTCCGTCGAGCCCGGGCAGACGGTCGCGCTCGTCGGCCCGTCGGGCGCGGGCAAGACCACGATCGCGATGTTGATGCCGCGCATCTATGACGTCGTCGAGGGCGCGGTTCGCATCGACGGCCACGACGTCCGGAGCCTCACGCTCGATTCCGTCTACGGCGCGGTCGGGCTCGTGCCACAAGACCCGCATCTGTTCCACGAGACGATCCGCCAGAACCTCCGATACGCGCGCCCCGATGCGACCGACGACGACCTCGAACGCGCCTGCCGCGCGGCACGGATCTGGGACCTCGTCGTGTCCCTTCCCGACGGGCTCGACACAGTGGTCGGCGAGCGCGGGTATCGGATGTCGGGTGGCGAGAAACAGCGCCTCGCCATCGCGCGCCTGTTGCTGAAGGACCCGGCGGTCGTGATCCTCGACGAGGCGACATCGCATCTCGACTCCGAATCCGAGGTCGCGATCCAACGTGCATTCGACGAAGCGCTCCGTGGGCGCACCGCGATCGTCATCGCGCATCGGTTGTCGACCATCGTCGGTGCCGATCGCATCTTCGTCGTCGACCGAGGCCGCATCGTCGAGTCCGGAACGCATGCGCAACTGCTCGCCCGCGGCGGGCTGTACGCGGACCTGTACCAGACCCAATTGGGTCAATCTCCCGGCGGCGAGCTCGAGACCGCATAGCCCGAATCGCGATCCTTCGATGGCACCACCGCGATTGCGGCACTGCGCCACTACGATCGTCGGACCTCCCGGTTGCTCCCGCCCATGACTCAGGACGTTCCCTCCGACTCCGATCGCCGCGCCCGACTGGTCGCTCGTCGACGGCGCTCCCGTCTGCTGTGGGCCACGACCGCGATCGCCGCGGTCGCTCTCGGCGTGACGCTGGTCGCATTCGCGCTCGGAGATGTCACGCCCGCACAGTCGAAGTTCGAGCCTCCTGCGCGCAAGCAGCTCGCGCGTGAGTTGCCGCTCGACGCCGCAAAGAAGTCGGCCGAGCAGCCGCGTGTACTCACGCACGGGCAGCCGTTGCGGCTGTGGATCGGCGGCGACTCGCTGGCGGGGTCGTTCGGTCCCTCGCTCGGCGACCTCGTCGGCGCAACGGGAATCGTCTCGACGCAGATCGACTACAAGGTGTCCAGCGGACTTGCGAGCAACGACGTGCGGAACTGGTACGCGCGCGCGACGCAGCAGATGAGCACGGCCAACCCGGAGTCGGTCGTCTTCATCATCGGGACCAACGACGCATCGATCGTCAACAAGATGGATTCCAACGGCGACGGCGTGCCGGACTGGGAACCCGACTACAGAGCCAAGGTCGGCCGCATGATGGACACGCTGGTCGGCGCCGCCCCGCATCGGACCGTCTTCTGGATCGGCGCCCCGCCGCTGGAGACCAAGTCGCTCGACGACGGTGTCGTCGCACTCGACCGGGTCATGAAAGAAGAAGCCGCCAAGCGCGCGCCGTCGGTCGTGTTCGTCGACGGCTACAAGCTCTTCGCCGGCCCCCACGGCGGCTACACCAACTACCTCACCGACGAGACGGGCCACGAGTTCCGGGCCCGTATCAGCGACGGCGTGCACTTCACCATTGACGGCGCGCAATATCTGGCGACGGCGTTGTTCAAGCTGATCGACGCCCACTGGCACATCCAGCAGCAGGCGGACCGTGCACACCCGATCGAGTGGAAGCTGGCGGAAGGAAGTGGCGAGGCCGTGCCCGGCATCGGCAGCAATCCGACACCGCGCGGGCGACGGAAGTGGAGCTCCACGCCGACGACCTACCGCTACCGCCACTACTCGTCGACGACGACGCCGATGGCGAGCCCACCTACGACGGTCGTGATGATCGAACCGCCGCCGGCACCGCCCACGAGTGCGCCGCCTCCTCCGGTGAGCCAGCCCATCGGTTCGCCGACAACCGTCGCCCCGAGCGCGTAACGCCGCATTCCACGCACGTAGGTAGCCTCCGGCGATGACCGACCAGCTGACCTCCGCGGTTGCCGCGGTCGATGTCGCGGCCGCGATCGTGTCCGACGCGAGCCGGCGGCTCGCGTCGCTCGTCTCGGACGGCGGCAACGTCTCCGTCGCCAAGCTCGACGAGCACCAAGTCTTCGCGTACGACCTCGCGCACGCGGCCGCCGCCGTCGAGGCGTCGCGCGTCATGTGCGAGTACGGAACCCTGGGCGAGACCGAGTCGATGCTCGCGTGCGTGTACGTCGCCGATGCCGTCTGGGACCTCGGGTGCCGAATACTCGGCCGTGAGGAGGAGTGGGGCGTCAGCCGGGGCGCGCTCGACCGCGCGATGCCGTTCGTCGAGGAACACCGGGCGCCGGCGGCGCTCGAAGCCCTCGCCGACGAGTGTGCGAAGCGCGGCACCGGTCCGACGCACTTGAGCGACGACTTCGAACTTGTCGCCGAGACCTTCCGCCGGTTCGCCGAGGACAAGATCCGCCCCGTCGCCGAACCCGTGCACCGCACCAACGCCGACGTGCCCGAGGACATCATCTCGGGCCTGGCCGAGCTCGGCGGGTTCGGCTTGTCGGTGCCCGAGGAGTACGGCGGCTTCGCGACCGGCGGCGAGTCCGACTACATCGGCATGGTGGTCGCGACCGAGGAACTATCACGGGGTTCGCTCGGCATCGGTGGCTCACTCGTCACCCGCCCCGAGATCCTCACCAGGGCGCTGGTCGCGGGCGGCACCGAGGCGCAGAAGCACGCGTGGCTGCCTCGCATCGCGTCGGGCGAGGTCATGGTCGGGATCATGGTCACGGAGCCCGACTTCGGCTCCGACGTCGCCGGCGTCAAGGTCACCGCAACTCGCGACACCGACGGCTGGCGCATCAACGGCGTGAAGACCTGGGCGACGTTCGCCGGCCGTGCCAACGCGCTGATGCTGTTGGCGCGCACCGATCCTGATCGGTCGAAGGGACATCGCGGTCTGTCGGTGTTCATCGTCGAAAAGCCGCCCGCCCACGGACACGCGTTCGCGTTCGACGACGGCCGCGGCGGCAAGCTCGAGGGCCGGGCGATCGACACCATCGGCTATCGCGGCATGCACTCGTACGAGGTCGCGTTCGACAACTGGTTCGTCCCGGCTGCGAACGTCGTCGGCGGCGAGGGTGGCTTGGGCCGCGGCTTCTACCTCCAGATGGCCGGGTTCGAGAACGGCCGCTTGCAGACCGCGGCGCGCGCCGTCGGGCTGATGCAAGCCGCGTTCGAAGCCGGGCTCGCGTACGCGCAGGAACGCAACGTCTTCGGCGAGCCCGTGTTCGAGTACCAGCTGTCGAAAGCGAAGCTCGCCCGTATGGCCGCACTGATCCAAGCCGGTCGCCAGTTCTCCTACGACGTGGCGCGCAAGATGGCCGGCGGCGAAGGCACGCTCGAGGCGTCGATGGTGAAGGCGTACGTCTGCCGCGCGGCCGAGTGGGTCACCCGCGAGGCGATGCAGCTGCACGGCGGGATGGGTTACGCCGAGGAGTTCCCGGTGTCGCGCTACTTCGTCGACGCCCGCGTGTTGTCGATCTTCGAAGGCGCCGACGAGACGCTGTGCCTACGCGTGATCGCCCGCCGCCTCGCGGAACCTCCCACCTGAAACAGCACATACGCGCCAGACCCGAAACGCCACTTCGGGACGTTCACCCCGGATGTAGGGCTAGTGACGGACGAGGGATGATGCAGTCGACGATGACCTGTGCAGGATGCCGGGCCGCGCCTTCAGGGACGATCTGTGCGGTTTGTGGGCGGGCAAGCGAGGGCTCGGAGTTCGCCGCGGCGGACCCGGCATTCCGACTGCACCTCAGCGCCGCCGACCGGCTCGGCGTCCGCGCCACTCCGCCTCCCGTCTTCACTCCCAACACGATGACCGCGCTTCCGACTCCGGGCGTTGCGAACGCGTACGCGGCGACGGCCGAAGAGGTCGCCGCCTTCGAGTCGGGCAAGAAGACTTCGGTCTTCAAGCTGCTGTTCGTCGTCGCGGCGTTGGTCGCCGCGGTGTATTTCGGTCTTCCGGTGATCCAGCACGCCACGGGCGCGCGGCAAGCGAGCGTCGGTGACTGCGTGCAGCTGGCGGCACCCGGCGCGGCGCCGACGGTCGTGCCTTGCTCGCAACCGCACGTCGGGCACGTGGTCTCGAAGGTGTCGAGCGCGGGTCAGTGCGTGGGTCTCGCCCCGTACGCGATCAAGTACGAGGGCGCCGAGTACTGCGTATCGAACCAGCCGCGCTGAGTTCCGCAGCCGTCGAGACCGCGTGCTGATCAGGCGGGCGTCAGCTCGAGCCGAGGCGCGACGGGAGGTCCGGGCCGCACCAACTGGTCTCCCGTGCCGAGTCGCTCGCGACACCGCTGGGCGAGTCTCGGCACGAATGGCTCGTGCTCGGCGACGACTCGCCGGGTGACCTCCAGCAAGCCGGCGACCACCGACGCACGCTCCACGCCGGAGAGCTCCCACGGACGTGTGCGTTCGATCGCCCGATTCACCTCGTCGACGAGCGCGCGCAACGCGCCACACGCGACCCGGATGTCGAACTCAGCCAACGCGTCATCAACCGCGCGGGCGCCCGCGTGGCACGCGGCGAGAAGCGGCCACGCGTCCGACGCAGGGACGGCGGCGCCGACGGAGTCCTTCGCCGCGAGCGCGACGACTCGCTGCACCAGATTCCCGAGGCCGTTGGCCAGGTCGCGGTTCGCGGTCTCGATGAGCCGACGCTCGGAGAAGTCGGCCTCGCCGACGCGCGGCACCTCACACGCGAGCCACCAGCGCAGCGCGTCCTCGCCGTAGGTGTCGACGATCGCGGCCGGGTCGACCGCGTTGCCGAGCGACTTGCCGATCTTGCGGCCGTTCGCCGTCACATAGTCGTGCACGAAGAGCGTCGTCGGAAGGGGCTCGCCTGCCGAGAGCAGGATGGCGGGCCAGATGACCGCGTGAAAGCGCACGATGCCCTTGCCGATGACATGCCGGCGCTCGCCGTCGCCCCGCCACCATCGCTGATACTCGTCGTCGGCTCCGCCGAGCCCGAGGGCGCTCACGTAATTGGCAAGCGCGTCGAACCAGACGTACACGAGCTGTGACGAATCCTGCGGGACGGGGATGCCCCAGTCACCGACGCGGGAGCGGACGCGCGACACGCTGAGGTCGCGCACGTCGCGGTCGAGGAACGCGAGCACCTCGTTGGCGCGCTCGGCGGGAACGATCCGGAGTTCGCCGGTCGCGATCGTCTCGCGGAGGCGCGCCGCGTATCGAGAGAGGCGGAAGAACCAGTTCTCCTCCTCGACCCACAGCGGCGCGGTGTCGTGCTCGTCGCACGTACCGTCGACGAACTGTTCACAACCCGTGCAGTACCAGCCGCCGTAGGTCGCTCGGTACAGGTCGCCGTTCGCAGTGCAGCGATTCCAGAGCCATTCCACCGCGGGGCGGTGGCGAGCGTCCGCGCTCGTGCGGATGAAGTCGTTGTACGAGATCTGCAGCGAGTCGGCCAGATTTCGGAAGCGACGCGCGTTCTCCGCGACAAATCGCTCGACGTCCTGCCCGGCTGCCGTCGCAGCCTGGACGTTCTTGGTCGCGTGCTCGTCGGTGCCGGTCAGAAAGCGCACAGCCCGTCCGCGAGCGCGCGCGTGCCGCGCCAGCACGTCGGTCTGCACGTATTCCAACGCGTGGCCGAGGTGCGGCGCGCCGTTCACGAACGGGATGGCGGTGGTGAGATAGAGACGGTCGTTCATCGTGGCTCCTTGCTCGCCCGCCGCCGAGAGTGCGGGCTCGAGCCGATGAACGACGGATCCCGCAGCGGCGGGATCCGAAGACGCGCGTTCAGGACCCCGTCGAGGGGCCCATCATGAGCTCAGGTGCGAGTGTGCGCGTCGTGCGATTCACAACGCCCATGGTAGCGGCGTCTTACTCGGAAGAACGCCGCATTCCCGCGCGCTCCCCGCGCGCGACCAGCTTGACCGCGACCTTGCGACTGGCCTCGTCGATCATCTCGTCGCCGAACATGACCGCGCCCTTGCGCTCGCCTTCGGTCGTCGCCTTCTCGTACGCCTCGAGGATGTCCCACGCGCGGTCGAACTGTTCCTGCGACACGCCGAACACCTCGTTCAGGATCGTCACCTGTTCGGGGTGGAGCGCCCACTTGCCGTCGTAGCCGAGGATCTGCGTGCGCTTCGAGAACTCACGGAACCCCTCAGGATCCCGCACCTTCACGTACGGGCCGTCGATGACCTGGAGACCGTTGGCTCGGCCGGCCATGAGGATCTTCACGAAGACGTAGTGGAAGTAGTCGCCGGGGTATTCGGGAATGTCGAGGCCGCCGGCGAGCGACGGCATCTCCATCGACGCGGACATGTCGACGGGGCCGAGGATGATCGTCTCCAGCCGGTCACTCGCCGCGCAGATCTCCTCGACGTTGATGATGCCCCGCGCGGTCTCGATCTGGGCCTCGATACCCACTCGCGACTGCCGGCCCGTCGTCTTCTCGATCTGCGTGAGCAGGATGTCGAGCGCCTGCACTTCGCCGGCTGTCTGCACCTTCGGCAACATCAGCTCGTCGAGCCGCTCCGACGCGTGCTCGACGATCTGGATGACGTCGCGGTAGGTCCACTCGGTGTCCCACGCGTTGACGCGCACGCACAGGACCGTGTCGCCCCAGTCGAGCTCGTTGATGGCCTTGATGACCTTGTCGCGCGCGGCCGGCTTCTCCAGCGGGGCGACGGCATCCTCGAGGTCGAGGAAGACCATGTCCGCACCGAGCCCCGGCGCCTTGGCGAGCATCTTCTCGCTCGAGCCGGGAACCGAAAGACACGAGCGACGCGGCAGGTTGCGACTGCGTTCCGACATGCACAGAGGCTACGGCCGAGCGGTGCCACCGCTCCATTTGTCGCGCCGTCAGGAGCGCGTGGGTAGGGTCTCGACGGATGGCAGTCGTTCCCACCCTCACCCTGCACGAGCTCGCCGACGGCGTGTGGGTGTGGCTCCAACCGGGCGGCGAAACCGGTGTCAGCAACGCGGGCGTCGTCCTCGACGACGACGGCCTCACGGTCGTCGACACCCTCATGGTGCGTTCGCAATGGGAGCCGTTCGCGGCCGCGGTCGCGAAGCTCGGACGACCCGTACGCCGGCTGCTCCTCACCCACGCGCACATCGATCACGTCGGCGGCACGCGCTCGTTCCCCAACGCCGCAGTGCTCGGCTCTCCGCAGACGAGTCGGCTCCTCGACGGCGCCATGCCGGTCGATGCGTACAAGGCATTCATGCCCGCGTTCGACGCGCAGTTCGACGAGCTCGCCGAGCTCGGGACACGGCCGGTGACCCACCTCGTGACTGACGCTGCGCAGCTCACCGCTCGCATCGAGGTGCTGCCCGCAACCGGACACACCGATGGCGACCTGATGGCGTTGATCGCCGACGTCGATCTGCTCTTCGCGGGCGACTTGTGCTTCTTTGGGGTCACGCCGCTCGCCTTCCAAGGCAACCCCGCGACGTGGGCCGACGTCCTCGACGCCGTCGCCGAGCTCGCCGAGATCATCGTTCCCGGGCACGGGCCGATCGGCGGCGAAGCGGAGGTGCGAGAGCTGCAGGCGTATCTGCGGCATTGCGTCGCCGTCGCGCGCCACGAAGAAGCGGCGATTCCCCCGGGTCCGTGGGACCGGTGGCCAGAGCGCGAACCCCGCGACGCGATCAACATCGAACGCGCCGAACTGCTCGCGCGCGGCGAAGACGTGATCCCGCCCGCGATGATGCGCGCGCTGGGGTTGTAAACGGCCGCGAGCGCGGTACAACTCCGACATGCCGTATTGGGGTCAAGGTGATCAGCCGCCTCCGTTCTGGGGTCACGAGCCCGTCCCGAAGATCGACGCGGACACGGCGGAACAGGCCATCCAGCAGGGCGCGCATCTGATCGACCTCGGCGAGCCGCACGATTGGTTCAGCGGCCATCTGCCGGGCGCGCACCTGGTCGAGGTCGAGTCGGCGGACGAACTCCACGCGTTCCCGAAGGGGCGTCCGATGATCGTCGCGGGACGCGATCAAGGTCTCACCGAGGAGGTCGTCGCCTCGCTGCGCGAGGACGGCTACGACGCCGCCGTGCTCGCAGGCGGCCCCAGCGCGTGGGTCGCGTCGGGCCGTTCCCTCGTCAAGGCCGACGGCACCCGAGCCTGACACTCCTGTTTGGACGTGGGGTGCACAGTTCTGTGCACTTGACGTCCAAACACATCAGCGCAGCTTGGCGCGGAGGAAGTCGAGCGTGCGCTGCCACGCGAGGTCCGTCGCCTCGGCGTCATGGGTCCCGAGCGCGTTCTCCTCGTTGGCAAAGGCATGTCCGGTCCCGGGATAGACGTAGAAGGTGACGTCCTTGCCCATCGCGCGCAGCGAGTCGAAGAGCGCGGTCACCGCGTCGGGCGGGAAGAACGAGTCCGCGCCGGCGACGTGCCCGAGCACCGACGCCGTCAGCCCCGACCAGTCCGGCGCCGAATCGCCCAGCGGCGCGCCGTAGTACGACACGACCGCG
>JBKPCL010000015.1:0-7491 GCA_046727335.1 Actinomycetota bacterium
CGCCGCCTGCGTCGAACGCCGGCGATGCGCCGTCTCGTTGCTGAACACCAGCTGGCGGTCGACGATCTCGTCGCGCCGTTGTTCGTGAAGGAAGGCATCGAGGAGCCCGAGCCGGTGCTCTCCATGCCCGGCGTCGTCCAGCACACGCAAGAGAGCCTGCGCAAGGAAGTACACGCGCTTGCCGACCTCGGCATCCCGGCCGTCATCCTCTTCGGCGTGCCGGCTCGAAAGGACCCGCGCGGCTCCGACGCCGACGCGCGCGACGGCGTGGTGCAGGTCGCGCTGCGCAACCTGCGCGACGAAGTCGGCGACTCGCTCGTGCTGATGGCCGACAACTGCCTCGACGAGTACACCGACCACGGGCACTGCGGCATCCTCACGCCGACCGGCGACGTCGACAACGACGCGACGCTCGATCGCTACGCGACCATCGCGATCGCCCAAGCCGATGCCGGCGTCGACGTCGTCGCCCCTTCGGGGATGATGGACGGCCAGGTCGGAGCCATCCGGCGCGCGCTCGACGAGACCGGCCACGCCATGACGGCGATCCTGGCCTACGCCGCGAAGTACGCGTCGGCGCTGTACGGCCCCTTCCGCGACGCCGCGGAGTGCGCACCGCAGTTCGGCGATCGGCGCGGTTACCAGATGCACGCGGCGAACGCGCGCGAAGCGCTCACCGAGGTCGCGCTCGACATCGACGAGGGCGCCGACATGGTCATGGTCAAGCCCGCGGTGGCCTATCTCGACATCATCAACGAGGTCCGCGGCGCATTCGACGTCCCGGTCGCTGCATACCATGTGAGCGGCGAGTACGCGATGGTCAAGGCCGCGGCCCAGCTCGGCTGGCTCGACGGAACCGCCGTCGGCCTCGAGCACCTGCTCGCAATCAAACGGGCTGGCGCCGACTTCGTCCTCACGTACTTCGCGCGCGAGGTCGCCGAGCTGCTCCATTCGCAACCGTGAACCCGTCGTGGTTCGCGCGTGCCGAAGCGCGCATCCCCGGCGGTGTCAACTCACCGGTACGCGCGTTCGGTGCCGTCGGGGGCGAGCCGTTCTTCGTGGCGCGCGGGGCCGGTGCTCGCCTCTTCGACACCGACGGCAAGGAGTACATCGACTACGTGCAGTCGTGGGGCGCGTCGATCCTCGGACACGCTCATCCGAAGGTGATCGAGGCGATCCAGCGCGCGGCAAGTGATGGCACCTCGTTCGGTGCCCCGACGCCCGACGAAGTCGAGCTGGCCGAGGCGATCTGTGCGCGGGTGCCGTCGGTCGAGAAGGTTCGCCTCGTCTCGTCCGGCACCGAGGCGGCGATGACCGCAGTTCGTCTCGCGCGCGGCGTCACCGGTCGGGACAAGATCGTGAAGTTCGCCGGCTGCTATCACGGCCATCTCGACGCGTTGCTGGTGCAAGCCGGGAGCGGCGTCGCCACGCTGGGGCTGCCCGGTTCGGCGGGCGTCACGCCGGGGACGACGAGCGACACGCTCGTCGTGCCGTACAACGATCTGGCTGCGCTCGACGCCGCGCTCGAAGTCCACGGCGACGACGTCGCCGCCGTCCTCGTCGAGCCGATCGCCGCGAACATGGGGCTCGTCGCACCGATCGACGGGTTCCTCGACGGCTTGCGCGCCCGATGTGCCCGATACGGCGCGCTGCTCGTCTTCGACGAAGTCATCACCGGCTTCCGGGTCGGGCTGCACGGCGCGCAAGGGCGTTTCGGCATCACGCCCGACCTCTCGATCTTCGGCAAGGTGATCGGCGGTGGATTGCCCCTCGCCGCGGTCGGAGGCACCGCGGTCGTGCTCGACGAGTTGGCGCCGCTCGGGCCCGTCTACCAAGCGGGCACGTTGTCGGGGAACCCGCTCGCAACCGCGGCCGGTCTGGCGGTGCTGAACGAGCTCAGCGACGCGAGTTACGAAGCACTCGAGGCAACGGCCGAGCGGCTCGCGTCGGGACTCCGCGCCGCGTTTGCCGACGCCGGCACGCCCGCACAGGTCACGCGCGCGTTCACACTCGTCGGTGTGTTCTTCGGCGCGGAGCCGGTACGCAACTACGAGGACGCCCGGCGCGCCGACCACTCCCGCTACGCGCGTGTCTTTCACGGCCTGCTCGACCGAGGTGTGTACGTGGCGCCGAGCGGCTACGAAGCGCTCTTCCCGAGCCTCGCCCACACCGACGCCGACATCGACCTCACCGTCAAAGCCGCGGCGGAGGCTGCCGGCGCGACATGATCATGGGTCGCTGAGCGCTAGCGGTTCTCGCGGTCCTCGCGCCGGCGGCGGATGTGGTCCATGTAAAACAGCGAGCCGGCGAACAGAAAGACCATGATCGCGAAGGCGAGGAACGCGGCACCGCCGTCCTTGCTTGCGTCGATGAGCTGCTGTGCCACCACCATGCGATCCTCCTCAGACTTTCGTCGGCACCGGCGTGAGCGTTCCCCGGCGACGCGCCCGCGCGTCCTTCTCGTGCCAGTGCAACCCGGCGAGTGACAACACGAACAGCGCCAGGAACACGACGAAGTACATTCCAGGTGGCTGACGCAGCGTGCCGTAGTTGTACGTGAGCACCGCGACCTGCGTGCCCCCGAGCGGGTCGCATGCCGGCGCCGGAGGCTTCTGACCCGGGGCGACCGTGACCTTCTTGGTGGGGCAGAATTCCACGACCGCGTACTTGGGCCAGTGCCACAGCACGTTCTTCGTCCCGCCGCCCGCGATGTACGAAGTCAGCGGTTTGCCGTTGACCTCGGTCAAGTAGTCGGTCGAGCTGGAGAACTTCGCGAACGGCTGCGGCGTGGTGGATTCCTGCCCCGCGATCTGCGGCGCAGTGACGAGCGCGGCGTCGATCGCCGGTCGCAGGTTCGCGAGCGACTGCTCGTCGACTCTCGTTCCATGTTGCGAGATGGTGCGCGCGCCCTGCAGTTTCGCTTGCGCGGGAGAGCTGACGACCTCGACCACCTTCCATTGGGCGATGTGGCCGTGCGGACTATTGACCGGTGTCGACGTCGTTATCCAGAGGAATGACAGGATCACGAGGAAACCGGTGAGGCACGCGGCCGCAACCAGGAAGCCGAGACGGGCGCCGAGGTTCGTCGCCAAGAGCAGGTAGACCGAGCCGCAGAACAGGCCGATCGCCGAGAGCACGACAAGGAACCCGAGAATCGTCGGGTTCCAGAGGTTCTTGTGCTTGATGCCCTCGGCCGCCAGCACCTGAAGTGTGTGCACCATCACCATTGCTTCCTAGCCCTTCGCCGCGGTGGTGGTCGTTGCCGCGACACGAGCCTTCGGGCTCGTGTCGCATGGCGGCGTCACGCCGTTGTAGTTCGTGACCTCGAGGCAGTAGCGCTCGTACGCCACGATCTCCTGAATCTGCTTCTTCGTCAGCATGGCGCCGAAGCCCGGCATGCGCCCGGAGCCGATGCCGTCGATGCCGTAGGGCTTGAAGGCCTCGTCGCCGTTGAACACGAACTCGACCTGGGCGTCGAAGCCGCCCTCGGCGTCGGTGCCGAAGCGGCGCATCGTGTCACCGCCGCGAAGGTTGAACCCGATACCCCCACCAGTTCCGCCGCCGCCGCCAGAAAGCCCGAGCACATCGGTGCCGTTGGGCTGGCTCGGATCGAAGATCGACCAGCCCTGCGTGTGACAGCGGGCGCAGTTCGTCTCGAACAACAACTGGCCCTCGCTGACGTTCACGCGTCGCTTCTGCCACTCGAGCGCCCACGTGTACGAATCTTGCGCGTCGTGGAAGGTGCTGAGCGCGTCGAGGTAGGTGCCGCACGCGGTCGCCTGCGACTTGTTGACCTTCGACACGTCCTTGTTCACCTGCGCCTGGATCGCGTCACACTCACGCTTCAACTCTGCGTCGCTCGCGTCGGGCATCTTCAGCGACTTCTGCACGCCACTGCGCGCCGTCGCGAGCGCCTTCGTCGCGTCCGCCAACGAGGACCGGGCCGCCTTGACGCCGTCCGCGGGCTGGTTGCGCGCATCGTTGAGGTTCTGGTCGGAGACCGCCTTCGACTGGTCGATCTTCAGCGTGATCGACTTGATGTACGCGATCAGGTCGTTGATCGACTGGTCGTTCTTCGGGCCGCCGCCCGCCACACCCCACGGCTGCATCGGTGTCCCGGGACGCCCGTACGTGATGATCTGCCGCACCTCGTCCTCGCTGAAGCGCAATAGCTCCGTGTTGAGCGGCGGCGCCTTCCACGAGACGTTCTTGCCGTTCACGACCGTCGGCGCCGTGCCGCCCTGACCCTTGATGCCGTGACAGTTCGCGCACTGCAACGACACTGCGGCGTCATAGTTCGGACTCTGCGAGTTCGCGAACAACGTCGCGCCGCGCTCGACCGCGTTCTTGTCGAAGTACTTGGTCGAATCCTTCTGACGGGTCGGCTCGCGCAGCCAGTAGAGCGGCAAGGCGACCGCGACAATCGCCGCGAACAACAGCGCCCACCCTTGCACGCGCTCCAGGCGCCGGCTCTCGAGTTCCTCGTCCTCGAAGAAGGGCGTTTGGTTCGCGGGCGTCCCTCCTTCTTCGGCTGCCCGCCGCGGCGAGAGCACGCCGTAGATGACGTAGCCCGCCAGTGCGAGCAGCACGATGACGTTGAGCAGGATGATGTAGTGGCGGACGTCGTTGTGCCAGAGAGCTGCAGACATCGGGGTCACGAGGGGTTGGTCGGGGTGACGGTCGCTGTCGATCGCGTCAAACGCACAGCGGCCCTTCCTGCTGCTGGCCGGTGGTGTTGGTGCCGATCGGCGGCCCGAGGAAGATCGTCCCGGTGTCGACCGTCACGTTGCCGCCGCTGATCAACATCGCGAAGCGGTCGAGCCCGCGAGGCGCGGGACCCGCCTTCTTCTCGCCGACGCGGTTGTACTTCGAGCCGTGGCACGGGCACTCGAACCACTGTGACGACTGGCACCACGGGACTCGGCATCCGAGGTGCACGCATCGCTGATAGAGCGCGACGAGGCCCTGTTCCATGCCGGCGTAGATCGCCTGGTTGTACACCTTCTTGGCTTTCGGCAGATCGGCCTTCGGATAGCGCTGGAAGTACGTGCGAGCTTCCGGCACGTAGAACGGCGCTTGCTTCGAGTCGATCGCGTCCAGAATGTCGCTGACTGACCCGGCGGCCACCTTGCCGCCGAAGCCGCCGCCCGCGCTCGGCCACAAGAACGCGAGCATCGCCGGTGCGAACGCGCCGATACCGGCGAAGCCGACCACGGTCAGCACAGCTCGGTTCAGGAACTGCCGGCGGGAGACGCCGAGCTCTTCCTCGTCGACCGGTTCATACCGAGTGACGGTGCCGACCCGCCGGGTCGCCACCGCGCCGCCGAACTGCTCGCGCGTTTCTTGCGCGCGCTCGCGTCCGGCGGCTTCGAGCTCCGTCGACGTGGACAACTCGCCTTCCGGGGCACCCGCCTGTTGGTCGCGCCGGCGCGTTTCACGCGAAAGCGTGCCGGTCGTCGAACGCGACCGGTTGGCGAGCAGCAGCACCGTGCCGGCTCCGACGATGACGATGAGGACGATGGCGATGGCGACAGCCACCTGTGACTCCTACAGCTCGAAGAAGATGCCGTTGTTCCAGGGGAAGACGAAGTTGAAGCCCGGCCCTCGGAAGAACGAACCGATGATCACGAGGACGGCCCACAACATCATGAAGATCGTCAACATCGCGATCGCGAACTTCCGGTCCGACGGGTTGTGGGACGGGTTCTTGTCGAAATACGGCGTGATCGCGAGCAGAGCCAGCGCGACACCCGGGATGGTGACGCCGGCCACCATCGGGTGGAACATCGTCAAGAGTTCCTGCAGACCGAGGAAGTACCACGGTGCCTTCGACGGGTTCGGCGTCTGGTTGATGTCGGCGAGGCCGAGCAGCGGCGCTTTCACCAGCGCCGAGAAGACGGTGACGAAGGCCATCATCGACAAGATCGATGCGAACTCGATGGCGAGCAGGTGCGGCCACACGTGCACCTTGTCCTGCGCTTCCGCGCGCGCTTGCTGAATCGAACCCGACTTGACGACCGTGAGCAGTCGCTGCGTGTGACCACCGGGCCCGGTTCCGACCGGCGCCGGCGCGGCCACTGCTGCGGCCGCGCGTGCGGCACCGCCACCACCGCCGGCTGCGGCCGCAGCAGGCGCAGCAGGCGCAGCTTCACCGCCGCCGCCGTCGCCGGCGAGTGCGGCCTTCCGCCGTCGTGAGCGCTCCAACAAGTGTGCGGGCACACCGCCGACGCTTTCGGTGATCTGCTCGCCGCCGTCGGACGGTGCCGCAGCCGCCGCGGGTTCTTCGGCTGCGGCCTCGGCCGCGGGAGCTTCGCCCTCGGGCGCGGCGGCTTCGGGCTCGCCCTCCTCGCCCGGGACGGGAAGGCCGAGCGCCTTGCGGCGCTCGCGACTGCGGCGCAGCAGGTGTTCGGGGACCTCGGCCATGATTCGGGACTCCTCGCCTTCTCTCCGTGCCTACAGCGGCCCGGAGATGCCGCCGTCCTTACGGACGCGCCAGAAGTGAACAGCCATGAAGATGACAATGACGAACGGCAACATCAGCACGTGCAGCACGTACCAGCGGAGCAACGTCTCGCTGCCTATCTCTTTGCTGCCGAGCAGCACGTACTTCACTTGGTCACCGAAGACCGGTGTGTAGCCCATCATGTTCGTGCCGACAGTGACGGCCCACAGCGCGAGCTGGTCCCACGGCAACAGGTAGCCCGTGAACGACAACAGCAACGTGAGCAACAAGAGAATGATGCCGATCACCCAGTTGAACTCACGTGGCGATTTGTAGGCGCCGTGGTAGAAGACGCGCGCCATGTGCAGGAACACCGAGAGCACCATCAGGTGCGCGGCCCATCGATGCATGTTGCGCACGAGCGACCCGAACGTCACGGCGGTCTCGAGCGACTGGACGTTCGCGTACGCCTCAGTGACCGTCGGCCGGTAGAAGAACATCAAGAAGATGCCGGTGACCGTCAACAAGATGAACAAGAAGAACGACAGGCCGCCCAAGCACAGCGTGTAGGAGACCTTCACCGCATGCCGCTTCACCTTCACCGGGTGAAGGTGGTACAGCACGTTGTTCATGATCACGTACGAACGGTTTCTCGGGCTGTCGGTGTAACCCTTGCGATAGATCGAGCCGGGCCGGAAGATCGAGTTCCAGGCCTGCGAGCTCCGCGTCTTGTCGCCGATCTCGGAGACCCGCTCCTTGATCTTCGGCCTGCTTCCGTTGCCGTTTCCGTTGGCCACGTACGCCTCTCTTGTCTTTCTGCCTAGAAGCGGACGCCGTAGGCGTAGCCGTGTCGGTTGGTGCGGTCGTTGGGGTCGCCGTCGGTCCAGCGGTCGGAGACCTTGCCCAGGATGATCACCCCGGTCGGGCACCGGTCGACGCACAACGCGCAGCGGGTGCAGACGTCTTCGTCGACCACGAAGAACACATGGTCCTTGGGGTCGTCGCCGGGCTGGTCGGCGTTGACCGACTCGTCGATGGCGTTGGTGGAC
>JBKPCL010000016.1:0-30536 GCA_046727335.1 Actinomycetota bacterium
CCGTCGCCGTCGCGCCGCTCACGGGCTTGCCCGACCCGTCGGGCGTGGCCAAGACCCGCGCCGCGTTGACCGTGAAGATCGACAACACGGCCAAAGGCCAGCCCAAGTACGGCGTCGAGCAGGCCGATGTCGTGTACGAGGAGATCGTGGAAGGCGGAATCACGCGCCTGGCCGCGATCTTCAACTCACACGCGCCCGACCGGATCGGTCCCGTACGCTCCGTACGACGCACCGATCAAAGCATCGTGTGGCCGATCGGCGGCTTGTTCGCCTACTCCGGTGGTGCGCAGTACGCGATCGACAGCATCAACACCGCACCGGTGAAGCAGCTCGACGAGACACGCGCCCACGACGGCATGTTCCGTGATCACTCCCGGGACGCGCCGTGGAATCTGTACGCGGTCGCGCCGAAGCTCTTGGGCGACGGCGGCACGCCGATCCCGCCGCCTCCGCTGTTCGTGTATCGGTCGGCCAAGGTCGCGGCCGCCGGCGAGCCGACCTCGTCCTTCACCGTCGGCTTCCGTAACGGGTACGCGACGACATGGAACTGGGACGCGGCGTCCGGCTCGTGGAAGCGGTCGATCTTCGGACGCCCGGAAATCGCCGCGTCGGGAGTCCAACTCGCGCCGCAGAACGTCGTCGTCATGTTCGTGCAGTACGCGGGCGGCGCCGGCGTCGAGGGCGCCGAGGCCGAGCTCACGGGGAGCGGGCCCGCGTGGGTCTTCACGGGCGGCAACGTCGTCAAAGGCACGTGGTCCCGGTCCGACAAGGCAAAGCCGGCCTCGTTGCTCGACGCGAACGGCCGCGTCGTTGCGCTCACGCCCGGACAGACGTGGGTCGAGCTGTCGCAAGCCGGCTATCCGGTGACGGTGACGCCGGCGCCGTAATGACGCCCGCGCCGTAATACGGCCATCTGCACACCAACGCCCGCCGGTACCATGAGTACATGACCCAAGAGCGCACGACTGGCACCGCTCGCGTCAAGCGAGGACTCGCCGAGATGCTGCGCGGTGGCGTCATCATGGACGTCGTCACGCCCGAACAGGCGAAGATCGCCGAGGATTCGGGCGCCGTCGCGGTGATGGCGCTCGAGCGGGTCCCCGCCGACATCCGCCGCGATGGCGGCGTCGCGCGCATGAGCGACCCCTCGATGATCGAGGGCATCCAGAAGGCAGTCACGATCCCCGTGATGGCGAAGTGCCGGATCGGCCACTTCGCCGAAGCGCAGGTCCTGCAGGAACTCGGCGTCGACTACGTCGACGAATCGGAGGTGCTCACGCCAGCGGACGAGGCGTACCACGTCGACAAGTGGGCGTTCACGGTCCCGTTCGTCTGCGGGGCCACCAACCTCGGCGAGGCGCTGCGCCGGATCAGTGAAGGCGCGGCGTTGATCCGCTCCAAGGGCGAGGCGGGTACGGGCAACATCATCGAGGCGGTGCGTCACCTGCGGTCGATCCTCGGCGACATCCGCCGGCTCACGCTGGCGACGCCGGAGGAGCTGTTCGGTTTTGCGAAAGAGCTGCGCGCGCCGCTCGATCTCGTGCAAGAGGTCGCGCAGCACGGTGAGTTGCCGGTGCCCTTGTTCTGCGCCGGCGGCATCGCCACGCCCGCAGACGCCGCGCTTGTGATGCAGCTGGGCGCGCAATCCACCTTCGTCGGGAGTGGAATCTTCAAGTCGTCTGATCCGGCGAAGCGGGCGCGTGCCATCGTCGAGGCCACGACGCACTACGACGACGCGGACATTATCGCCAAGGTGTCGCGCGGGCTCGGTGATGCGATGCGCGGCGACGAGATCGCGACGCTCGATGTGAAGCTCGCCGATCGAGGCTGGTGACTGCGTGAACCCGAGGCCTCCAGGCTCCCATGAAGATCGGTGTGCTCGCCCTGCAGGGCGCGTTCCGCGAGCACGCGGAGGCGTTTGGCGCGCTCGGCGCTGAGGTCGCGCTGGTCAAACGACTCGAGCATCTCGCGGGCGTCGACGCGATCGTCATTCCCGGCGGCGAGTCGACGACGATGGACAAGCTGCTCGACTCGTCGGGCTTGCGTGCGCCGCTTCGAGAGCGGCTCCGCGACGGCCTCCCCGCGTTCCTCACGTGCGCGGGACTGATCGTGTGTGCGTCCGAGGTGGTGGACGGCAGGCCCGACCAGCAATCGCTCGGCGTCCTCGACGTCACCGTCCGCCGCAACGGCTATGGGCGCCAGCGCGAGTCGTTCGAAGCGCCGTTGTCGGTGGCGGGCCTCTCGGGCGGTCCGTTCGTCGGAGTGTTCATCAGGGCGCCGGTGATCGAGCGCGTCGGTGCGGCGGTCGAGGTGCTCGCGCGCGACGACGACGTGCCGGTGCTGGGTCGTCAAGGAGCTCACTGGTTTGCCTCGTTCCACCCGGAGCTGTCTGGCGACCTCCGGTTGCATGAACGGTTCCTACAGGAGATCCACTGATGTCTGGACACTCGAAGTGGCATTCGATCAAACACAAGAAGGGCGCGGCCGACAAGGCGCGCGGCAAGCTCTTCGCCGTGCTGATCCGTCAGATCGAGGTCGCCGCGCGCGCGGGCGGCGGTGACGCCGATTCGAACGCGACGCTGCGCACGATGATCGGCAAAGCGCGCGACAACTCGGTGCCGATGGACACGATCCAGCGGGCGATCAAGCGCGGCACCGGTGACGAGGCAGGCGTGCAGTACGAGTCGGTGACGTACGAGGGCTACGCGCCCGGCGGCGTCGCCGTGATCGTGCAAGCGCTCACCGACAATCGGAACCGCACCTCGGCCGAGGTGAAGAACCTCTTCTCGCGCAACGGCGGCTCGTTCTCCGAGCCCGGCGCGGTGTCATGGCAGTTCGAGCGCAAGGGCATCGTGCTCGTGGACAAGAACGCCGTCAGCGAGGACGACCTGATGCTCGCCGCCGCCGACGCCGGCGCGGACGATATCCAGGACCTCGGCGACAGCTGGCAGGTCACCACGCCACCGACCGAGCTCCACGCCGTCCGCACCGCCATCGAGACCGCGGGCATCCCGGTCAGCTCCGCCGACCTCACCATGATCCCCACGACCACCGTGCCCCTCGAACAGGAGTCGCAGGCCAAGACCGTGCTCCGGCTCATGGACGCGCTCGAAGACCACGATGACGTCGAGGCGGTCTACGCCAACTTCGACATTCCCGACGCAGTGTTGGAAGCTGTCACCGCCTGAACCGTCCGGTTCGGCCGTGCATACTCGTCGGCGGGAGGTTCGACAATGATCCAAGTGGGCGAGCGAGCACCCGACTTCACGCTGCCCGGCGTGTGCGACCGCGAACGCAGCGACTACACGCTGTCCGCGTACCTCGGTCGGAAAGTGGTGCTCGCGTTCTATCCGGGCGACAACACGCCCGGATGCAACAAGCAGATGTGCTCGTACCGCGACGACCTCGCGAAGTTCAACGACACCGGTGCGGTCCTCCTCGGGATCTCGCCGCAAGATCTCGACAGCCACGAGAAGTGGGCCGCAAACAAGGGCTTCCACTTCCCGCTGCTCGCCGATCCCGAGAAGAAGGTGATCGACGCGTACGGGGTCGGCGCGCCGGTCATCGGCGTGCGCCGGTCGGTCTTCGTCGTCGACCCTGAAGGTGTCGTACGGTTCGCGGACCGGAAGCTCATCGGTGCCACGTTCGTGCCGGCCGACAAGCTCGTGCCGGTCCTCGCGTCCCTCTGATCGATCGTCGATGGACATCGAAGCCGCGCTTCGCTTCGCCGGCGAGAACCACCACGCCGTGCTCGCGACCGCTCGGCGCGACGGCCGCCCACAACTGTCGCCGGTGACGGTGGGTGTCGACGCCGACGGACGGGTCGTCGTGAGCAGCCGCGAGACGGCGGTGAAGACGAAGAACGCCCGGCGGAATCCGGCAGTGTCGGTCTGCGTCTTCGCCGACAGCTTCTACGGGCCGTGGGTCCAGATCGACGGCACCGCGGAAGTGGTCTCGTTGCCGGAGGCGATGGAGGGTCTGGTCGACTACTACCGGCGGATCGCCGGCGAGCACCCGGATTGGGACGACTACCGCGACGCGATGCGACGCGAGCAGCGCGTCCTGCTGCGAATCCGGCCAGAGAGGGCAGGCCCGAATATCAGCGGATAAGGTCGCTTGTATGGACGTGCGGATGACGGTCAATGGGGCGGCGGAGGCGCACGACGTCGAGCCGCGCACCCTGCTCGTGCAGTACTTGCGTGAGGCGTGCCGGCTGACGGGCACGAAGATCGGCTGTGACACGTCGTCGTGCGGGGCATGCACCGTGTTGGTCGACGGCGAGTCGGTGAAGTCGTGCACGATGTTCGCGCCTCAGGCCGACGGCGCCGACGTCACGACGATCGAAGGGCTCGCGCACGGTGACGAGTGGCACCCCGTGCAGTCGGCGTTCCACGAACACCACGGCCTCCAGTGCGGGTACTGCACCGCCGGCATGGTGCTCGCGGCCGTCTCGTTCCTCGAAGAGAACCCCGACCCGACCGAGAAGGATGTTCGCCTCGGCCTCGAAGGCAACCTCTGCCGGTGCACCGGCTACCACAACATCGTGAAGTCGGTGCTCGCGGCCGCCGAGCAGATGCGCACTGCAGGCGCTCGGTGATTCCTGCCGCGTTCGACTACGTACGGGCCGGTTCCGCCGACGAGGCCGTCTCGCTCATCCGCGAGCACGGTGAGGATGCCAAGTTCCTCGCCGGAGGAATGTCGCTGATCCCGCTCATGAAGCTCCGGCTCGCGACGCCATCGGTGCTCGTCGACGTCGGGCGCCTCGGCGATCTCTCGTACATCCGCGACGCCGGTGATCATCTGGCGATCGGCGCGATGACGCGGCATCGCGATCTCGAAACGAGCGACGTGCTCGCGCAGCAATGCGGCGTGCTGCGCGCGGTCGCCGGCCAAGTCGGCGACAACCAGGTGCGGCACCGGGGCACAATCGGCGGTTCCGTTGCCCACGGCGATCCGGCGTCCGACCTTCCCGCCGCGCTGCTCGCGCTCGACGCGACCTTCGTCGCCCGTGGCGGATCCGGCGAACGGCAGATCCGCGCCAACGAGTTCTTCCGCGGCTTCCTCGAGACGACGCTCGCACCGGACGAGCTGCTCTGTGAGATTCGCGTGCCGAAGACCGGCGCCAGTGGTTTCGGCTTCCAGAAGTTCAATCGACGCGCGCAGGACTGGGCCATCGTCGGCGCGGTCGCGGCCCGTGTGAACGGTGGCACCCACATCGCGCTCGTGAACATGGGCCCGACACCGTTACGCGCCGACGCCGTCGAGAATGCGCTTGCCCAGGGGGCATCGCCCGAGGACGCGGCGCGGGAGGCCGCGATCGGCACCGAACCCGTTGCCGATCTGAACGCGTCGGTGGAGTACCGGGAGCATCTTGCGCGCGTCCTCGTGCGGCGCGCGCTCGAGGAGCTCTGATCGCACCGGACGTCCGGCGCATCGCCGCGGTCGTGCTCGCGGCCGGCCGCGGTGTGCGGATGGGCGGTGACCGTCCCAAGCCGTTGCTCGAGCTCGACGGACGTCCGTTGATCGCCTATGCGATGGACGCGATCCGTGACAGCGGGCTCCAACCGGTGCTTGCGGTCGTGTCCGACGAGCGCGTCGCACAGCGTGTGCCCGACGGTGTGGCGATCGTGCGAAACGTCGCGCCGGAGCTCGGGATCGCGTCGAGTCTCCAGTGCGCGTTGCGCGCCTTGGATTGTCATCCGGACGTCGCCGGCGTGGCCGTCGGACTCGCGGACCAGCCGCTCGTCGGAGCCCAGGCATACCGCCGACTGGCCGCCGCCTACGATGACGGCGCTCGGCTCGCGGTCGCGACCTACGGCGGTGTGCGGGGCAACCCGGTCCTCGTCGGACGGGAGTTCTGGTCCGAAGCGCTCGCGCTGTCGGGTGACGAGGGGGCTCGGGTGCTCCTCCGCCGTCACGACGTGACCGAAGTGCCGTGCGACGACACCGGCGATCCGACCGACATCGACACGCCCGCAGATCTCGTCGACGTGGAGGCACGATGGAAATCACAGACAGCTTCCGAGTGAGCACGCCGATCGAGGACACGTGGAAGGTGTTGCTCGACATCGAGGGCATCGCGCCGTGCATGCCCGGCGCGCAGCTCCAAGAAGTCGAAGGTGACGAATACCGCGGCATCGTCAAGGTGAAGGTCGGGCCGATCACCGCGCAGTACAAGGGCGCGGCCAAGCTCGCGGAGGTCGACGAGGCCGGTCGCCGCCTCGTCATCGACGCGTCCGGGCGTGACACGCGCGGTCAGGGCAACGCCAAAGCCAAGATCCTCGTCACGATGGCGCCGGAAGGTGTCGGCACGCGCGTCGACGTGACGACCGACTTGTCGATCACGGGCAAGGTCGCGCAGTTCGGACGGGGCGTGCTCGCCGACGTGTCGTCGAAGCTCATGGGCCAGTTCGTCGAGAACCTCGAACGCGACGTGCTCAACGAGGCCGGTGGCTCCGACACGTCGACGGCAGGCGGTCCGTACGAACGCGCGCTCGAATCCGTCGTTCCTGAACGCGAAGCAACTGCGGTCGCCGAGGGTCCACGCAAGATCGAATCCGAGGAAGTCGAGCCCGTCGATCTCCTCGGGGTGGCGGGCGCCCCGGTCACGAAGCGGATCGTGCCCATCGTGCTCGGCGTGCTCGCGCTCGTCGTCGTGTGGCGGCTTCGTCGCCGGCGCACCCGCCGGCGGTCTGGATAGGGTCCGCCGGCCCACGGGCGGCACCTCGTAGCATGCGAACCCATGTTCGATCCGCGGGGTCCCGTCCTCGGCATCGACCCGGGTGTGACGCGATGTGGCTACGGCGCGGTGGGGCGCGATGGCGGACGCATCCGGGCGGTCGCATGTGGGGTGATCCGGACGCCGGCGAGCGCTCCGCTCCCGGAGCGTCTCGTGAGCCTCGCCGACGAGCTGACCGACCTCATTGCCCAGCTGCGACCGGCGGCGATTGCTGTCGAGCGCGTCCTGTTCCAGGTGAACGTCCGCACGGCGATGGCAGTGGGGCAGGCGAGCGGTCTCGCGCTCGCGGCGGCGTCCCGCGCGGGCGTTCCGGTCGCGCAGTACAGCCCGAACGAGGTGAAACTCGCGGTCACGGGTGACGGCCGTGCCGACAAGACCGCGGTGCAGTCGATGGTGACGCGACTGCTTGCGTTGCGCGAAGTCCCGAAGCCGGCCGACGCCGCCGACGCGCTCGCCCTGGCCTGCTGTCATCTGTGGCGAATGTCGTTGACGGCGAAGGTGGCCCAATGATCGGTTCCGTGCGCGGTGCCGTCCTCGAGCGAACGACCGGCGGCGAGGTCCTCGTCGAAGTCGGCGGCGTCGGATACCGCGTCAATGTCCCGTTGCGCGCCGTGCCCGAGTTGACGCCCGGCACCAACGCGTTCTTGTTCACGCATCTCCATGTGCGCGACGACGCGATGGTGTTGTTCGGGTTCACGACACGCGATGAGCGCGATACGTTCGAGGCGTTGATCGGTGCAACCGGCGTCGGCCCGAAGCTCGCGCTGGCGATCTTGTCGGTGCACACGCCGTCGACGTTGCGGCGGTGCCTCGCCGACGAGGACCTCGACGCCCTCGTGCTCGTGCCCGGTGTCGGCAAGCGCACGGCGCAGCGGCTCCTGGTCGAGCTCAAGCCGCGGCTCGAGGTGCCGGACCTCGATCTCGCTGGATCGTCGGCGAACGGCAGCGGTCCGCGTTCCGAAGTACGCGACGCGCTTGTCGGGCTCGGCTACTCATCGGAGGAAGTGCGGGACACACTCGCCCAGCTGGGCGATCACGGCACGGTCGAAGAGCTCCTGCGCGACGCGCTCCGGTCGCTCGGAGCGCGCCGTTGAGAGACGAGCTGCTGAGCCCGGCGGCCGACCCGGTCGAGGTCGCAGAGGAGACGAATCTTCGACCGCGCCGGCTCGCCGAGTTCGTCGGCCAGCCCCGGTTGCGTGAGCACCTCGAGATCATGTTGACCGCGGCCCGACAGCGAGGGCAGGCCGTCGACCATGTGTTGCTCGCCGGGCCACCAGGGCTCGGCAAGACGACGCTCGCCGGAATCATCGCCAACGAGATGGAAGCGCGACTGCAGCCGACGAGCGGCCCCGCGCTCGAACGGGCCGGTGACCTCGCCGCCATCCTGACGAACCTCGACGACGGCGACGTGCTGTTCATCGACGAAGTCCACCGACTCCCGCGTCCCGTCGAGGAAGTGCTCTATCCCGCAATGGAGGACTTCCAGCTCGACATCGTGATCGGCAAAGGGCCGTCGGCGCGCACGATTCGTCTCGACGTCCCGCGCTTCACGTTGGTCGGGGCGACGACGCGCACCGGCCTCATCACCGGCCCGCTCCGCGACCGCTTCGGCTTCGTCGCCCGCCTCGACTACTACAACACCGACGACCTCACTGCGATCCTCGGACGGGCGGCGACCATCCTCGGCGTCGACCTCGACGGCGACGGCGCGGCCGAGATCGCTCGCCGCAGCCGCGGCACGCCACGGATCGCCAACCGGCTCCTGCGCCGGGTCCGCGACTACTCCGAGGTTCGGGCCGACGGTCGGGTGACCGCGGACACCGCGCGTACCGCACTCGCGTTGTTCGAGGTCGACGAGCTCGGCCTCGACAAGGTCGATCGCGCGATCCTCGTCGCGCTGTGCCGCACGTTCGCGGGCCGTCCCGTCGGCTTGGGGACGCTGGCGATCGCAGTCGGGGAAGCGCCGGAGACGGTCGAGGACGTGTACGAGCCGTTCCTGCTCCAGACCGGTCTGCTCGAACGCACACCGCGCGGCCGTGTCGCGACGCCCGCCGGGTTCGAGCATGTCGGGTTGCACGCACCCGCGGCGCGAGGCGAGGCTCCCGGTCTGTTCTGACGAGCGCGCTGCAACTCGGGAGCCAACCCATGAGCGAGGAACTCGTGAGCTACGACGTGCGCGACCGCATCGCGCACGTGACGATCGACAACGGCAAGGCCAACGCGCTGTCACCGGATGTCATCGCCGCGCTCGACGACGCGCTGTCGCGCGCCGAAGACGCCGGCGACGCGGAAGTCGGCGCCCTACTCATCACCGGCACGCCCGGAATGTTCTCCGGCGGCTTCGATCTCAACGTGATGCGTTCGAACCCGAACGACGCCGGCCGGTTGGTCACGGACGGCGGCGCGTTGTTCAGCAGGATGTTCGGCTCGGAAGTTCCTGTGATCGTCGGGTGCACCGGGCATGCGATCGCGGCCGGAGCACTGCTGCTGCTCGGCGCCGACTACCGGATCGGCGCGCGCGGTGAGTTTCGTATAGGACTCATCGAGACCCAGATCGGGATGGTGTTGCCGCGCTGGGCCGTCGAGCTGTCCCGCGAACGGCTGTCGGTCCGGCACTTCCAGCAGGCCACGGTCGGTGCGCGGATCTACGACCCCGACGGCGCCGCCGACGCCGGCTTCCTCGACCTCGTCGTGCCCGCCGAGGCGCTCGCCGACGCCGCAATCGCGGAAGCGAAGCACTGGGCGGAATTGCCGCGCGCCGCCTATCGCGGGCAGGTCCGAATGAATCGCAGCGAACGCCTGGGGCGCCTCGCCGAGGCGATCGCCGACGACCGCACCGGCACCTTCGACGTGCCCGCGTAACCCTGCTGGCCCCGCATCTGCGCCGAAGTTTTTCGGGCCTCTGGTGGTACCGTTCGTAACCGTTTGCACGTCAGAGGAATCAATCCGTGCTCGTGATTGCCTGGCTCGCCCTGCTGGTCGGAGCCTTCTACTTCCTGCTCTGGAAGCCCCAACAACGCCGCATGCGAATGGCTCGCGCCATCCAGTCCCAGCTCGAGGAGGGCGACGAGATCCTCACGACCAGCGGCATCTATGGGCGCATCGTCAAGCTCGGTGACGACGACGCCCAGGTCGAGATCGCGCCTTCCATCGTCATCCGTGTTGCCCGCGGCGCGATCGGGCAGCGGCTGAACCCACCTCCGCCCAACTCCGTCGAGGCTCCCGACGACGACGCGGGCACCGGGGCGGCCTGACGTGCGCAAGCATGTGATCACGCTTGTCGTGACGGTCGTGCTGATCCTCGGCACGTTCTTCGTCACGATCCTCGGCTCGGACCGTCCCGTCCTCGGCCTCGACCTGCAAGGCGGGATCTCGGTCGTCCTGTTCCCGGTAAAGGGCTCCGACCTGACGACGCTCGACACGGCGGTCTCCATCATCCGGAACCGCGTCGACGGACTCGGGATCTCCGAGGCGGAGGTCAACCGCCAGGGCGACACCGTCGTGATCGACCTGCCCGGTGTCAAGGATCGCCAGAAGGCCGAAGACTTGGTGGGGGAGACGGCCGAGTTGCGATACCGGCCCGTGTTGGGCGGCCCGATCCCGTACAGCGCGACCGCGTCGAGCTCGACGAGCACGACCCAAAACGCGAGCGGAAGCACGACGACGACGCGCAAGGGAACCACGTCGACGACAAAGCCACCCGCGAAGACGACGACGACTGCGCACGCGGCGGCGCGGACGATCACCACTCAGCCGATCGCCGCACGGAGCGTCGCGGCGGCCACGCCGACGACGACCAAGGCCTCAGCAACTACCACGAAACCCGGTTCGACGACGACCACCACGAAGCCGGCGACGGCCGACTGCGCCAAGCTGATCACGCCGCGCGACAAAGACGTCGCGTCGGCGCAGGTCGTGCTGCCGGACCCGAAGCACACGGTCTGCTACCTGCTCGGCCCGACGGTCCTCACCGGCAAGAACGTCAAGCACGCCGACGCACGCTTCGACTCGACGAACGGCTGGGAGGTCAACATCACGTACGGCAACGACGACTTCGTCAAGAAGGTCGCGCAGCCGTATGTGAACAAAGAAGTCGCGATCGCGCTCGACGGGCTCGTGCAGTCGGCACCCAAGATCAACCCGGGAATCACCGGTCGCCAGGTGCAGATCACCGGCAACTTCAGCGAGGGTGAAGCGCGCAACCTCGCGCTCGTGCTCCGCTACGGCTCGCTGCCCATCCAGTTCGACCGCAACCAGCAGACGGTCCAGAGCGTGTCGCCGACGCTCGGCAAGGACCAGCTCCGCGCCGGCATCTTCGCCGGCCTGCTCGGGCTCGCGCTCGTCGCGCTCTACATGATCCTGTTCTACCGACTGCTCGGCGTCGTCGTGTGGATCGGGCTCGCGCTCACCGGAATGCTGATGTTCACGATCGTGACGTTCTTGTCTCATCACTCGTTCATGGGCATTCACAACCTGACCCTCACGCTCGCGGGCGTGACGGGCATCATCGTGTCCGTCGGCGTCACCGTCGACTCGTATGTCGTCTACTTCGAGCGCCTCAAAGACGAAGTGCGTACCGGCAAGACCGTGCGGTCGTCGGTCGAGACCGGGTTCCGGCGGGCGTTCCGTACCATCGTCGCTGCCGACCTCGTCTCGCTCATCGGCGCGGTGGTGCTCTACGTGCTCGCCACCGGTTCCGTGAAGGGCTTTGCGTTCTTCCTGGCGCTGTCGACCGTGATCGACCTCTTGCTCGCGCGCCTCTTCATGTATCCGCTGGTCGTGGTGCTCGCTCGGCGACCGGCGCTCGTGCGGCTGCCGGGCGTCGGCATCGCCGCCGGATTGGACGTCGCAGGAGCGCGAGCGTGACCGACACGGCCGTTGCACCTCCCGAGGACATCCCTGGCGTCACGCGACGCCATCGGTTCTCGGACCTCTACCACGAGCGCACGAACTTCCAATTCATCAAGCACAGCAAGCGGTGGTTGATCCTTTCCGGGACGCTGATGGTGATCAGCCTGTTGCTTCTCGGCGTGCGCGGGCTGAACTTCGGCATCGACTTCGAGGGCGGCACGGCCTGGCAAGTGCAGATGAACGGCAAGCACGCGAGCGTCGGCCAGGTGCGCGACCTGCTCCGTCCGCTCGGGTTCTCCGACGCGAAGGTCAGCACGCTCGCCGGTCAAGGCGGCCAAAGCGTGCGCGTGCAGGCTCACGTCGTCAAAGATCCGATCAACACGATCGCGCAGGACCTCGCGAACTACGGGCACATCGACCAGGCAGCGGTGCAGTTCGAGCGCGCCGGTTCCGGCGGCACGTTCACGTTCACGACCAAGAAAGGCGTCACGCCGACGAAGGACGGTGTGACCACCGCGCTCGACAAGAACGGTGTGAAGAACGCGACGGTGACCGTCAACGGGCGGGACGTGACGATCAGGGCAACGTCGCTGCCGGCGAGCTCCGTGCAAACGGTGGCGACGGCCCTCGCCAAGTACGCGAATGCGAAGCCGGCGGACGTCAGCATCTCGACCGTGGGGCCGACCTGGGGGCACGAGGTGAGCCAGAAGGCGTTGAAGGCGCTCGTCTTCTTCTTCTTGCTGCTCGCGCTCTACCTGTCCGTGCGTTTCGAGTGGAAGATGGCCGTGACCGCGATCGTCGCCGTCGTCCACGACATCATCTTCACGGTCGGCGCCTACGCGCTGTTCCAGTTCGCGGTGACGCCGGCCACCGTGACGGCGTTCCTCACCATCCTCGGTTTCTCGCTCTATGACACCGTCGTCGTGTTCGACAAGGTCGTCGAGAACCAACGCACGCTGACGGCGACGGGCCGATCGACGTACAGCGACATGGTGAACCGGTCGCTCAACGCCGTGCTGATGCGATCGCTGTCGACCTCGCTGGTCGCGCTGCTGCCGGTGCTGTCGTTGCTCATCGTGGGATCAGGGATCTTCGGCGCGACTGCACTCGAGGAGTTCGCACTCGCGCTCGCCGCCGGTTTGTTCATCGGGTCGTACTCGTCGATCTTCGTTGCCGCGCCGCTGCTCGCGTGGTGGAAGGAGAAGGAGCCGCAGTACCGCGCGCTCGCCGACCGGCGCCGGCGCGCGACGTTGGCGGCCGCTTCCGCGGCAACGGGTGTCCCGGTCGTCACGCCCGACGAGATCGCCGAGCCCGGTGAGACGCGAGAGCCCGTGCCGTCCGGAGTCGCGGGGACGCCCGGAGTTCGAGGCCCGATCCAGCCTCGGCCTCGGAACCCCCGCCGACAGAAGCGGAGATGAAGGCGTAGCCGACCGAAGGGGAGGCGGAGCCGGAATCGACCAATAGATACGGCGCTAGTCCTCGGCACTCGCCGGTACGATCGCGCGGTGGTTGACACCGCCTGGCTCGCCGAGCATGTGCGCGATATCCCCGATTGGCCCCAGCCGGGGATCGTGTTCCGCGACATCACGCCCCTGCTCGCGGCACCGGACGCCTTCGCGACCGCGGTCGATGCGCTCTCGGCGCCGTACACCGGCGAGCAGATCGACAAGGTGGCCGGCATCGAGGCACGCGGGTTCGTGTTCGCGGCGCCGATCGCCTATCACCATCGAGCCGGCTTCGTCCCCGTGCGCAAGCCCGGCAAGCTGCCGTGGGAGCTGGAGCGCGAGGAGTACGAGCTCGAGTACGGCACCAACCTGCTCGAGATCCACCGCGACGCCATCGCACCCGGTGAACGCGTCCTCATCGTCGACGACGTCATCGCGACCGGCGGGACCGCGGCGGCCACGGCTCGGTTAGTCGAAAAACTCGGCGGCGAGGTTGTCGGCTTCTCCTTCCTCCTCGAGCTCGCGTCCCTGGACGGCCGGGCGAAGATCGACGATTATCCAGTGCACACAGTGATGACGTACGCATGAAGACGGTTCTGCCCCGGCGGCATCATCGGTCGTCGGCGACGGTCGACTCGGCGCTGCGTCCGCTGCTCGCGACGTACGAGCGGCTGCACGCGCGTGACGACCGCGGGCTGATCGAGCACGCGTACGAGGTCGCACGGGACGCGCACAAGGACCAAGTTCGCCGGTCGGGCGATCCCTACATCGCGCACCCGCTCGGCGTTGCGATGATCCTTGCCGATCTCGGTCTCGACGATGTGACACTCGCCGCCGCGTTGTTGCACGACGCGGTCGAGGACACGTCGGTCACGCTCGACGACCTGGCCCACGATTTCGGCTCCGAAGTGACGAGCATCGTGGACGGCGTCACCAAGCTGGATCGACTCCAGTTCGACTCCCGCGAAGCGGCGCAGGCGGCGACCATGCGCAAGATGCTGGTCGCGATGGCGAAGGACATTCGTGTCCTCCTCATCAAGCTCGCCGACCGCTTGCACAACATGCGGACCATCGCGTCGCTGCCCGAAGCCAAGCAGAAGCGCATCGCTCAGGAGACGCTCGACATCTACGCGCCGCTCGCGCACCGTCTCGGCATCCAAGACGTCAAGTGGCAGCTCGAAGACCTCGCGTTCGCGGTGCTGCACCCGAAGCGTTACGCCGAGATCGAGGCGATGGTGCTGCACGCGTCGGGCGAGCGTTCGAACTACCTGGAAGACGTGCTGCAGCAGGTCCGGGCGCGCCTTGCGCAGCTGCACATCCATGCCGAAGTGACCGGACGGCCGAAGCACTACTGGTCCATCTACGAGAAGATGGTCGTGCGCGGCAAAGAGTTCGCCGACATCAACGACCTCGTCGGCGTGCGCGTGATGGTCGACTCGGTGAAGGACTGCTACGGCGCGCTCGGCTCGATCCACGCGTTGTGGCGTCCGGTGCAGGGTCGCTTCAAGGACTACATCGCCATGCCCAAGTTCAACCTCTACCAGTCGTTGCACACGACGGTGGTGGGTCCGGACGGCCGGCCGGTGGAGTTCCAGATCCGCACGACCGAGATGCATCGCAGGGCCGAATACGGCGTCGCCGCGCACTGGGGTTACAAGGAACAGCGCAATCCCACCGAGGACCTGGTCTGGCTGCAGCGGATCGTCGACTGGCAGCAGGAGACCGACGATCCGGCCGAGTTCATGCAGAGCCTGAAGATCGACCTCGAACAGGACGAGGTCTTCGTCTTCACGCCCAAGGGCAAGGTCATCACATTGCCGACGGGCGCGACCCCGGTCGACTTCGCCTACGCGATCCACACCGAGGTCGGCCACCGCTGTATCGGCGCCCGTGTGAACGCGAGGCTCATACCACTCGACTCGGCACTGCAGTCCGGCGACACGTGCGAGATCTTCACCAGCAAGGTCGAAGGTGCGGGGCCGAGCCGTGACTGGCTGCAGTTCGTGCAGACGCCGCGTGCCCGGTCGAAGATCCGGCAGTGGTTCTCGCGTGAGCGTCGCGTCGACGCCATCGACGCCGGGCGCGACGACCTCGTGAAGGCCATGCGCCGCGAAGGACTGCCGGTCCAGAAGCTCACCAACTCACCCGTGCTTCGAGGAGTCTCCGAGCACCTGAACTACGCCGATCTCGAAGCCCTGCAGGCCGCGATCGGCGAAGGCCACATCTCGGCCAAGGCCGTCGTGCAGCGCGTGCAGCGTGAACTGCGCGGCGGCGAAGAGCAGCTCCCCGTCACCGTCCAGCGACCACCGCGCGCGCGTCATCGCCGGCAAACCGGTGCCGGCGTGCACGTCGAGGGGCTCGACGACGTGATGGTCCGGCTGTCACGGTGCTGCACGCCGGTCCCGGGCGACGAGATCATGGGATTCGTCACGCGCGGGCGCGGCGTGTCGGTCCATCGCAGTGACTGCGCCAACGCAGTGAGCTTGCGCAGCCAGGCCGACCGGGTCATCGAGGTCGAGTGGGACAACGACGCGCCCGGCAACTATGTCGTCGGCATCGAGATCGAGGCGCTCGACCGGTCCAAGCTCCTGCGCGACGTGGCGGACGTCTTGTCCGAGCACCACGTCAACATCCTGTCGAGCACGTCGCAGACCCAACCGGATCGAATCGCCCGATTGCGCTTCGAGTTCGAATTGGCCGACCCCAGCCATCTGGACTCGATCCTCTCGTCGGTCAAACGCATCGATTCGGTCTACGACGCGACACGCGTGCTGCCCGGCGCTCGCGCCTGAGTCCCGCGCCGCCTCCGAGGCTGAACTCCGGAGAGCATTCCGCCTGATCAGGGCACCTGCCTGCCGCGTACACTCACTCACAGCGCGCTGATGACCACGAATCGTGGTCTTCTCAGCCGACGGCGCGCTCAAGGAGACGCAGGCGCAGCCGACCGAAGGGGAGGCGGAGCCGGAGTCGACCAATGAGTAGGGAGTGATGCGGAGTGAATCGCCGCGGTACCCGGACCGTCGCCGTTGCTCAGGTCGCGCCGTCGTCGCGTCGATACGTGCTCCGAAGCTCGACCGTATCCGGAGGACACATGCGGCGGTCGCCCGTGCGGCGCCTACGAACGCTCGTCGACGCGTCGTGGACTCGGCGCGCCTCCAGGCAGGACGACGAGGCGGGATTCACGATCGTCGAGCTCGTCGTCGCAATTTCGCTCATCACGATCGTGGCCACCGGTCTGATGGTGAGCGTCGGCCTCGGCTTCCGCACGGTGGCCGTCGCTCGGCAGCGGCAGACGGCGGCGGCCTTGGCGAGTCAGAATCTCGAGCAGCTGCGCAACTTCACCTATGACCGTCTGCAGCTCAACAACGACAACTCGTCCGCCGGCAATTGCTACAACAACGCGCCGGCGAACGTCCCGGATACGACCAACCCTGACTACTACGTCTCCGGTACGCAATACGACGTGACAGGTTCGGGCCAGAAAGAGGACTTGGTCCTCGGCCCGAGCGGCGACACGAGCGACGCGATCCACCTGTGCGACCCGTATCAGGTTGGCGGCACGCTCATGCGCGTCTACGTCTACGTCACCTGGGTCAACGACCCCGCCGCGGGCGGCTCCCATGCCTACAAGCGCGGCACCGTCGTCGTGCAATTCCACGCGCCCGCCGCCAACGGCGTCAACCAGTTGGTGCGCGCGAGCGCGTTCTTCACGAAGGACTCCGTCACATTCACGCCGCCGACATCGCCACCGACCACGGTAGCTGGACCCACGACGACGACCGCCCCAACCACGACGACCAGCACCACGCCTTCGGTGTGTCCGGGTGACCTCCAGGCGCCGAACGGCGGCTTCACCATCGGGGTGCCGTCCACGCCGGTCGCCGGCTACACGGCGACAACCAACGTGACGCTCAACTTGAGCTTCTCGGACCCCTGCACGCCGATCACTGCGAAGTTCTCGAACAACGGCGGCGCGAGCTACGGCTCGTCCGTCACCTACGACCCCCTCAATGCACAGATCTCCTGGACAGTCACGTCGGGGGACGGCATCAAGACGGTGGACGGCTTCGTACAGGACGGGGCCGGGAACGCCGGTCCGCTCGCGCAACAGACCGTTGTGCTGGACCAGACCAAACCGACGGCCCCCGCGAACGTGACTCGCACGGTCTCGTGCACCGGCAACACAAACAGCGGAACGCGCACGGTCACGCTCTTCTGGTCGCCGTCCACCGACGCGAACTTCGTCGGCTATCGCATCTATCGGAGCACGGACGGGACGACGTGGCAGCAGATCGCGATCACGACCCTGCTCGACTACGCCGACACGATGAACCGTACGAATGGCAACACTTCCCTTCGTTACTACGTCGTGGGTTACGACAAGGCCGGGAATGAATCGAGTCCGAGCACGCCTGCAATCTCACTCGCGAACAATGACTGCAGCTGACGTCGAGCGCGACGAACGGGGCTTCACGCTCATCGAGCTGGTGATCGTCAGCGCCCTGCTCGCCATCGTCCTCGTCGTAATCTTCAGCACCTTGACGAGCGCACAGAAGTCCGAGGCGTTCACCCGCGGACGCGCGCAAGTGCTCGAGGAAATGCGCGACACGATGGACCGGATGACGCGCGAGCTCCGTCAGGCAACGAATGTTGTGCCGACACCAAGCGACAGTCACATCGAGTTCGATTCGTATGACCTCGGAACGCCCGTTCACCTCACCTACGACGCCACGGGAACCGCGCTCACTCGCCAGGTCGGCACGAGCGCTCAGACCACTCTCATGAAGGGTCTCACCACGATCTCGGTGTTCTCGTACGTTCCCGACGCGACCACACCACAGTCGGTGACGATCGACTTGATCGTGAAGCCGAGCAACTTGCCGAACACGACCGTGGAGCTGAAGTCGACCGTCGAGCTCCGCAACATCGTCGCACAGGAGCAATAGTGAGAATTCATCGTCGAGGGGAACAAGGCTTCGCGATGATCGCGACCATCATCGTGATCGCGGTCGCGGCGCTGCTCGCGGCGGTCATCCTGACCGAGGGCACCAATGCCGACCACAACAGCGGGCGCGACAGGAACTGGACGGTCGCGCTGCATGTGGCTGACGCCGGCGTCGAGAATGCGGTCGCGTACCTACAGGCACACCTTCAGTCGGGGATGGCCTTTCCATTTACGCTGACGGGTTCGCTGAAGGATGGCAGTTACACGACAACGATCACTGCCTTTCCTCGGTACAAATTCCAGATCGACAGTAAAGGCGTTGTCGGTACCGTCAGCAGCCTTCGACGTAGTCGTCTTCTGCGCGTGATCATGGCGCCACCACGGTCGTTCAAGTACGCGCTGTTCTCGAACAGTGACATCAACACGAAGAACAACGACGTCATCAACGGCGACGTGTGGGCAAACGGCAGCGTCGAGGTGTTCAACGGCAACTCGGTGAACGGAAGCGTGAACGCAGCGACCGGTTGGGTCAAGATCGACCAGAACTCCTGCGTCAGCGGTGACGCGCACAGCGGGGGATCGATCGCCGGGATCGGAATCGAGATCGATGGTCAGACGCCACAGAAGTCGTGCAACAGCACGTCGAACGTCGGTGGCAACGCCACCGCGTCCTCTTCTACACCCGGGTGCGCGGACGACCCTGGACATTCGGGCTACACGATCGTCAACGACGGGACAATCGCCGGACGCGCACTGACATGGGGCAACATCAACGGGAGCGGAACCGAGGGCGTACAGATAACGCATGTGTGCACTGCGGCACCGGCAGTCAAGCCGATGCCCACGTTCAGTCCCTCGTACTACTCGCCTCCGTACGCGCAGCTGATGACTGTCGCCCAGTTCCAGACGTACCTCGTGGCGAACGGGAATGCGCTCTCCGGCCAATTCAAGGTGATGGGTCCGGGCGTGATCGATTTGAGCGGTGTCCAGATCGCGGGTGACACGACGATCATCGCGGTGGATCCGAGTGGCACTGATGCGAACCCGTTGCAGAGCGCGTCGATCAATTCGGACGGCATCGGCGCCGCCAACGCCAACGACAAGATCCTGGTTCTGTACTCGGCCTACCAACCGGTCGACGGCACCGCATGTGCGAGCACCGGTGGCAACCCCGGCGACTGCGCGGTTGGCATCAAGAACAACTTCTTGCCGAGCGACAACACCGCCACACTCATCTACGCACCGAACGGCCCGTGCCTGTTCAAGAACAATGCCGAGTTCGAGGGTGCCGTGTACTGCAGCAACATCATCGTGAAGAACGACCAGACGGTGACGTACGACGAGAGGATCGAGCAGGTGGTCGGCTTCGGTTCGGTGACGTTGCAGGTCGCGAGCTGGCAAGAGCTGAAGCAATAGCGGTCGCTGCGACGTCTCCGCTCCCTGCCGAATCGCACAGGGGCAGCCGAATGCGGCCGGTAGGCTGCGCGCGATGCCATCGGAACGGAACGTCTTTCGCGCGCCGATCGGCACGCGGGACGTGCTCCCGCCGGAGTCAGATCGGTGGGAGGCCCTGGTCACGGCGTTTGCGGTGCGCGCCGGTCGCGCCGGCTTCGGTCTGCTCGTCACCCCGATCTTCGAGCACGTGGAAGTCGTGCAGAAGCTCGGGTCGAGCACCGATGTCGTGCGCCACGAGATGTACGACTTCGAGGACAAGGGCGGGCGTCGCCTGGCGCTGCGCGCGGACGGCACCGCGTCGGTGGTCCGTGCCTTCGTCCAGCACCGGCCGGTCACGCCGTGGAAGGTCTGGTACGTCGCGCCGAACTTTCGGTACGAGCGTCCGCAGCGGGGCCGGTACCGCCAGCACTGGCAGGTCGGCGTCGAGGCGTTGGGTGTCGATGACGCGGGCGTCGACGTCGAGGTGATCGCCCTCGCGCACCGCTTCTATCGATCGGATCTGGGCCTGCGGCAGTTCCGCCTGCTGGTGAACTCGATGGGAGACGCCGAGAGCCGTGGTCGCTACCGCGACGTGCTGCTCGAGTACTGGCGCGGCCACGCCGACGTGCTCGGCGACGAGTTGGCGCGCGCCGAGGCGAACCCGTTTCGCGTGCTCGACTCGAAGCGCGAGGAGTGGCAGGACCTCATCGAGACCGCCCCCCAGATCGGCGACTACCTGTCGGACCAGTCGGCTGCCGACTTCGAAGCTGTGCAATCAGGCCTGCGCGCGCTCGGTATCGACTTCGAGATCTCGCCGCGTCTCGTGCGGGGACTGGACTACTACACCGGCACCACCTTCGAGTTCCAGAGCGACGCGCTCGACGCCGCGCAGAACGCGATCGGTGGTGGTGGTCGCTACGACCGTCTTGCCGAGGAGATGGGTGGGCCGTCGACACCGGGCATCGGATTCGGCATCGGCATCGAGCGCGTCTTGATCGCGAGCGACGCCGAAGGGGTGTTCGGCTCCCCGGCGAGCCGGCTCGACGCGTTCGTCGTCGATCTCGTCGGCGGCACCGAGGGCCTGTGCCTCGTCGAGGAGTTGCGCACGATGGGGTTGGCGGCGGATCGCGCATATGGGGGTCGGACCTTGAAGAAGCAGCTCGGCGCGGCCGACCGTTCCGGTGCGCGCTGGAGTGTGATGCTGCTCCCGCGTGAGTTCGGTGAAGGTCATGTCGTCGTGAAGGAACTCGAGACCGGTAAGGAATTGCCAGTGCGGAGGGACGAAGTCGCAGCGTGGCTGCGCACGAAGAAGGACGTCCCGACGTCATGATGCGGACGCATCGTGCCGGCGATCTGCGCGCCGGTGATGTCGGATCATCGGTCGTCGTCTGTGGTTGGGTGGCGCACCGGCGCGACCACGGCGGCAAGGTGTTCCTGGATGTGCGCGACGTCGCCGGCCTGGTGCAGGTCGTCGTCGACCCGGAGGAGCCGGGTCTGGAGATTGCACACCGAGTGCGGAGCGAATGGGTGCTGCGCGTCGAGGGCGACGTGTGTCCGCGACCAGAAGGCACGGTCAACGTCGACCTGCCGACCGGCGAGGTCGAGATCGTTGCTCGCGCGATCGACGTGCTGAACGAGGCCGAGCCGCCACCATTCCCGCTCGACGAGCGCACCGACGTCGACGAAGTGGTACGCCTGCGGTACCGCTATCTCGACCTGCGGCGTGCGCCGATGCAACGCAATCTGCGCCTGCGCGCGGACGTCAACCGGGCGTTGCGTGGAGCGATGACCGAGCAGGGGTTCGTCGAGATCGAGACGCCGATGCTGATCGCGTCGACTCCCGAGGGGGCGCGCGACTTCGTGGTGCCGTCGCGACTCCGTCCGGGTTCGTTCTACGCGTTGCCGCAGAGCCCGCAGTTATTCAAGCAGCTGACGATGGTCGGCGGCATGGACCGCTACTTCCAGATCGCGCGGTGCGTGCGTGACGAAGACCTCCGAGCCGACCGGCAGTTCGAGTTCATGCAGCTCGACGTCGAGATGAGCTTCGCCGATCAGGAGGACGTGCTCGACGCGGTGTCGACGGCCGTGCTCGCGGCGGCGGAGGCGGTGCGGCCCGACGAGGCGCCGGCGACGATCCCACGCATGACGTGGCACGACGCGATGGAGCGGTACGGCTCGGACAAGCCGGACGTCCGCTTCGGCATGGAGCTCGTCGAGCTGACCGATCTGTTCGGCGACACCGAGTTCCGCGCGTTCGCCGGGGCGGAGGCGATCAAGGGGATTCGCGTTCCGGGCGAGGGCGAGATGGCGCGGTCCCGGCTCGATGCGTGGACAGAGCGTGCGAAGACATTGGGCGCGGCCGGGCTCGTGTGGATCCGCGTGCGCGAGCGGGAGGAGCTCGACTCGCCGGTCGCGAAGTTCTTGTCGGAGTCAGAGCAGCTGGGGCTGGTCGACGCGTTGGGTGCGTCGGCGGGCGATCTCCTGCTGCTCGTCGCCGGCGAGCGCTCGACGGCGCGATCGGTGCTCGGTCAGCTGCGCCTCGACTTGGGCCGGCCGCCCGTGTCCGAGGGCTTGCGGTTCGTGTGGGTCGTCGACTTTCCGCTGTTCGATGGGGTGGGCGACGACGGACGGCCAATCCCCGCGCATCATCCGTTCACGATGCCGCACCCCGAAGACCTCGGACTGTTGGAGATGGAGCCGTTGGCCGTGCGGTCGCAGGCGTACGACCTCGTGCTCAACGGTTGGGAGCTCGGGTCGGGGAGCGTTCGTATCCACCGTTCCGATCTGCAGCAGCGCATTTTCTCGCTGCTCGGCATCGCGCCCGACGACGCGCAACGACGCTTCGGCTTCCTGCTGGACGCGTTCCGGTACGGCGCGCCGCCGCACGCCGGTTTCGCCGTCGGCGTTGACCGATTCGCCGCGATCCTCGCAGGCGAGGAGAACATCCGCGAGGTCATCGCGTTCCCGAAGACGCAGTCCGGTGCCGATCCCCTCACCAACGCGCCAACCCCGATCGACCCCGCCCAACTCCGCGAACTCGGCCTGCGAGTCATCGAAGAGCGCCAAACGGCCCAAACAGATTGAGCGCTCCACCCCCTCGCCAGGGGGTGGAGCGCGCAATCACGGATGGCTGTCGCACCCCACTTCTACGGTGCACAGCCATGGAGTCACGGCTGCTGAAGCTCGAACACATCGCCAATCGCCAACATGGTCTGGTCACACTTCATCAGCTTCGTGAGAGCGGGCTCACGGAGCGACACATCGAGAGATTGATCGAACGGCGTGAATTGCGGCGAGTCCGACCGCGCGTCTACGTGTTGATCGGAGTGCCCCAGACGTGGGAGCAGACCGCCTTGGCGGCAGTACTGGCGGCTGGTCCGGACGCAGCGCTGTCGCACGCGCCCGCGGCTCACCTCTGGACGTTCGTACATCAACCATCAGAAGCGCTCGAGCTCACCGTGCCCTTTCCGAGGGCACCTCGGCTGAAGGGAGTCCGGATTCATCGGAGTGTGCACTTCGATGACGTCGACATCGCGCATCGGAACGGGATCCCGTGCACAAGCTTCGAGCGCACTCTGTGCGATTGCACCACCCTGCTGTCGGAGTTCCAGCTCGGCCGTGTTCTCGATGACGGACTGCGCCGCAGCGTCGCCTCCCTGCGTCGGCTCAAGCGTTGCGCAGAACGACTCGAGTCCGGACCGGGGCGGCACATGTCGACTATCCGCTCTTTGCTTGCCCAACGCGGCATCGGGTTTCATCCCGGCGGGAGCGCGTCAGAGCTTCATGTCCTCGACGTCGTGACTCGGGCAGGTCTTCCGGTACCGGTGCAGCAGCATCGCGTGCAGGTCGGTACCAAGGCGTACGTCCTCGATCTCGCGTGGCCGGACCGGAAGGCGTTCGCGGAGTATTACGGCCTCGCGGTGCACTCTGGTCCAAGCGCCGTGGCGTATGACAACGCGCGCATCACAGACCTGGCCCTCGCAGGCTGGACGCCGCTGATTTTCACGGACGCGTCATCGGATCGAGAGATCGTGGAGAAGGTCGCCGGCGCCCTCTTCGTCGATGATTGCGCGCGTACCCCCGCGTGAAGGGGGCTGCGCGCGCGAACTGTTTGGGAGGGGCGTGCCGAGCCGCCAGACGTAACCTGGGCTGACTATGGCGAAGGGGCCCGATCTGTTCGCGGCTGCGGTCGAAGAACGGCTTGCCCTGCGGGCGCCGCTGGCGGCGCGGCTGCGGCCCCGCACGCTCGACGAGGTCGTCGGACAGGAGCATCTCCTCGCCCCCGGGAAGCCGCTGCGCGTGCTCATCGAGTCGGATCGCTTGTCGTCACTGATCCTGTGGGGGCCGCCCGGCACCGGCAAGACGACGGTCGCTCGACTCATCGCCGGCGTCACCGCCAAGGCCTTCGAAACGCTGAGCGCGGTCAGCGCGGGAGTGAAGGACGTGCGCGAGATCGCCGAACGCGCCCGCAACCGCCTCGGTGAGCACGGCCAGGGAACGATCCTCTTCCTCGACGAGGTCCACCGGTTCAGCCGCTCCCAACAAGACGTGCTGCTCCCGTTCGTCGAGGAGGGTCTGCTCGTCCTGATCGGCGCGACGACTGAAAACCCGTTCTTCTCGCTCACCGGCCCGCTGCTGTCGCGTAGCACGCTGTTCCGGCTCGAACCGCTCGACGACGACGCGCTCGTCGAACTCGCGCATCGCGCCCTCGACGACGCCGAACGCGGCCTCGGTGCGGAGCCGACGACGCTCGACGACGAGGCGCTGAAACATCTCGTCGACCGCAGCGAGGGCGATGCGCGTCATCTCCTCACCGTGCTCGAGGTCGCGCATGCGCTCACCGTCCAAGACGGTCGCGCGCGCATCACGCTCGACGACGCCGAGGCCGCGCTCGCACTGCGCAGTGTCCGCTACGGCGACGACGAGCACTACGACATCGTCAGCGCGTTCATCAAGTCGATTCGAGGCTCGGATCCCGACGCGGGCCTGTATTGGCTCGCACGCATGCTCGATGCGGGCGAGGACGCACGCTTCATCGCGCGTCGCCTGGTCATCCTCGCGTCGGAGGACATCGGACTCGCCGATCCGCATTCGTTGCTCGTCGCCGACGCCACCGCGCGCGCGGTCGAATACGTCGGGCTGCCGGAAGCGGCCATCAATCTCGCCCATGCCGTCATCCACCTGAGCCTGGCGCCGAAGTCGAACAGCGTTATCGCTGCGCTCGGCGCAGCGACCGACGCCGTCGAGCACCGCCGCGCCGGACCAGTCCCGATCCATCTCCGAGACGCGCATTACCGGGGAGCGAGGGTCCTGGGTCACGGTGAGGGTTACGTCTATCCTCACGACGCTCCGGCGGGCTGGGTGCCTCAGCAGCACCTGCCCGTGGAGGTAGCAGGGGAGCGGTTCTACCGTCCGGGACGGCACGGCGCCGAGCCGCAGCTTGCGGCCCAGCTGCGTGAGCGACGGTCGGGCGAATCGCTCGGCGAATCGCCGAACGAATCGGTGGCGGGAGACGGGAGCGACGATGACGACCAGTGACGTGCTCGCCGTCGTCGCGGCCACTGTCGTCACGATGCTCGTCGCGGTGCTGGCCGCAGTCCTCGTCGCGCTCGCTCGAACGCTGCGAGACCTTCGCCGCACGATCGCCGACTTCGAGGCCGAAGCGGTCCCGCTCCTGGACGACGCGCGCCGCGCGCTGCACGACACCGCGACAGAGATCGACCGCGTCGAGCGCATCGTCACGAACGCGGAGCGGTTGAGCGACGCGGTCGACGGCGCGTCGAAGCTGGCGGCCCGCACGATCGCGTCACCCGTGGTGAAGGCAATGGCCTTCGGTACCGGCGTCTCTCGCGCTGCGCAACGCCTGCGCGACGGGGAACAAGCCGAAGCCGCTCGCGCAAATGGGAGACGGTCACGGCGCAAGCGGAGGGCGTCGTAGTCATGTTCAAGCGTCTGTTCTGGTTGCTCGTCGGTTTTGCGCTCGGCGTCGCGTCCTCGTGGACCTTGACCCGGCGGGTTCGCCGCCTCGCGTCGCGGTACGTGCCCGCCGACGTCGTCGACCGCTGGGGCGGCAACGTGCGCGCCGCGGTCACCGAGGGCCGTGGTGCGATGCGCAGCCGCGAGGCCGAGTTGCGCTCGAATCTCGTCTCGAGGGGTGGGCAGTAGCCTGGTCGGGATGCCCGATCGCCCCATGACTGCCGATGAATTACGGCGCGCGTTCGTCGATTTCTTCGTCGCACGCGCTCACACGCATGTGCCGTCGGCGAGCGTGATCCCGGTCGATCGGTCCCTGCTGTTCACGGTCGCCGGGATGGTGCCGTTCAAGCCGTTCTTCACCGGCGAGGAGACCCCGCCGTACGTCCGGGCCGTCTCGGTGCAGAAGTGCGTGCGCGCAGGTGGCAAGCACAATGACCTCGACGACATCGGCCGCACCAACCGTCACTTCTCGTTCTTCGAGATGCTCGGCAACTTCAGCTTCGGCGACTACTTCAAGGCCGACGCGATCCCGTGGGCGTGGGAGTTCCTCACCGGCGTGCTGCGGGTCGATCCCGAACGGATCTGGATCACCGTGCACGAAGAGGACGACGAAGCGGAGCAGATTTGGCGTGATCGTGTCGGCTTTCCCGCGGAGCGCATTCAACGGCTCGGCGAGGACAACTTCTGGCGGATGGGTGACACCGGCCCGTGCGGGCCGTCATCGGAGATCTTCTGGGACTTGGGACCGGTGCACGGTCCTGCGGGCGGACCGATCACTGGTGCGGACCGCTACATCGAGATCTGGAACCTCGTGTTCATGCAGTTCGACCAGCGAGCCGACGGGGAGCGCGTCCCGTTGCCGAAGCCGAGCATCGACACCGGCGCCGGCCTCGAGCGGAACCTCATGGTCGTGCAGGGGAAGTCGGAGATCTGGGACATCGACCTGTTCCAGCCGCTGATCGCGGCCGCCGAAGCCGCCACCGGCGTCTCCTACGGCGCCGATCCCGTGCGCGACGTCTCGCTGCGCATCATCGCCGAGCACTCCCGCACGATGACGTTCATGATCGCCGACGGTGTCCGCCCGTCGAACCAGGAACGCGGGTACGTGCTGCGCCGCATCATCCGGCGCGCGGTACGCCATGCGTACCTGCTCGGCGCGCGCGACGTCGTCATGCCGCGCCTCGTCGATGTCGTCGTCGAGCTCATGGGGACGGCGTATCCCGAGATCGAGAGTGCGAAGTCCATCGTCGCCAAGGTCGTCGAACGCGAAGAGGAGTCGTTCCGCGCCACGCTCCAACGCGGCGTCGACATGCTCGCTGATCTCGTGGAAGCCGGCGACGTGAGCGGTGACGACGCGTTCTTCCTCCACGACACGCTCGGGTTCCCGATCGACTTGACTCGCGAGATCGCGGCGGAGCGCGGGCGCGAGGTCGATCTCGACGAGTTCGAAGCGCGCATGGCCGAGCAACGCGCCCGGGCGCGAGCCGCGGGCGAAGAAGCCGGCGCGGCGCGGGGCGGACCGATCGACCTCTACCGCGAGCTCGTCGACGAATACGGCGCAACGGATTTCACGGGGCGGCGCGAGTACACCTCACGCGCCAAGGTCCTGGCGCTGATCGTCGATGGTGAACGTGTCGGCCAGGTCGACGCCGGCGGCGCGGTCGACATCGTCCTCGACCGCACGCCGTTCTACGCGGAGGCCGGTGGCCAGATCGGCGACACCGGGACGTTCACAACGGCCGCGGGCGCGATCGTCGACGTGCGCGACACGCAATACGGGCTGGCGGGCACGCTCGTCATGCACCAAGGCGTCGTCCGGGAGGGCACGATCGCCGAAACGGACGAAGTCGAAGCCGCGATCGACGGCGTCCGCCGCGACCGCATTCGCCGCAACCACACCGCGACTCACGTGCTGCACTGGGCGCTGCGGGAGGTGCTCGGACCCCACGTCCAGCAGGCCGGCTCGCTCGTCGCGCCCGACCGCCTGCGCTTCGACTTCAGCCATCATGAGCCGCTCACCGCGACCGAGATCTCGGAGGTCGAACGACTCGCCAACGAGCTCGTCATCTCCGATGCTCCGGTGCGCCACTACGAAACCACGCGAGCCGAAGCGGAACGGATCGGCGCGATTGCGTTCTTCGGTGAGAAGTACGGAGACGTCGTGCGGGTGCTCGAGGCCGGACCGTCCACCGAGCTGTGTGGTGGGACGCACGTCTACGCGCTCGGGTTCATCGGACCGATCAAGATCGTCAGCGAAGGATCGATCGGCTCCAACCTGCGTCGCATCGAGGCCATGACCGGTGACGGTGCGCTCGAGTACATCGCGTTCGAGGAGCAGCTGCTCAAGCGCGCGGGCGAGTTGCTACGGGCCAATCCCAAGGAAGTTCCCGACAGGATCGAACGCCTGTCGGACCAAGTTCGGGAACTGCAAGACGAGCTCGCGCGGCTCAAGGCGAAGGAAGCGGCCGCGGCCGCGGGCGACCTCGCTCGAGATGCGCGCGATGGTGTCGTCGTCGCCCGGCGCGACGGACTCGAGAACGCGGCGCTGAAGCAGCTCGCTACCGAAACGGTGCGTGCCCTCGGCACCGGGATCGTGGCGCTCGTCGGCACTGGACCGGACGGCGCCAAGGCCGGCATTACCGTCGCGGTGAGCAAGGACCTCGTCGAGCGCGGAGTCGCCGCGGACGCGATCGCAAAGCCCGCGGTCACCGCGCTTGGTGGTGGCGTCGGCAAAGGCGCGGCGTCGGTCGTCGGCGGCGGTCCGAAGGTCGACGGCGTCGACGAGGCGCTGCGCCTTCTTCGTGAGCAGGCCGAGCAGGCGCACGCGTGATCGTGAGCACCGCGGCCGGCCGCGTCCTCGGCGTCGACCTGGGGAGCCGGCGAATCGGCCTCGCACTCTCCGACCCGACCAGGACGGTCGCCTCGCCGCACGACGTGATCGTTCGCAGTGGCGAACCCACCGAGGACCGCCGAGCCATTGTCGCCGCGGCACGCGCCGCCGGGGCGACGGTGATCGTCGTCGGGCTGCCGCTTTCGTTGTCGGGTCGCACGGGACCGGCCGCGAAAGCCGCGCTCGCCGAAGCCGCTGCGTTGCAAGCGGCCGCGGGCCCCGACATCGACGTAGTCGTCCACGACGAGCGCCTCACCACGGTCACCGCGGAGCGCAGTCTCGCCGAGGGGCGCGTGCGACGGAACGAACGCCGCCGGGTCGTCGACAAGGTCGCAGCGGCGGTGATGCTGCAAACGTGGCTGGAGTCACCCGGACGATGACACGCATCGACGGCGACGCCGACGTCGACGCCACGGAGGGCCACATCCGGCGCGTGACCGTGCCGCGCCGGCGCCATCGCGTCGTGATCATCGTCGTCGTCCTCGTGGTGCTGCCCGTCTTGGTGCTCGCGAGCGCAGGCGCGTGGTTCTGGTGGCAACTCGATCCCCCGGGCGGTCAAGGTGCTGCCGTCCAGGTCCAGGTGCAACGGAATTGGGGAGTGCCTCGCATCGCCGACGAGCTGTCGCACAAGGGCGTCATCGGCTCGGCGATCGTGTTCGATGTCTACGCGCGACTCAAAGGCGAGACGAACTTCCAGGCGGGCACATACGCGATGCACCGGCACATGGGCGTGCGCAAGGCCGTCAGCGCGCTGAAGGCCGGGCCTCGCATCGACTACACGAACCTGGCGGTCCCTCCCGGGCTCTGGCTCGGCCAGATCGCACAGCGCGTCGGCAAGCTGCCGGGTCGGCACGGCGACGCCTTCCTGGAGGACACGCGCAACAACGCCGTGCGCTCCGCGCTGCAGCCTCAGAACGTGACGAGCCTCGAGGGATTGCTCTGGCCCGATACCTACAAGGTGTCGGACTCCGAAGACGAGATCGACATCTTGAAGATCATGGTCAAGACCTTCGACCAGAACGCGGCGGTGACCGGCCTCCCGTCTGCGAACGTCCACGGCCTGGGCCCGTACGACGTCCTCAAGGTCGCCTCGTTGGTCCAATCCGAGGCCAAGCTCGACGGCGATCGGCCACTGATCGCGTCGGTGATCTACAACCGGTTGGCGCAGAACCAGCCGCTCCAAATCGACGCCACGCTCATCTACGCGCGGGGTAACCCGAACCTGCGGACGCTCTCGAACGCCGACAAGCTCATCAACTCGCCGTTCAACACTTATCTGCACACCGGCTTGCCACCGAGCCCGATCTCGAGTGTCGGCAAGGCGTCCTTGCTCGCGGCGCTCCACCCCGCGACCACGCCGTACCTCTATTACGTCGCCGCGTGTGACGGGAAGACGTTGTTCGCGACGACGTACGCGGAGCACCAGCAGAACGTCGCGAAGTCCCGCTGTCCGTGAACAGCCCGATCAGCGGTGCGACCCGCGTCGCCGCGGTCATCGGCGATCCCGTTCTCCACTCGCTATCGCCATTGTTGCACAACGCGGCCTACCGCGCGCTCGGACTGGACTGGGTCTACGTCGCATTCGACGTGCCCGACGGCGCCGCGCGCCACGCACTCGATGGTGCGCGCGCGTTCGGTCTCGTGGGACTCTCCGTCACGATGCCGCACAAGGCCGCGGTCGCGGAGCTGTGCGACGAGTGCGCGCCCGACGCGGCCAAGCTCCACAGTGTCAATACGGTGACGTTGCGTGCGGACGGCTCGCTGTACGGAGAGTCGACCGACGGCGAAGGGTTCCTCCTCGCGTTGCGCGATGCCGGCCACGACGTTGCCGGACACGACGTCTTGCTCCTCGGCGCGGGTGGTGCCGCGCGCGCGGTGGCGGTCGCGCTTGCCGGCACGGGGGCCCGCGTCACGATCACCGCTCGACGGACGCGCGCCGCCGAACACGCAGCGGCGCTCGTCGACGCTGCAACCGTGGCGTGGGACCAGCGTGCCGACGCGGCGCGGGCAGCGACGTTCGTGGTGAACGCCACACCGCTCGGAATGGGAGACGGCTCGCTGCCCGTGGCGCTGGAGGCGCTCGGCGCGGGCCAGGTGTACGTCGACCTCGTCTACCACCCACTCGAGACCCCGATGCTCCAGGCGGCCCAGGCACGGGGCGCCGCGGTCGTCGACGGGCTCGGCATGCTCGTCCGGCAGGCAGCACTCCAAGTCGAGCGTTGGACGGGAATGCCCGCGCCGCTGCCGGAGATGAGG
>JBKPCL010000017.1:0-5603 GCA_046727335.1 Actinomycetota bacterium
AGCTCGCCGACGCGCAGTCGCAGCTCGCCGAGACGCACGACGCATTGCGGGCGACTGTCGCCGAGTCGGAGGCGACGCAGCGTCGGGTCACCGAGGCCCGGGCCCAGGCCGATGAAGCGGAAGGTGGTCGAGACTCGGCGCGCGCCGAAGCCGCCCGCGTGATCGAGCTTGCGATGCGTCAGGCTGCCGCGCTCCGAGTCGACGCCGAGCGGCAAGCCGCGGCGGCCCGCATCCTCAACGAAGCGGCGAACGAAGTGTTCGAAGTGCACAAGGAAGCACAGCGCGAAGCCACTGCGATCCGCGAGAAGGCGGTCGAGGCGGCCGACGCGGCGCGAGGTGACGAGACCGAGTACCCCCCGACCGAGCAGGAGCCTGTCGCTCCCGCGATCCTCTCGGCGCTGATCACTCGGGTTGCCTCGATCGAGTCGCATCTCTCGCACCAGCGCGAGCGAAACACGTCAGGCGAGCAGTCCGGCAGCGAAGATTCGACGGCAGAAGCGGCTGTCGACAACTGACCACGGATGTCACACCGTCTGGGAGTGACTAGAACTAACGGCATGCTCACCTTGAGCGTCGGTCCTCGGACGACGGAGCTGCCACGCGCACGCGCGATCGTGCGCGAAACGTTGCGCCGCCACGGCCATTCCGAACAGCATCTGATGGACGTGAGCATCGTGCTGACCGAGCTCTTGCAGACCGCGGCCGAGGAGAGCGACGCCGCCGAAGATCTCGAGGTGCGACTCGTTGCCATCGAGTCCGGGACCCGCATCGAGATCGAAGATCACCTGGCGCCGGTCGTCGCGCTCGGCGGCGTGAACCACGCCCTCCGAGCGGATGTGCTGGCAGCCTTGACGCGTTCGCAAGGCAGTTACACCACGGCGTCGGGAGGCTCCGTCATCTGGGCCGACGTGCCGATCTCCCGAGGGCCGGCGGTCAGCGCCGAGTGAACCGCTCCGCGAACGCTTCGACGTTGCGTTCGCCCGCTCCGGGCCAGCCGCACACGAGATAGTCGAAGCCCGCGTCACGCCATGCTCCGATGTCGGCGGCGGCCTGGTCGACGTCGTCCAACGACAACGACGACGCACGCGTGATCGTGCCGGGATCACGCCCCGCGTCGGCGGCGAGATCACTCAGCTTTCGGGACTTGTCGGCGAGTGTGCGCGGCGAGCCGTAGCAATGCCAGACGTCCCCATACTTTGCGGCAATCGGCAACATGCGGCGTTCCCCCGACGCGCCAATCCAGATCGGCGGATGGGGCTGCTGCACCGGTCGAGGACGCAGGGTCGCGTTGCGCGTCTCGAAGTAGCGGCCCTCGAACGTGAAGCCGTCGGTCGTGAGGAGACCGCGCACGATCTGCACCGCCTCTTCGAAGGCGTTGACGCGTTCCGCGACCGATGGAAACGGAATGCCCAACTCCCGATGCTCCTTCTCGAACCACGCCGCTCCGTACGACAGCTCGAGCCGTCCACCAGACGCGTGGTCGATGGTGATCGCTTCGGCGGCGAAGACCGAGGGATGGCGATACGTCATCCCCGTCACGAGCGTTCCGAGCCGGATGCGGCTCGTGACCCCGGCCCATGCCGCCAGCGTCGTGTTCGCCTCGAAGCATTCACCCGGCCCTTCGCCGTACATCGGTTGGAAGTGATCGAAGCCCCACACGCCGTCGAAGCCGAGCTCTTCCGCGAGTCGCACACGCCGCGCGAGTTCTGTCCATGGCATTCGTTGTTGCGCTACGTCCAGACCAAAGCGCATCGCGTTCAACCTCGGGAAGACCGGTCGCGGTTCACGAAGGCCTGGCGCGCGAGCGACCGGCCCTCGGCGGCGAGGTCCCAATACCCAGATGTGCCGCGTTCGAGGAACTCGCGTCCGGCTCGGGCGACGGCACCGATGGCAACGAGACTGAACGCGCCACCGACCGACACGCGCTTCACGCCGAGCTCTGCGAGTTCCGGGACACTGGGCGTGCCTGGCAGCGCCAGCACATTGACCGGACGGTCGACCGACGTCACGACGGCACGGATGTCGGCAGCTTCGGTGAGGCCGGGCGCGTAGAGCACGTCCGCGCCGGCCTCTTGGTATGCCTGCAGACGAGCGATCGTGTCGGCGAGATCCGGACGGCCGTGAATGTGGTTCTCGGCCCGGCCGGTCAACACGAATCGCACCGGCCCTGCGTGCGCGGCTTCCGCAGCGGCAGCGACGCGCTCGACCGCAAGCTTGTGGTCATAGATCGGATCGTCGTCGTGGCGTGTGAAGTCCTCGATCGATCCACCTGCGAGCCCGGTGTCCAGCGCGAGCCGGATCGTCTCGGCAACGCCGTGCGGTTCATCCGCGAAGCCGTTCTCGAGGTCAGCGCTCACGGGGACGTCGGCGGCGTTGACGATGGCCGCCGCGTGCGCCAGCGCCTCGGCGCGTGTGACATGCCCGTCGAGACGGCCGAGCGTGCCGGCGAACCCCGAACTCGTTGTCGCCAGCGCCTGAAACCCGAGGGCGGTGAGCAGGCGCGCGCTACCGGGATCCCATGGGTTCGGCATGAGCAGCGGGGTGTCGCCGTGGTGCAGTGCGGCGAAGCGTTCCGCGTGCTCCTGCTGAGAAGTCACCTAGCCAAACGTAGCCAAGAGCGGGAAGCACGTCGTGCGCTCTGAGATCCGGTCACTTGTGACCGTGATGGTGGTGGCTGTCCTTGTGGCACGAATGCTTGTGCCCGTGCGACTTGCCGCTGCAGTGCGTGTCGGCGCCCTTGCGCGGGGCGTTGGCCGAGGCACCGTCGCCTTCGTGACAGTGGTTCTGGTCGCCGTAGCCGTGGCCGGGCTTGCAAGGGTCCGTCGGGAGCGTCGTGGTCGTCGGCGCCGCGGCGACCGTGGTCGTGGTCGTCGGCGGGTCGGTCGTGGTTGTCGTCGGCGGGTCGGTCGTGGTTGTCGTCGGCGCGACCGTCGTCGTGGTCGTTGTCGGCGCGACCGTCGTGGTGGTGGTCGTCGGCGGGACGGTCGTCGTCGTGGTCGTGGTCGGCGCGACCGTCGTGGTGGTGGTCGTCGGCGCGACCGTCGTGGTGGTGGTCGTCGGCGGAGGAGTCGGTGTCAACCCGCCGCCCGGCAGACACGCGATCTTGAACGCCGCGACTTGCGTCGGGTCGACGGCGAAATCGAGTTGACCCACGCGGCCGGTTGCGGGAACCGTCCAGACCGCGCTCGCCGGATACGCGGCCCAGGCGACCAGCGTGCCGTCGAGGCTGATGGTGCTGGCGGTCGGCGCGCCGTCGGTCGGATTCGTCACCGTCAGTTGCAGCTGCTCGCCGGCGTTCATCGACACGCCGCCAATGCTCGGACCGTCGGTCATGCTGGACGTCCCGAACATGCTGTTGATGGTGTTACAGCCACTCGAGCCGGTCTGAGCCTGCGCTTGTGCCACCAAGACGGCGACGGCAACGGCGCTGACGAGGAGAACGACGATCGTGGTGAACACCTTCCGTGTGCTCCGCTGAGATCTGAACTGCACGCGAACCCATCCTGGCCGTGCGCCCTCCCCAGGCACTGTTGCTATCGGCAGGGGACGCGGCGCCGCTTGAACAAGGGGCGCAACCGGGAGATCGGGACGTCGGAGACGAAGTTCACCATTCGCCGCTACCAGTTGCGCGCCGTCATCGCCCCACGGTTGGTCGAGCTACCGCGCGGCGCGTGCGGCGTCGGCGAGCTCGAGTGCCCGGTTGATGTCGGCGGGCGCGAGGATGCCGACGAGGTGGCCGTCGCGCATGACGAGCCCACGTCCTTCGGCGCAGTCGTCCCGCATCCGGTCGAAGGCGTCCACGAGCAGTTCGTCGGGCTCCGACTTGGGAACCTCGTCGAACGGACAAGCGACCTCGCTCACGCGGGTCTCCCGCCAGCGTTCGCGCGGCACTTGCTTCACGCGCCTCAACGTGATGAGGCCACGCGGATCTCCGTTGGCGTCGACGACGGGAAACGTCGAGTGATGGTTTCGGAACACATAGCTGTCGACGAACTCTTCGAGATCGGTGTCGGCGGGTACGGTCACCGGATCGGCACTCATGACATCGCGAACGCGAAGCGAACCCAGCCGCCGCTCCAAGACGGCATGGCGTTCCTCGGCGCTCGCCGCGTTGATGATGAACCAGCCGAGCAGCGCGAACCACAGTCCGTTGGCACCGCCGAGGAACAAGAGGACCCCGCCGGCGATGAGCGCGATCCCGAAGAGCCGTCCGGCCTTCGACGCGATCACCGTCGCCCGAAGTCGATCCTTGCTCTGCGCCCAAAGGGCAGCGCGCAGTACGCGACCGCCGTCCAGCGGCGCGGCGGGCACGAGATTGAAGACCGCGAGCACGAGGTTGATGCCGGCCAGCCATTTGAGCATCTCGACCAGCAATGCCGACGCCGACGCCGCGTCCAAGCCCAACGCCAACGCGCCTGCGATGAGGCCGATCGCGATGCTCGTGGCGGGGCCGACGAACGCGATGAGGAAGTCGTCGCCCGGCGTCTTGGCGCCGCCTTCGAGCTGAGCGACGCCGCCGAGCAACCAGAGAGTGATGCGGTCGACGGCAACGCCGTGACGGAGCGCGACGACCGCATGACTCACCTCGTGCGCCAAGATCGACAACAGGAACAGCACGCCGGTGACCAGCGCTGCGATCCAGTAGATGGCCGTGCTGTAGCCGCCGACATCGTCGGGGAAGACCCCCGCGGCAAGGCTGATCGTGACCAGCGCCAGCACGAACAGGACGCTCCAGTGCACGCCGACGACGACCCCGCGTATGCGCCCGATCGTCAGGCTCGATTCCATGCTGTCGTACTACCCCATCGGGGCGCACTCGCGGTCCCGGCTCGGGAGGTTCGGAGGCCGCCGCCGGCGCTCGTCGTAGTCTCCGGCGGCGAACGTCTCCCGGAGGTGCCGAATGGACGTGCGGTCGATCGTCGACGTCGAACCGGAGGTCGAGCACAACGGAACGGTCCCCGTCTGGTACCTGGTGCGGCCGCGCGAGATGCACGACCTCACCGACGGCGGCTCGCTCGAGCTCGTGAACGAGTTCGAGGTGGCGCCCGGAGGGGCAGTGTTCCCGCACCAGCACCCGACGCACGAGTTCTACTTCGTGATGTCCGGACGAGGAGTCATGACCGTCGCCGACGAGGAGCGGCCGGTGACGCCCGGTGACCTCGTGTACATCCCGCCCGACACGGTCCACAGTCTGCGCCCGACCGGCGGTGGTGCGATCCACTGCTTCTGTTTCGCGGTCGCGGTCAAAGGCGCAGCCCCGGTCGACTACACGACGCACTGAGCGATGCTGGCCACTCGCTTCACTGAGCTCGTCGGATGCGAGGTTCCGATACAGCTCGCGCCGATGGGCGCGATCTCGTCCCCCGAGCTCATGGCTGCCGTCGTCGACGCGGGCGGCATGGCGATGACCGGCATGCCGATGGCGCCCGCGCCCGTCGTCGCGGACTTCCTCGACGCCCTCGCCAAACAACTCCGCGGGCCGTTCGGCTTCAACGTGCTCGTGCCGTTTCTCGACACGGCGGTGGTCGATACTGCGGCGCAGCGCTGCCGACTCGTCGACTTCTACCACGGTGCAGTCGACGGCGATCTCGTCGAGGTCGTGC
>JBKPCL010000018.1:0-21831 GCA_046727335.1 Actinomycetota bacterium
CCAGCTCGAGGTCGCGCCACTGCTCGGGAGTCGGGGCAGCCTTGGTGACGACCCGCCACTCGTTGCGCGTCGCCGCGAAGTGGTGAGGCTCCTGCACCAAGAAACCGCCTGAGATCTGACGGAAGTCGAGCGCCGGCCGGACCGGCGCCGGCGCCTCCAACACGCGGGTGTTCTTCCGCTTCCGCTGCAGCGCTTCGACGGTGCCGGCTTCGTACCGAGGCGCGATGACGACGTCAGCCTGCGGGCCCGCCACCATCCATTCGACGGTTGGCGTATCGACCGGACGGTTCAGCGCGACGATGCCGCCGAATGCGGAGCGCTCGTCGCACTCGAGCGCCCGTTGATACGCGTCCGCGAGCGTCGTGTCGACCGCGACGCCACACGGGTTCGCGTGCTTGATGATCGCGCATGCGGGGCGGTCGCCGAGATCGTGCACGAGCAGCCACGCGGCATCGGCGTCGTAGTAGTTCAGGTACGAGAGCGCGAGACCGCCGTGCTGGCGGACGCCGTCCCACCAACTCGTCGTCCCATGCCAGCGGTACCGAGCCGCGCGTTGGTGCGGGTTCTCGCCGTACCGCAGCGTCTCGTCGGTGCGGTCGAGCGCGACGACGAGGTGCGGTTGCAACGGCTCGTACTCGCGTGCCTCGAACCATTGCAGGATCGCGGCGTCGTACGCCGCCGTACGAGCGAATGCTTCGATCGCGAACGCGCGGCGCGTCGCCTCTCCGACGCTGCCGTCGTTGGCGCGGAGCTCCTCGATGAGCGGCGCGTACTGATCCGGGTCGGTGACGATCGTGACCCACGCGTGGTTCTTGGCCGCCGCGCGCGTCATCGCCGGCCCGCCGATGTCGATCGTCTCGATATCGGGACTCTCCTCGAACGGATAGAGGTTCGACACGACGAGATCGAGCGGCGCGATGCCGTAACGCTCCAGATCGTCGAGATGCGACTGCTGGCCGCGATCGGCGAGGAGACCGCCGTGGATCTTGGGATGCAGCGTCTTCACCCGGCCGTCCAGCATCTCCGGTGAGCCGGTGACGGCGTCGACCGGCGTGACCGGAACGCCGGCCGCCTCGATGGCAGCGGCCGTGCTGCTCGACGACACGAGCTCGACGCCGAGCTCGTGCAGCGCTCGCACGAGTTGCGGGAGGCCGCGCTTGTCCGAGACGGACACGAGCGCGCGCCGGATCTTCGTCCTCATGCGCGTGCCTTCGCGAGTCTTTCGATCACCTCGGGATACAGCCGCCGCTCGACCTCTTTGATCCGTTCATGGAGCGTCGTTTCGGTGTCTCCCTCCAGCACCGGCACCGCCTCCTGCGCCAAGATCGGCCCGGCGTCCACGTCTTCGGTGACGAGATGCACCGTGCATCCGGTCACCTTCACGCCGAACTCGAGTGCCTCGCGCACTGCATGCCAACCCTTGAACGACGGGAGCAGCGCGGGATGAGTGTTCACGGCGCGGCCGCTGTAGGCGTCGATGAACGGCTTCGACAGGATCGTGCCGAAGCCGGCGATCGCGACGAGGTCGACTCCGTGTGCGACGAGGGCGTCGACGACCTCATGGGTGTAGGCGACGCGATCGAAGTTCGGACTGAAGTCGGTTCGCTCGACGAGCACGGTGGGGATGCCGGCCTCGGCGGCGATCTCGAGGGCGCCGCACGGGCGATCGGACACGACCACCGCGATCGGCAGACCCTTCTCCACCATCGCTCGCAGAATCGTTCCGCTGCCCGATGCGAGGACGCCGACCTGCACGAGAATCACCCTAGCCGTGGGGTTCTGCCCCTCCCGGGGCCCCGGCCACGCGTGAGCGGCTCAATTTCGCGACCGAAACGGCCGAAACACCGACGATGCACCAGGACCGGCCGAGCCGCGCCGAGCGCGCCATCATGGCGATCGGCGCCGCCATGTTGTTCGGATCATTTCTCCAGTTCGCGGGCGGCGCGAGCACGTGGAGCGCGGGCTGGTTCCCGCTCGCGACCCTGCTTCCGCTGTACGGGACGGCGCTGGCGGTGCAGGTTGCGCTCGCCAGGTTCGCCCGCATCTCGCTGCCGGATGACCTGGCCGGGTTCACGCCCGACCAGCTGCAGGTCGCAGTCGGCTGTATGGCCGGGCTGATGGCGCTCGCCTGGCTCGCCACCGACGTCGGCGATCGGCAGGTCGGGCTCTGGATCGAAGTGGCGGGCGGCCTCGCGCTCGCCGGCGCGGCGCTCGCTCGGCGGCGCGAACGGCGCCGGACCCGCGTGTTCGGCTGATCGGAGCAACACGTGTTGGACAAGCTCAAGCTGTCCGTAGGGAACCTCGTCATCCTCGTTGCCGGCGTCGTGATGCTGCTGAGCTCCCTCCTCCCGTTCTTCAAAGCGGCGCCGGTGCACGGTGCTCCCGTGACGGCGACGGTCTGGAGCAACGGCTTCTTCGCGATCGCGACGCTGCCGGCACTGCTCGGTGCCGTGATGGCCGCGCAGGTCGCGCTGACCGCCTTCGCGACGCGGGTCAACGTGCCGGAACACGTGCTCGGCGTCGGATGGGACCAGATCCATCTCGTGCTCGCCGCCCAGTCGCTGCTGCTGATGCTGTCGTGGCTGGTCGTCGACCGGGGTGAGTTCAATCAGGGCCGGCAGCTCGGCTTCTGGCTGATGCTGCTGGGATCGATCGCGTTGATGGCGGGCGCGGTCGTGCGGGTACGGGAACCGCAACCGGAACCGCAACCGGCCTCATAACTCGGCGACGACGTCCGCCATCAGCCCGCCGATCTCGGTCGGGTTCTGCGCGATCCGGCAACCGGCCGCCTCCAACGCTTCGATCTTGGCCGCGGCGGTGCCCTTCGAACCGGAGATGATCGCGCCCGCGTGCCCCATCTTCTTGCCGGGCGGCGCGGTCACACCGGCGATGTACGCAACGACCGGCTTGGTCATCTTGGTCCTGATGAACTCGGCTGCGTCTTCCTCGGCGGATCCACCGATCTCGCCGATCATGATGACGGCTCTGGTGTCGGGGTCGTCTTCGAAGCGCGCCAGGCAATCGACGAAGGTCGTACCCGGGACGGGATCACCGCCGATGCCGACGCAGGTCGTCTGCCCGATGCCCTGTTGCGTCATCTCGTGCAGCGCCTGATACGTGAGCGTGCCCGAGCGGGACACGATCCCGACCGGTCCGCCTGCGAGCGCGATCTCGCCCGGCGTGATCCCGATGTTGCATTTGCCGGGCGAGATGATCCCCGGGCAGTTCGGACCCAACAGCTGCGTGCGCGGGAAGCGCTCGCGCAGGTAGTTGTAGAAGTACGCCTCGTCGTGAGCCGGCACGCCTTCCGTGATCACCACGATGAACTCGATGCCGGCTTCGGCGGCCTCGATCACCGCGTCCCGCACGCCCGGCGCGGGGATGAAGACGCACGACGCAGTGGCGCCTGTGGCGGCGCGCGCGTCTCTCACCGATCCGTAGATCGGGACGCCGTCGACGTCGGAACCGGCCTTCTTCGGATTCGTGCCCGCGACGACCTGTGTGCCGTACGCGCGGTTGCGCAAGCCGTGGAAGCGGCCCTGACTTCCGGTCAGCCCTTGGTAGACGACCTTGGTGTTCTCGTCGACGAAGATCGACACTCGAGTCCTCCGCTCCGCGCGTTACTTGGCTGCCAGCTCGACGGCTTTGCGCGCCGCGTCGAGCATCGTCGGCTGGGAGATCAGGCGATCGGACTCGTGCGGCTTGAGGATGGCGCGGCCTTCCTCGGCGTTGGTGCCGTCGAGCCGGATCACGATCGGTGACTTCACCGCGACGCGATCGAGCGCCGTGACGATGCCATTCGCCACTTCGTCGCAGCGGGTGATGCCGCCGAAGATGTTCACAAGGATCGCTCGCACCTTCTCGTCCGTGTTGATGACCTCGATCGCGTTGGCGAGCACCGTGGCGTCGGCGCCGCCCCCGACGTCGAGGAAGTTCGCGGCCGACCCGCCGACTTGGTTCACGACGTCGAGCGTGCTCATCACGAGTCCCGCGCCGTTGCCGATGATCCCAACACTGCCGTCGAGGCCGATGTAGTTGAGCCCCTTCTCCTTGGCGAGGCGCTCGCGTTCGTCGAGCTCTTGCGTCGCGGCGTATTCCGCCCACTCGGGGTGCCGGTAGGAGGCGTTCTCGTCGAGTGAGACCTTCGCGTCCAGCGCGTGCACCCGCCCGTCCGGCGTCAGGATGAGTGGGTTGATCTCGACAAGGTCGGCGTCGCCGTCGACATACGCCTGGTAGAGGTGCAGCAGCACGTCGACGGTGCCGTTGGTCGCGTTCGTGTTCAAGCCGGCGGACTCGACCCATGCGCGGCTGCGCTCGGCGTTCAGGCCGTCGACCGGATCGATCGAGAGGCGCGCGATGGCATCCGGCGTCGCTTCCGCGACTTGTTCGATGTCGACGCCACCCTGCGCCGACAGCATGCCGAGGTATTGCTTGGCCGCGCGGTCGAGCGTGAACGACGCGTAGTACTCCTCGGCGATGTCCGAAGCGCGTTCGATCCAGAGCCGCCGGACCACGTGCCCTTTGATGTCCATCCCCAGGATGTTCGACGCGTGCGTGCGGACCTCGTCGGCGTTGGCCGCGAGCTGGATCCCGCCCGCTTTGCCACGCCCTCCGACTTGGACCTGCGCCTTCACGACGACGGGGTAGCCGATGCGTTCGGCGGCGGCCACCGCATCGTCGACGTTGTCGGCGACGTCGCCGGGCGACACGGGAATGCCATAGCGCGCGAACAGCTGCTTCCCCTGATACTCGAACAGGTCCACCGGGACTCCTCAGGTTCTCGGGCCGCCCGACGCTAGGTCGCCGGCTGCGCCTCGCGGCTATCGAGTGTCGACTCCAGCCACTCGACGATCGTGCTCAGCGGCGAGCCGGGCGTGAACACTTCGGCGACGCCGCGTTCCTTCAAGGCGGGGATGTCCTCGTCGGGGATGATCCCGCCGACGAAGACCAGCATGTCGTCGAGTCCGCGTGCGCGCAGCTCGTCGACGACGGCGGGGACGAGCGTCATGTGGGCGCCCGACAAGAGCGACATGCCGACGGCGTCGGCGTCCTCCTGGAGCGCGGCCTCGGCGATGTGGGAAGGCGTCTGGAAGAGGCCGGTGTAGACGACTTCGAAGCCCGCGTCACGGAGACCGCGCGCGATCACCTTCGCTCCTCGATCATGTCCGTCCAGCCCGGGTTTGGCGATGACGACGCGGTAGCGTCGCAGCATCGGCACACGATAGCGACTTGGTTTCGGAGCGATCCGGCCGGAAGCTCGTCGCACTCGAGGAACACTGCGTGGCCACTGTCCGCTCGCGCAAGCCCGGCAACCGCAAGTCCGACGACATGATGGTGATTGCGGCGGCGACATTCGCCGTGCTGCTCGTCGGCGCGCTCATCGCAGTGGGCCTGTATGTGGGTTCCAGTCGCGGCGGTGCCGGCAAGAACCCGGTGTGCGCCCCGCTGCGAGTTGGCGCCGCGTCCGACATCAGGCAGAGTCTGCAAAACGAAGGGCCGAGTTTCTACACGGGTGGGGGGAGTTGCGGCTTCTGGCTCGCCCTCGACAGCGGCGACATTGTTGCCTACAAGGTGCAACAGCCCTCGGGTTGCAGTCTGAACCTGCGCAGTGGTGAACGATGGGTCTGCGGCGGTCGGTCTGTCGATTCGACCCGCCTCGCGCAGTACCCGGTAAGCATCGAGACGCTCGAGAAGGTCGACATCGTCGTCGTGAACCTGAGCCCGACCGCAACCACAACGACGGGATCCTGAGGTGCGGGCCTACGCTCTGTCGTGAGCGAGGAGGCCGTCATGTACGAGCACATCGTCGTCGGCACCGATGGATCGGGAACCGCCGGGGTCGCGCTGCAACGGGCGATCGAGCTCGCGAAGTTGACGGGCGCGACGCTGCACATCGTGCACGCGTATCAACAGCTGTCGATGCCGGACGTCGCGCTTTCGGCCGCGGCCGGTGGTCCGACGGTGGACGTCTACGGCGTCAACGCGGGCATCGGCGCCGAGAGCGATCGCATCTGTGACGAGTCACTTGCGGCGGCCCAAGGCGCCGGAGTGAATGCCGAGACACGCAAGCGGCCCGGCGACCCTGCCGAGGCGCTCATCGACGTCGCCGAACAGGTCGGCGCCGATCTCATCGTCGTCGGCAATCGGGGCATGTCGAGCGTCCGCCGGTTCATGCTCGGCAGCGTGCCCAACAAGGTTTCGCATCACTGCCCGTGCAGCGTGCTGATCGTCGACACGCGCGCGGCGGGCCGGAGTGGTCGAGCGCGCTAGATCCGCTGGAGCGGCGCCCACGCGAGCAGCAGCGTCTTCTCACCGACCTCGGGGAAGCGCACGCGCGCCTCGGCCTTGTCGCCGTTCCCGCGGATGTCGATGACGACGCCTTCACCGAACTTGTCGTGACGCACGTCATCACCAACGTGCAATCCCAACTGGTCCGCGCCGCGCGCGCCTTGCGGGGCGGTGTCGCGTCGGACCGCGGCCGCAACAATCGCGTCACGATGCGCGCCGAGGCCGCGTCCGCGCCCGCGCCGTTCTTCTTCGCCGACTGTCAGGACGAGTTCCGCGGGAATCTCGTCGAGGAAGCGGCTCGGCGGTCGGTAGTCGGTCGTGCCGAAGAGCATGCGGCTCCACGCGTGGCAGAGATACAGCCGTTGCTCGGCGCGGGTGAGCCCGACGTAGCAGAGGCGGCGCTCTTCCTCGAGCTCGTCGGGGTCTCCCACGCTGCGCATGTGCGGGAAGACGCCGTCCTCCATGCCGATGACGAAGACGACCGGGAATTCGAGACCCTTCGCCGAGTGCAGCGTCATCAGCGTCACGGAGCTCTGGTCGGGATCGGCCTCGTCGAGATCGGTGACGAGGGAGATCGCTTCGAGGAACGCCTGGACGCGTTGGACGCCTTCGGGCGCGGGTCCGGCGGCGTCGCCGACGCCGACGCCGCCGATTGCGCTCAGCCCGGCGAGTTCGCCCCGCTCGACTTCGCCGTCGAACTCGCGCGCTGATCCCACGAGTTCCTGGAGGTTCTCGAGCCGGCCCTGGGCCTCCACCGATCGTTCGGCGTCCAGCTCCGCGAGGTAGCCACTTCTCGTCAACGCGACTTCGAGCGCGGGCCCGACACCAGCCTTCGCCGCCTCGGCGATCTCGTCCATGAGCTCGAGAAAGTCGCGCAGGCCGCCCAGCGCCTTGCCGGTGACGCCCGCCACCGCGGCACTCTGCACCGCCTCACGAAATGTGATGCCTGCGCCCTTCGCATACGAGTCGATCTTTGCGACCGACGTGTCGCCGACACCTCGACGTGGCGTGTTGACGATTCGCTTCCAGGACACTTCGTCGTCGGGATTGACGAGCGCGCGCAGGTATGCGAGTGCGTCCTTGATCTCCCGACGGTCGTAGAACTTGACGCCACCGAAGACTCGATACGGAACTCCCGCACGGACCAGCGCCTCTTCGAGCACGCGGCTTTGCACGTTGGTCCGGTAGAAGACGGCGACGTCGCCGTAGCGGTGATCGGCGTTGTCGATGAGTCGATGGATTTCGCGCACGACGAACTGCGCCTCGTCGTGCTCGTCGTCACCCTGATAGCGCACGATCGGCTCGCCCTGACCCTTGTCGGTCCAGAGATGCTTCTTGCGCGTCGTCGTGTTGTTCGCGATCACGGCGTTGGCCGCGTCGAGAATGCGTTGCGTCGATCGGTAGTTCTGGTCGAGCACGACGACGGTCGCTTCCGGAAACGCTTCTTCGAAGCGCAACAGGTTCCGGAAGTCAGCGCCTCTGAAGCGGTAGACCGACTGCGAATCGTCCCCGACGACCATGATGCTGCGATGGTCTCCGGCGAGCAAGCGGACGAGCTCCCACTGTGCGACGTTGGTGTCCTGGAACTCGTCGACGAGGACGTGCCGGAATCGCTGCTGATAGCGGTGCAGTGCATCGGGATGCTCACGGAACAGCCGAACCGCGAGCACGAGCAGATCGTCGAAGTCGACCGCGGACGCCTCGGCCAGGCGCCGCTGGTATTCGAGATACACGTCGGCGATGCGTCGCTCCGTCGGGCCCACCGCCATGTCGGCGTACTGCGCGGGCAGGATCAGCTCGTTCTTCAGCGCGCTGATCTGCGCATGGATCTGGCGGGCCGGATACCGCTTCGGGTCGAGGTTCTGATCGCGTCGCACCCAGTCGACGAGCCGCTGCGCATCCGACTGGTCGTAGATGGTGAAGCTGGAGCGGTAACCGAGGAGCGACGCCTCACGCCGGAGGATGCGCGAACAGGCCGCGTGGAACGTCGACACCCACATCCGCCGGGCCACCGGCCCCACGAGCTGGGCCACGCGCTCCTGCATCTCGCCGGCGGCCTTGTTCGTGAAGGTGATGGCGAGGATCTCGAACGGTGAGACGTCGAGATCGGCGACGAGGTACGCGAGCCGGTGGGTGAGGACGCGCGTCTTGCCCGAACCGGCGCCGGCGATGACCAGCACGGGCCCCGGCGGCAAGGTCACGGCCTCGTACTGCGCCGGGTTCAGCCCGCTGAGATCGAGCGGCGGCCGGCGGCGCGGCGGTTCCGCGCTGGACTCGGGCGCGGGTTCACTCACCGGCTGGACGTCGACCATGGCCGTCCCATGGTACTGGCAGGAATTACACGCGTGTCAGCCCTCAAGTAACAGCGTCACTGGGCCGTCGTTGACGAGCGCCACCTGCATCTCCGCGCCGAAGTGGCCGGTGGCCACCTCGATCCCGAGCGTGCGCAACGATGCGCTGAACGAATCGACGAGGGGTTCGGCCACCGCCTGAGGCGCGGCCGCGGTCCAGCTCGGCCGGCGACCGCGCGCCGTGTCCCCGTACAACGTGAACTGACTCACGACGAGCGCCGCTCCGCCTGTCTCGAGCAGCGACTGGTTCATCACGCCGGCCTCGTCGTCGAAGACACGCAGGTTCGCGACTTTCGCGGCGAGCTTCTGCGCGATCGACGCGTCGTCGCTGTGCGTGACGCCGACCAGGACGCAGAGCCCTCCGCTGATCGCGCCGACAACCTCACCCGCGACGCTCACCTGCGCCTCCGTCACCCGCTGGACGAGCGCACGCATCTCGCGGCTATGACGCCGCCTTCTCGACGTCGGGCGTCCACGCGCCGGCCCGGGCGAGGCCGTTCATGTGGGCTCGGTGCAGGTACTGCGTCTGGCCTTCCTCGATGTTCGCGTCGTCGCCCTTCCACGCCTTCAGCGACGGCGCCTGCAGCGCCCGGCCGTACGAGAACGACAGCTCCCACGCATGCGGCCCACGCTGGTTCATCGCGTTGAGGTTGGCCGTAGCTTCCTCGTCGCCCTGTCCGCCCGACAGGAACACGAGCCCCGGCACCGCGGCCGGTACGACCGTGCGGAAGCACGAGATCGATTTCTCGGCGACGACCTCAGGCGCGACCGGGTAGCTGGGGTGCTTCTTGCCCGGCACGATCATGTTGGGCTTGAGCAGCATTCCCTCGAATTCGACGCGCTGCGCGTAGAGCTCGTCGAACACGGCGTGCAACATGTCGCACGTCACCTGGTAGCAGCGATCGATGCTGTGATCGCCGTCCATCAGCACTTCGGGTTCGACGATCGGGACGATGCCTTCGTCCTGACAGAGCGCGGCGTACCGCGCGAGCGCGTGCGCGTTCACGTCGAGGCAAAGCTGCGACGGAACGTCGTCTCCGATGATGTTGATCACCGCGCGCCACTTCGCGAAGCGTGCACCGAGGTCGCGGTACTCGACGAGACGAGCGCGCAGCCCGTCGAGTCCGTCGGTCACCAATTCGTCGGGCGACTTCGCGAGCGGGGTCGTGCCCTTGTCGACCTTGATGCCGGGGATGATGCCCTGCGAGTCGAGAATCTTCGGGAGCGGCCGTCCGTCGGACGCCTTCTGACGGATCGTCTCGTCGTAGAGGATGACGCCGCTGATGTATTGCGCGGCACCTTCGGTCGTGAAGAGCATCTCTCGGTACGCGCGCCGGCGATCTTCGGTGGACTCGACGCCGATCGAGTCGAAGCGCTTCTTGATGGTGCCGGTGCTCTCGTCGGCGGCGAGGATGCCCTTTCCGGGCGCGACCAGCGCCCGTGCGGTCTCATTCAGCGTGCTCGACATCGCTGCACTCCCTGGTTCCGAAACGACCTGCTGAATCCCAAACGACCCTCGAATTTACCCTCGGTTACTCCCATTCGATCGTGCCGGGGGGTTTTGACGTGATGTCGTACGCGACCCGGTTCACGCCGGGGACCTCGTTGATGATCCGAGACGAAATGCGCTCGAGGACGTCGTAGGGCAGCCGCGCCCAATCCGCCGTCATCGCGTCATCGGACGTCACGGCCCGCAGAATGATCGGGTAGGCGTACGTCCGGTCGTCCCCCATGACGCCGACGGTCTTCACCGCGGGCAGTACCGCGAAGCTCTGCCAGATGTCGCGGTAGAGCCCGGCCCGTCGGATCTCCTCGGTCACGATCGCGTCGGCGTGCTGCAGGATCTCGATGCGCTCACGCGTGATCGTGCCAATGATGCGCACCGCCAGACCCGGACCGGGGAACGGTTGGCGCCACACGATCTCTTCGGGAAGGCCGAGCTGCTCGCCGATTGCTCGCACCTCGTCCTTGAAGAGATTCCGCAGCGGCTCGACGAGCTCGAAGTCCATGTCGTCGGGCAAGCCGCCGACGTTGTGATGCGACTTGATGTTCGCGTTGTCCGCGCCGCCCGACTCGACGATGTCGGGATACAGCGTCCCTTGCACGAGGAACCGTGCATCTCCGAGATCGCGCGCCGTCTCCTCGAAGACTCGGATGAACAGCTCCCCGATCGCCTTGCGTTTGCGTTCGGGATCGATGACGTCGTCGAGCGCGGCGAGAAAGCGATCGACGGCCTTCACGTGCACGAGATCGACGTCGAACTGCTCGCGGAAGGTCTGCTCGACCTGCTCGGCTTCCCCCCGACGCAAGAGTCCGGTGTCGACGAACACGCACGTCAGCTGGTCGCCGACCGCCTTGTGCACGAGGGCTGCGGCCACTGCGCTGTCGACGCCACCCGACAACCCGCAGATGACTCGATCGCTGCCGACTTGTTCACGGATCTCACCGACCGCGTGCTCGATGATCGACACGTTGGTCCACGTCGGACGGCAACCCGCGGCGTCGAACAGGAATGCCTTCAGGATTTCCATGCCGCGCTCGGTGTGCGCGACCTCGGGATGGAACTGGACGCCGTACAGGCCGCGATCGCGATCCTCGAACGCCGCGACGGGCACCGCGTCCGTACGCGCTGTGACCGCGAAGCCATCGGGCGGCGATGTGATCGAATCGCCATGGCTCATCCATACGACTTGCTCGACCGGGAGGTCGGCGAGCAGCAACGACGACCCTTCGACGTGGAGCTCGGTACGGCCGTATTCGCCGCTTCCCGTCTTGCGAACTTCGCCGCCGAGGTCACGCGCGAGCAGTTGGGCGCCGTAGCAAATGCCGAGCACGGGGACGCCGGCGTCGTAGATGCCGTGGTCGATGTCGGGTGCGCCCTCGACGTGCACGGAAGCTGGCCCGCCCGACAGGATGATCGCCTTCGGCTGGCGGGCGAGCATCTCGGCCACCGGCATCGTGCGGGGCACGATTTCGCTGTAGACGTGCGCTTCACGCACGCGCCTTGCGATCAGCTGCGCGTACTGCGCCCCGAAATCGACGACCAGAACGAGATCAGGCGCGCTGCTTGCTGGGTCGCGCTCGCTGCGGGCCGGGATACCCGGCCCGCGGGCGCTCGCCGCTCCCGGCGAGTTCCCTCCGCTCGCTGCGCTCGCGGCGGTCACCGCCCTCTTGATCTGTTACCGCGCACCTCTAACCGGCCATGCCGATGCCCTGGGCGCGCTGCAGCGACTTGCCCTCGGTCTTCAGCGCGGGCGCCACCATGACTTCGGCCTTCTGGAATTCCTTGACCGTCTCGTAGCCGGTCGTTGCCATCGACGTCCGTAGCGCGCCGAAGAGGTTGAGCGTCCCGTCGTTCTCGTGCGCGGGCCCGACCATGATCTCGGCGAGGCTTGCCTTCTGGCCCGCGAACACCCGAGCACCGCGGGGCAGCGTCGGGTGGAAGGTCGCCATGCCCCAGTGGTAGCCGCGTCCGGGCGCTTCGTACGCGCCGGCGAGCGGCGAGCCGATCATCACCGCGTCGGCACCGCAGGCGATTGCCTTCGCGATGTCGCCGCCCGTGCGCATACCGCCGTCGGCGATCACATGTACGTAGACGCCGGTCTCGTCGAGATGCCGGATGCGCGCCCCGGCCGCGTCCGCGATCGCCGTCGCTTGAGGGACGCCGATTCCAAGCACACCGCGACTCGTGCACGCATGCCCGGGACCGACGCCGACCAAGACGCCGACTGCGCCCGTCCGCATCAGGTGCAGCGCGGTCGAGTACGACGCGCACCCACCGACGATCACCGGGAGCTCGAACTCGCGGATGAACTTCTTCAAGTTGAGCGGCTGACGCGCCGGGTCGTGCGAGACGTGCTCGGCCGACACGACCGTGCCTTGCACGACAAGGATGTCGAGCTCGGCGTCGAGGACGTGCTTGGCGTACTGCTCGACCCGTTGCGGCGTGAGCGACGCACACGCGGTGACGCCGCTGGCCTTGATCTCCTTGATCCGCTGCGGGATCAGCTCAGTCTTGATCGGCTCGGCGTAGAGCTCCTGCATACGACGCGTCGCCTTCTCGGGCGGCAACGACGCGATCTCCTCGAAGACGGTCTCCGGATCGTCGTACCGCGTCCAGAGACCTTCGAGGTTCAGGCACGCGAGACCACCGAGCCGGCCCATCTCGACGGCAGTCGCAGGCGAGACGACGCCGTCCATCGCCGCCGCCATCATCGGCAGATCGAACTTGTAGGCGTCGACCTCCCAGGAGATGTCGACGTCCTCGGGATCGCGAGTGCGGCGACTCGGGACGATCGCGATGTCGTCGAATCCGTACGCCCGGCGTCCGGACTTGCCGATCCCGATCTCGACTTCCACGGCTCCTCCGGAGTTTGCGACGCGCGATCCTGGAAGGGACAAGGTTACCGCCGGCGCCGACGGCACCTGGGGTTGTGATCCGAGCCTCGCGGCCCTACTTCGGGATCGCCGCCGCCTTGGCCTGAGCGACGACGAGATCACGGTCGGTCGGGAGCAGGAACCGGTTGCGGACCGCCGCCGCCGCGGCGGCCGCCTCGACCTTCGCGACGTAGGCGGCGTGGGTCGGATAGAGCGACGCGAGGGTTGCGGCGTCGAATGGCGCCGAATCGCCGAACAGCGAGCAGATGATGCTCTTCTTGGAGTTGAAGTCGCCCGAGAGACGCCCGACGGGCGCGTCGACGGCCGGCGTCCGAACCCCTCCGATCGCGTTGCCGCGTCCGTCACGAGCGATCGCCTTGCCACCCACGATCGACAACGGCTGGCCGTGGGGCGGCGGGGTGCCGTCGGCGATCCACTTGTTCAGCGCCGCGAATGCGGCTCGGATGATGTAGCGCTGCGGTCCGTCGTTGATCCGCCCGCAGAGGCTCGTGAATTGAGCCGGATCATGTCTGGCGCGAATACGGTCGTTGACGGCCGGGTTTGCTCCAAACAGAGTCCGGGGCACTAGCGGCCGACGATGAGGTGCGCGAGGAAGTTCGTGAGGATCCGAGCGGTCGCACCCCAGACGGTCTCGTCCTCGAGCTCGTAGAAGTGCACGTCGAGATTGGCCATCCACGTGTCCCACCGCTCCTCGCGGTAGACGCCTTCGGCCATCAGCGCCGTCAGCGGCACGTCGAACACACGCACGACCTCACGCGGGTCCGGCGCGAGCAACGGTCGGGGCGGCAGAAATCCGACGAATGGAGCGATCGTGAAGCGCGATGCGACCGTCGCGATGCCTTCGAGCCGCGCCACGATCTCGACATCGGACGGCGCGAGCCCGATCTCCTCGTTCGCTTCCCGTAGCGCGGTCGCGCGCAAGTCGGCGTCGAGGGCGGGGTCGAACTTGCCGCCCGGGAATGCGATTTCGCCTTGGTGCGACGGCATCGACTCGGGCCGCTTCGTGAGCACGACGTGTGCCTCGCCGTCCACCTCGAACAGCGGGACGAGCACGGCTGCTTCGACGCTGCCGTCCACCAACGGCACGACGTCGCGCCTGGGCGGCAGGAGCGCGAGACGTTCGCGCACGTCGTCGAGCGAGAGCCGCAACCGATCGACCGGGATGTCGGCCCACGGCGCGGGTCCGCCGGCCCGGAACGATGCAGGCCGCGGGATGCGCTGACGTCCGCCCCGAGCAACCACGAGGTCGAGCGTACCGAGTGTCCGCTCTGCGAGACTCCCGGCATGAGTGTGAACCGAGCCGACTGGAACCTCGCCGACGTCTTCGAATCCGTCCGCGACGCGCTGCCCGACCACATCGCGCTCATCCAGGGCGACCGCCGCTGTACCTGGCGCGAGTTCGACGATCGCGCGGCGCGGCTCGCGCAGGCATTGACGCAGGCCGGTCTCGAACCGGATTCGAAGGTTGCGTCGTATCTCTACAACTGCAACGAGTACAGCGAAGGCGTGTTCGCGACGCTCAAGCTCCGCGGCGTGCCGGCGAACGTGAACTATCGGTATTTGGAAGACGAGCTCGTCTACCTGCTCGACAACTCCGACGCCGAAGCGCTCCTCTTCCACGGCAGCCTCGGTGACCGGGTGGCGAAGGTCCGCGACCGCGCGCCGAAGGTGAAGCTGTGGATCCAGGTCGACGACGGTTCGCCCCGCCAGGAGTTCGCGGCCGCGTACGAGGATCTCATCGCGCAGCACGAACCCATGCCGCGGATCGAGCGGTCCGGGGACGACTTGTATTTCCTCTATACCGGCGGCACGACGGGCATGCCGAAGGGGGTCATGTGGCGCGCCGCAGACCTCTTCGGCGTGCTCGCCGAGGCGCTCTACCCGCTCGTCGGCGAGACGCGTCCTGACATCTCATCCGATGTCGGCCCGCTCGCGCGCAAGATCATGGAGGCGACGAAGCAGCGCATCCACCTGCCGGCGTCGCCGCTGATGCACGGCACCGGCGCGTTCTCGTCCTTCCAGGCGATGTTCCTCGGCGGCGCGATCTGCACGCTCGTCGGGCGTCACTTCGACCCGCACGAGCTCTGGCAAACGGTCCAACGCGAGCGCGTGACGCAAATGGCGATCGTGGGCGATGCATTCGCGAAGCCGATGCTGCGCGCGCTCGAAGAAGCGGAAGCCGACGGCACGCCGTACGACATCTCGTCGCTCGAGCTGATCATCAGCTCGGGGGTGATGTGGTCCGCCGACGTGAAACACGCGCTGATGCAACGCGGCAACTTCCTATGTCTCGACTCATTGGGTTCGAGCGAGGGTGTCGGATTCGCAGGCTCGATCAGCGCGCCCGGCGCGGAACCGAAGACGGCGAAGTTCACGACCGGCGCGCACACCAAGGTGTTCACCGAAGACGACTGTCAGGTCGCGCCCGGATCCGGAGAGATCGGACGACTCGCAGTCGGCGGCAACATTCCCGTCGGTTACTACAAGGATCCGAAGAAGTCGGACGCGACGTTCCTCGTCATCGACGGGCAGCGGTGGTCGGTGCCCGGCGACTTCGCGACCGTCGAAGCCGACGGCTCGATCACGTTGCTCGGACGCGGGTCGGTCGTCATCAACTCGGGCGGAGAGAAGATCTTCCCCGAGGAAGTCGAAGAAGCGGTGAAGGTGCACCCCGACGTGACCGACTGCCTCGTCGTCGGTGTCCCCGATGAGCGCTTCGGCGAAGCGGCGGCAGCCGTCGTCGCCGTTCGCGAAGGCGCAACGACGTCTGCGGACGACATCGAGGCTGCGCTCGAAGCGCTGGCACGGTACAAGCGTCCTCGCCGCTACGTCTTCGTGCGCGAAGTGCTGCGCGGCCCGAACGGCAAGGCCGACTACAAGTGGGCCAAGGAGCAGGCGCTCGAAAACGACCTCGCTCGCGAATAACGAAGGGCGGCTCCTCGAGCCGCCCTTCGTCGCGTCCGTTCTCAGCGACCGGAATCGCTACTTCTTCTTCTTGCCGCCTTCGGCCGCCTTGGCGAGCACGTCTCGCGAGCTGAGGATCAACAGATCTTCGCCGTCGACCGTGATTTCAGTTCCGCCGTACTTGGAGTAGACGACGTTGTCGCCGACCGCGATGTCGAGCGGAATGAGCTCACCGCTGTTTTCTGCCCGGCGCCCGGGCCCCACGGCGAGGACCTCTCCCTGCTGCGGCTTTTCCTTGGCAGTGTCGGGGATGACCAGGCCGCTGATGGTCGTCTCTTCGGCCTCCGCCGGCCGGACGACGATCCGGTCCTCCAACGGCTGCAGATTCATCGGTGCGCCTCCTGTAGGCCTACGCATAAGGGCCGAGTGTGTCGGGGATCGGTTAGCACTCACCCCGGTCGAGTGCTAAAGGTACCGGCCCGTCACAGCCGCACGCAACCTCGGAGCGACGAGCGCCCGCGGGCCGGGTATCCCGGCACGCAGCGAGTGCGACCATGAGCTAGCCCAGCCGCAAGTTGGGCCAGGTGCCGGATTCGAGGGGGGTCGGGCCTTCGGCCGCCAAGCGCCAGGCCGCCACGGCGGCGACCATCGCGGCGTTGTCGGTGCACAAGGCCAGCTGCGGCACGACGATCCGCAGGTCGATCTCGGCGGCTTCCACGGCGAGCCGTTCCCGCAAGGCGGAGTTGGCGGCGACGCCCCCTCCCACCACGACGGTCTCCACACCCGTCTCACGCGCAGCCCCGAGCAGCTTCGCGATCAGGACGTCCACCACGGCGGCTTGAAACGACGCGGCGACATCGGCGACGTCGACGCCTGGGTGCTTGCGGACGTGCTGCACCACGGCGGTCTTGAGCCCGGAGAACGAGAAGTCGTAGCCGTCACCGGCCATCGGACGCGGAAATCTGATCGCCGTCGGATCGCCGGCGCGAGCAACGCGGTCGATCGCCGGACCGCCCGGATACCCCAATCCGAGGAACCGGGCGATCTTGTCGAACGCCTCGCCGGCCGCGTCGTCGACGGTCTGCCCGAGCACGCGGTACTTCCCGTGGGCGTCCATCGCGATGAGCAGTGTGTGCCCGCCCGACACGATGAGTGTCACGAGTGGGGGCTCGAGCGCCGGGTCTTCGAGCAAGGCCGCGTAGACGTGTGCCTCGTGATGGTGCACGCCGACGTACGGCGCGCCGGTCGCGAGCGAGATCGCCTTGGCCGCGCTCACTCCGACGAGCAAGGCGCCGACGAGCCCTGGGCCATGCACCGCGGCAACGGCGTCGATGTCATCGAAGGAGATTCCGGCCTCCACGAGCGCCTGCTCGACGACGTCATCGATCAACTCGACGTGCGCACGGCTGGCGAGCTCCGGTACGACACCGCCGAAGCGCGCGTGGAGATCGGCTTGCGACGCGACGACCGAGGAGCGGACGATGCGGCCGTCATCGACGACCGCGGCGGCCGTTTCGTCGCAGGACGTTTCGATGCCGAGGATACGAGTTACCACGGACGCGGCCGTTCGAAGATCGTCGTGCCTTCGAGGTGGTGCTCGATCGCGTCGAGCAGCTCGCTGTATTCGTGATGATCGACGTCGTACGCCCACATGACGAGCGCGTCCTCGCCCGTGTCCGCGTAGTAACCCTTGCGAACGCCGACGGGTGTGAAGCCGAATCGCCGGTACATCTCCTGGGCACCGCGGTTCGACAGCCGAACCTCGAGCGTGAGCGCAGTCGCGCCGCGTGCGATGCCTTCACGGGCGAGGGCGAGCAGTAGCCGGGTGCCGAGGCCGGAACGCTGCCATGCCGGATCAACCGCGATGGTCGTGACGTGTCCATCGGTCAGCGACATCATCAGACCCGCGTACCCGACGATCTCGCGTCCGACGCGCGCAACGACGTAGACACGCGTCGAGCGCAACGCGAGCTCGCTCACGAAGAGCGAATGCGACCACGGTCGCGGGTACACCTGAGCTTCGATGCGCAGCACGCTGCGGAGATGACGACGGCGCATCGGGATGACGTGCACCTCGAGCGGCTCGATCGCTTTGCGGGCGGTCGCCATCGTCAGGCGCCTCTCCGTTCCCACATGATCTCGGCATCGCTCCGCCGGAGGTACATCGGGACGACGTCGTCAGGAGAACAGAAGTCTTCGCGTTGGAAGCGGGCGACGGCGAGCTCGGCGAGGGCGGCGAGATCGGGCGCAGCCTGAAACGGACTCGCGACGGACACATGGTCGAGATCAGCAAACGCTTCGGGAAAACGCAACACGCCGTCGCCGCAGAGCAACGCTTCTTCGCCGCGTGCGGCGAGCTCGGCCGCAAGGTCATCGGGCGTCGCGAGCTCGTAGTCCGACTCTCGCTGGAGCCCGCCGGGCACTGGCCGGTAGATGGCGTAGTAGAGCTCGGCGCGGCGGGCGTCGATGGTCGCGACAACAAGGTTGTTCGTCCACCGAAGTGGATACGCGAGCAGATCGAGACTCGAGATGGGCACGATGGGAACCCGCAACGTGTGCGCCAGCATCCTCGCGGTCGTCACACCGACCCGCAGTCCCGTGAACATGCCGGGGCCGATCCCGACGGCGACCGTCGACACCGCGCGTAGCGAGGTGCCGGTACGGGAACACGCCTCGCGGATCGCCGGTGCCAGCGTCTCGGCATGACGCGGCGGTCCGGTATCGCCCGGCCCACCGATCTCGACGCGGGCGAGGACACCATCGTCGGACGCCAGCACGACGCCGACGCGCCGGGTCGCGGTGTCGATACCGAGCAGCAACATCAGCCCTCGTATCTCGCAAGAGCGTGCTCGAGTTCGGCATGCCGCGCCGACCACGCCGGACCCTGCGCGCCGACGGTGATGATCCGCTCGGACTCGACGTCGCCGATGGCGAGGTCGACCACGACCCGGTCCGCGGGTAGCGCGGGCTCGACGACATCGCCCCATTCGACGAGCGTCACTCGACCGTCGAGGAGCTCCTCGAAGCCGAGGTCGTACAGCTCTTGGAATCGATCGAGGCGGTACACGTCGACATGCGCAACCGGCAGCCGGCCGGCGTATTCCTGCACGATCGTGAACGTCGGGCTCGTCACCGGTTCCTCGACGCCGAGACCGCGAGCGACACCCTGAGCGAACGTCGTCTTGCCGCTCCCGAGATCGCCGGCGAGCACGACGAGATCGCCGGCCTGGAGCACGGACGCGAGCGCGGTCGCGACTTCATGCGTTGCCGCCGCCGATTGCGATCGGATCTTCATGACAACCGCGCGAGCGCGCGCTTGACGTGCACGAAATCCGAGCGCGCCTCGGCCAGCGCCTTACCGCCGGACCGCAACACCGCCGCCGGATGGTAGGTGGGCACCAGGACGGCCTCGACGCCCGCCCGCGAAAATCGGAAGTCGCGGCCGCGCAGCTTCGTGATGCCCTCCTTCGTGTCGAGGAGCAGCTTCGTCGCGAAGTTTCCGAGGGTCACGATCACCTTCGGTCGGATCAACTCCAGTTGCCGATCCAACCACGGCGCGCACGCCTCGATCTCTTCCGGGTGCGGGTCACGGTTGCCGGGTGGCCGGCACTTCACGACGTTGGCGATGTACACGTCGGCGCGCGTGAGCTCGATGCCTTCGATGAGCTGGGTCAGCAATCGTCCGGCGCGACCGACGAACGGCTCGCCTTGGAGATCCTCTTGTTCTCCGGGTCCTTCCCCGACGAACATGAGGTCGGCATCCGGTCTGCCGACGCCGAACACCACCTGCGTACGTCCACCCGCGAGCTTGCACAACGCGCACGTCTGTGCGGCGCTGCCGACCGCGTCGAGGGTGGACCCCGCCGCGCGTGCAGGATGCGGAGACGCGTCGAGCGAATCGAACGTCACGGCACTCTCCCGGGTCCGGGACCCGGCGATGCTATCGACACGCGTTGCGGATCGCATCGGCCGCAACGTCGGCGGCCGCGATGCGCAGACGGTCGAAATGCGCCTCCACGGATCCCGTCGCGACGGCAATCGTGAGGTCGCCGTCGAAACGGGTGTGCGACGGCCTGAGTGCGCGAGCCATGCCGTCGTGGCCGCTCTGTGCAAGCAGATGGCACGCGGCCTTGTCACACCGGGCATCGGTGAGGATGGCGACCAGGGTGGTGTTGCCCGCGGCCTGTTCCTCGAACGGAGCAGGGGTGGGAAACGCAGGTTGGGAGGGAGGCGCGGAAGAGCCGGCGACGACGCGGCCGTCGGCTTCGACGACGTCGCCGATTGCGTTCACCACGGCGACGGCGACGACTTGCGCACCGTCGACGCCGACCGCCGCCAGCCCGACGCCGCCCGGCGCGGCAAACTGCCGGCCCCGCCATTTGCCGACGGTCGCGCCCGCGCCGGCACCGACGCGACCAGTCGCGAAGGGTTCGTCGCGCGCGGCTGCCGCGGCCGCTGCGAACCCGTCGTCGGTGGTCGGACGGGGTCCGCTCGCCTCAACGAGGTCGAACACACACGCGGTGGGCACGATCGGAACGGCGCCTCCGGCGGTGGGAAAGCCTCGTCCGCGTTCGGCGAGGAAGCGCATCACACCGTCCGCGGCAGCGAGCCCGAACGCCGAGCCGCCGGCAAACGTGATGGCGTCTACGCACGTCACCGTCCGGCTCGGATCGAGCAAGGCAATCTCTCGCGTTGCCGGAGCACCACCCCGAACCTCGGCAGATCCGACCGTGCCTTCCGGGAGCAGGAGCACTGTGACGCCAGTCGCGGCACCGGTCCAATGACCGGCGTGTACACCGTCAATCGGGAACGGCACCCCGTTCTCCGACCTCGCGCGCGAACTTCACGATGAGCTCGTCGAGCTCCGTGGTTCGCTCGAGCATGAGCATGTGCCCGGCGTCCTCGAAGAGCTCGAGGCGCGCACCGGGAATCAGCCGCGCCATGCGCCGCGACTCCGCCGGCAGCGTCAGCAAATCCGCAGTGCCGCCGACCACGAGGGTCGGCACTCGGAACTCGGGAAGATCGGGCGTGAGGTCGAGGCCGACGAGCGCTCGCGGCGCGTCGAGCCGCGTCTCCGGCGGACACTCGGCCATCATGCGCCGCACGAGCTCGACATGGCTCGGGTGCGGATCCTTGCCGAACCCCAGACGAGCGACGACGAGGCCGAGGTTCGGAGCGTTCCAGAGGCGCGTCGAGTCGGGTGCGTGCTTCGTCATCCGTTCGAGTCGCGCTTTGGTGCGCGTCGAGCGAGAACCGAAGGGTGTGTAGGCGAGCGTCGACAGCAGCACGATGCCTGCGACTCGCTCCTGCACCACTTTGGGATAACGAGCGACGAACGCCTGGACCGCGACACCGCCCATCGAGTGACCGACGAGCACCGCACCGCGCAGATCGAGTCCCGTGACGACCGTGTTGACGTCCTCGGCGAGATTCTCGACCGAGTGGCCCGCCTCGCCGAGCACCGACTGACCGTGTCCACGGTGGTCGTAGGCGACGACGCGAAAGCCTTCCTTGGGGAGCTCCTCGAGCTGGTGGAACCACGTGCGGACCGACAGGGTCACGCCGTGCGACAACACGATCGGCGGCCCTTCGCCGGCCTCGACGACGTAGATCGAGCCGCGGTCGAACGTATCGAGCCGGTGGTCGAGGTAGATCGGTGCCTCGAGCGCGCGCGCCGCGTCGTCGTCGGGACGGCTCCGAACCCGTGCGGCGACAAGCCGTTGTGCGCCGTAGGCAGCACCTGCCATCACGCCCGCCACGCCCGCGGCAATCCCGGCTCCGCGTAGACGGCTGCTCATCCGAGGTAGCTCCGCGGAACCCGCGGTCCGATGCCGCACACGATCGTGTAGGCGATCGTGCCGACGCGCTCGGCCCACTCCGAGGCCAGGAT
>JBKPCL010000019.1:0-8667 GCA_046727335.1 Actinomycetota bacterium
TTCTTGCTGGGCGACACGCGCGCCGTTCCCGCACCGATCGTGCTCGCATACCGCGATTCAGGGCTGTCGCATCTCTTGGCCGTCTCCGGAGAGAACGTGGCGTTCACACTTGCGCTCGTCGCGCCGGTGTTGCGCCGCCTCCCGTTGGGTGCACGGACGTGCGCCGCCCTCGCGCTCGTCGTGGTCTTCGCGGCCATGACCCGGTTCGAGCCGTCCGTGTTGCGCGCCTCCGCGATGGCAACCATCGCGCTCGCCTCCACGTTTCTCGGACGGCCACCATCTCCGACTCGCCTGCTCGCGCTCGCCGTCATCGGTTTGCTGTTGTGCGACCCGTTCCTCGTCCACTCCGTGGCGTTCGTCTTGTCAGCGTCCGCCAGCGCCGGCATCACGTTGTTCGCGCGTCCGCTGGCATCGCGGCTGCGCGGTCCTCAATGGGTGCGGGAGCCGCTCGCCGTTTCGATCGCGGCGCAGGCCGGGGTGACGCCGGTGCTCCTCGCGACGTTCGGACGCGTGCCCGCGCTGACGCCCGTCGCGAACCTCCTCGCGGCGCCGGCCGCGCAGGCGTTGGGTGCCTACGGTGCGTTCGCGAGCGCGACGTCAGGCCTCGTACCCGCGCTGGGACCCTTCCTGCAAACACCGTCCGCAGCGCTGCTGGCATGGGTGACGGTCGTCGCTCGCGCCACCGCGGCCGTGTCGCCGTCGCTCGACCGTCGTTCCGCGCTGCTCGTGCTCGCGATCGGCGGCCTGGCGGGAGCGTCGTGGCTAGCGTGCGCTCATGCCCGTCCCGGTCGCGGCCGCGATGCACGTCCGACGACTCACTCCGACACCGCATCCGCGGATCCAAATCGGTGAGCACGTCTTCGATGTGCGGGCCCGGCCGCTCGTCATGGGCATCCTCAATCGCACGCCGGATTCCTTCTACGACCGCGGCGCGACGTGGTCGTTCGACCAATTCCTGGCGCGGGCGGAGCAACTCGTCGACACGGGTGCGGACCTGCTCGACGTCGGCGGCGTGAAAGCGGGGCCGGGGCCGGAAGTCAGCGAAGCCGAGGAGTTGGATCGCGTGGTGCCGGCCGTTTTGGCATTGCACGAACGGTTCGACGTCCCCCTCTCAGTCGATACCTGGCGCGCATCGGTGCTCGACGCGGCGTGCGGCGCGGGCGCAGCCCTCGGCAATGACATCTCCGGCTTTGCCGATCCCGACTACCTGCGCGTCGCCGCCGCCCACCGTGCGACCGTCGTCGCGACCCATATCCGATTGCGTCCTCGAGTGCCCGATCCCGAGCCGCACTACGACGACCTGGTCGCGGAGGTGAGCGCATTCCTCATCGAGCGGGCCCGCCAGGCCGAGGCGGCCGGGCTCGTGCCGGAGCAGATCGTGCTCGACGCCGGTCTCGACCTCGGGAAGACGCCCGCGCAGAGCGCGGTGCTCCTTCGGGAGACGGCCGTCCACGCATCACTCGGCTATCCGTTCCTGTTGTCGGCGTCGAACAAGCGCTTCATCGGCGAGCTCTTCAACCTCGACATCGACGACCGACGAGCCGAGTCGCTCAGTGCGCTCGCCTACGGCGTCATCCAGGGCGCGCGGATCGTGCGTGTGCACGACGTGCAGGGTTCGGTGGACGTCGTGCGCGTGCTCGAGGCGATCCTCCAGGCCGGCGGACTGGAGTGGTTTTGACCGCGTATCTCGTCCAGGGGAATGACCCGATCCTGCGAGACCGCGAGGTTCAGCGCCTCGTGCAACGTCTTCTCGGCGAGGGCGACCACGAGTTCGCGCTCGACGATCACACCCTCGCCGCGCGCCGCCGCTCGTCGGGAGACGCCGACGCCGCGACGGCCGACACCGACGATGACGATCGCGCTGGCGAGGGATCGGTCGAGCTTCCCGCGTTCGCGGCCATCGTCAACGCGCTCCAGAGCCCGCCCTTCATGACGCCGTGCCGCGTCGTCATCGTTCGTGAGATCGGCAACATGGTTGCTGATCAAGCACGTTGGATCGCGGAATGGATCGCCGATCCACTTCCCGACGTCCACCTCGTGCTCGTCACTGGAGGCGGCCGCACTCCTGCGGCCCTCGACAAAGCGTGCAAAGCCCACGCCGAGCTCGTCGGACCGGCGACGGAGAAGACGACCGACGTGCTGGCGCGCGAGCTGAAGGATGCCAACCTCAGGCTCGACTCCGATGCGGCGTCACGCGTTGCCGCGCATCTCGGCGACGACGCCGCGCGCGTGCCCGAGCTCGTCGACATCCTGCAATCGACCTACGGCGAAGACACCGTGCTCGATCTCGAGGCGGTCGAGTCATACCTCGGTGAGCTCGGCACCGCGGGCCGCTTCGACCTCACGAACGCCATCGATCGCGGCGAGGTCGCCGTCGCCCTCGAGGTCCTGCACCGGCTGCTGACCGCGACCAGCGCGTCACAACCGAAGCCGTTCCATCCGCTGCAGATCATGGCGACGCTCGTGTACCACTACCAACGGCTGCTCCGGCTCGACGATCCCGCGATCGTCACGCGCGAACAGGCAGCCGACGCCTTGGGCATGCGAAGCGCGGGAGGAGCTCGCTTTCCGCTGGAAGCCGCGCGCCGGCTCGGAACCGACGGGCTGCGCGAGGCGATGAGCTTGCTCGCGGCCGCGGAGCTGGACTTGCGCGGAGCGCGCGGTCTCGACGAACAGACCGTGATGGATGTCCTGGTCGCGCGCCTGGCGGCACTGAACCGCCGAGCAACCCGCCGCTGATGCGGCTCGGCTACTCCGAGGCCCGCGCGCTCGCAGCCTGTCGCATCAGGCGTGACGTACGACGCGCAGCCTGGTTCTTGTGGATGATGCCCTTCTGGCCCGCCTTGGCGAGCCGCTTCTGGGCGGCTCGCAATCGCTCGTCGACGTCCTCGGCACCTTGTGCGATCCCCTCGCCGGCGCGCTTCACTCGCGTCTTCAGCTCCGAGCGCACCGCCTTGTTGCGCTCGTGACGACGCTCGTTCTGCTTGTTGCGCTTCTTCTGGGACTTGATGTTCGCCATGAGTTCGAGAACCTGACTTCGAGCGCGACGGGCGGGGAAACCGAGAAATGCTAGCAGGAGACCAGTCCGAGAACCTCGTCCGCCGACGGCAAGCAGCTGCGTGCACCGACCGCACGCGTCGCCAGCGCTCCGGCCGCACAGCCAAGCGGCAGCGCGGCTTTCAGGTCCTGTCCGGCCGCGAGCGCCCACGCGAGCGCGCCGGTGAACGCGTCTCCGGCACCGGTCGTGTCGACCGTATCGACGCGGAAGCCCGCCTGTTCCACGAACCCGCCCGCCGCGAGGTGCAACTCCGCTCCGAACGCGCCGTGCGTCACGATCACGTCGGCTCCGTGCGCGGCGAGCATGCTCGGACGGCCGAATCGTTCCGCTTCGCCCTCGTTGACGACGAGCACGACGCCGGCGTCGAACGCTTCGGTCGCCGAGACGGGAAGGTCGCGAGCGGGCGCGAGGTTCACGATCGCCGACGCGCCCTGCCAGCGCGCTGCAGCCACGGCTGCGACGACGGCGTCGACGTCGAGCTCGAGCGAGCACACCACGACGTCACCTTTCCGCCCGACCTCACGTATCGCGTCCGCGGTGGTCGAAGGGGCGACCTCACGGTTTGCGCCGGGTGCCACTGCGATTGCGTTGTCGCCGCGCGCGTCGACGACGACGAGCGCGACGCCGGTCGGGAGCGTGCCAACCGTCAGAAATCGACAATCGATGCCTCGCGCCTCGAGGTCGGCGCGCACCAGCCGACCGCCGTCGTCCTCGCCGACACATCCGACGAAGTACACGTCGGCGTCCAGCGCCGCGGCCGCCGCCGCCTGGTTCGCCCCCTTGCCGCCGAGGACTTGGACGAAGGCACCGTCGGTGACCGTCTCACCCGGCCGCGGCAGGCGCGGCCCGTGCCACACGAGGTCGACGTTGGCCGAACCGACGACGATCACGCGGCCCATGGCGACGAACGGTACCGAGACGCCGACCGGGATCGGCGACAATGGACGTTCCGCGGCATGGTCAACGATGCCGCGAACGGAGCCCCGCGCGCGTGACCTCACTCGACCACATTCGCTGCCTCAGCATCATCGCCCACATCGACCACGGGAAGTCGACCCTCGCCGACCGCCTGTTGGAGATGACCGGGGCGGTCGACCCGCGCGACATGCGCGCGCAGTACCTCGACTCGATGGAGCTCGAACGCGAGCGCGGAATCACGATCAAGGCCCAGAACGTCCGCCTCGAATGGAATGGCTACGTCGTCAATCTGATCGACACTCCTGGTCACGTCGACTTCGGCTACGAGGTGAGCCGGTCACTCGCCGCGTGCGAGGGGGTCATCCTGCTCGTCGACGCGTCGCAAGGAATTGAAGCGCAAACGCTGGCGAACGCTTATCAGGCCATCGAGCACGACCTGACCATCGTCGCGGCGCTGAACAAGATCGATCTTCCCGCGGCCGAACCGGATCGCCGGGGGGAGGAGATCGAGCGCGTCCTCGGGATTCCCGCCGACGAGGTCCTGCGCATCTCGGCCAAGACCGGTGAAGGTGTGCCGGAACTGCTCGACGCGGTGATCCATCGCATCCCCGCGCCGAAAGGCCACATCGACGCACCCTTGCAAGCGTTGATGTTCGACTCGTACTACGACCCGTATCGCGGCGTGATCTCGGCTGTGCGCGTGTTCAACGGCGTACTGCGGAGCGGCGCGCGTTTGCGATACCTGCAGGCGCAACAAGACCACTTCGCCGAAGAGATCGGCGTGCGGCTGCCCGCACCGACGCCAGTCGTGTCGCTCGGGCCCGGTGAAGTCGGTTATCTCATCGCCGGCATCAAGGACGTCGGCGAAGCGAAGGTCGGCGAGACCGTCACCGACTCGGCGCGCCGCGGCGAACCGCTCGCCGGCTACCGCGATCCGAAGCCGATGGTCTTCTGCGGCCTCTATCCCGTCGACGGTGACGAATACGCCGACCTTCGGGAAGCGCTCCTGCGGCTGCGCCTCAACGACGCATCGTTCACGTACGAGCCCGAGACTTCGGGCGCACTCGGGTTCGGGTTCCGCTGCGGCTTCCTCGGTCTGTTGCACATGGAGATCATTCGCGAGCGGCTGGAACGCGAGTACGGCCTCTCGCTCGTCGCGACCGCGCCGAACGTCGAGTACCGCGTCCACTTGACGGACGGCGCGGTCGAGGTCGTCGACAACCCATCATCACTCCCGCCGCCGCAGCAGATCGAGGCGATCGAGGAGCCCTACGTCAACGTCACGATCCTCACGCCGACGGACTACGTCGGCACGCTGATGGAGCTATCGCAACTGCGTCGGGGCGAGCTCCAGAAGATGGAGTACCTGTCGGAGGATCGAATCGAGCTCGTGTACCTCTTGCCGCTCGCCGAGATCGTCCTCGACTTCTTCGACCAGCTGAAGTCGCGCACGCGCGGGTACGCCTCGCTCGACTACGAGCCCGCGGGCTATCGGGCGTCGAGCCTGTCGAAGGTTGACGTGCTGCTCAACGCGACGCCCGTGGATGCGTTCTCGGCGATCGTCCACCGCGACAAGGCCTACGACTACGGCCGCCGGATGACGGCGAAGCTGCGCGAGCTGATCCCGCGACAGCTCTTCGACGTGCCGATCCAGGCGTCGGTGGGTGGTCGCATCATCGCCCGCGAGACGGTCAAGGCGAAACGCAAGGACGTCCTCGCGAAGTGTTACGGCGGCGACATCACGCGGAAGCGCAAGCTGCTCGAACGCCAGAAGGAAGGCAAGAAGCGCATGAAGCAGATCGGTCGCGTCGAGGTGCCGCAGGAGGCGTTCGTCGCCGCCCTGCGCCTCGACGAGTGAGGTCCAAGGAGTGATGCGATGAGCGACGAGTCGACAGGACCGCGCTACCAGAAGCCCGGGTGGTTCACCCAGCACGTCTTCAATCCGACGGTCGCGCTGCTCACCCGGGCCGGCATCAGCGTGTGGGGCTCTCGCGAGCTGCGCGTGCGGGGCCGCAAGTCGGGGGAGTGGCGGTCGAATCCCGTCAATCTGCTGACAATCGATGGCACTCGCTACCTCGTCGCGCCGCGCGGCCACACCCAATGGGTGCGCAACCTGCGGGTCGCCGGTGAAGGTGAGCTGCGTGTCGGACGCCGAACGGAGGCGTTCCGCTCCACCGAGCTCGTCGACGACGACAAGGTGCCGATCCTGCGCGCATACCTGAAGCGCTGGAAGGCCGAGGTCGGCGTGTTCTTCGGCGGTGTCAGCGCGACATCACCGGAGGAAGATCTTCGTCGTATCGCACCCGATCATCCGGTGTTCCGGGTGGAATCAGCATCGCCGCCGGGCTGACTCGCCGGCCCAGCCGACTCCTCGTCCAGCGCTCGAACACGACGGCAAGTCCGAGCACGCCGATCGCGACGACACCGTCGAGCCAGTAGTGATTGCCGGTCACGACCACCACGACCATCGTCACCACCGGGTGGGCGAGGAAGAACCACCGGTACCGGCTCGTCGAGATCATCACGATGGCGACGCCGATGAGCACGGCCCAGGCCACGTGCACCGACGGCATCGCCGAGAGCTGGGCGGGACCGTTCGCGCCGAATGCCGGATAGACGGTTTGATGGAACAGCGCCGGCGTGTCGGCGATGTGCAGTGAAGGCACCAGCCGCGGCGGGGCAACCGGGATCAGCTGGAGCGCGAGGCACCACAGCGTCGCGAGCGCGACGACATTGCGGATCGGCGGATATCGGTCGCGATACCGAAACCACAACCACGGAAGGAAGATGAGCATCGACGGGATGTGCACCGACGCGTAGTACGCGTTGCACGCCTGGATAAGCACCGAGCTCTTGAAGAAGAGGTGTTGCAGCCCGTGTTCGTTCGGGAAGTGAAGCGCCCGTTCGAGGTTCCAAATCGACGTCCCCGCCTGGCGAGCACCGTCGACCTTGACGATCGAGATCGTGCCGACGACGCGCCAGAGCGCGTAGAGGACGAGCACGACGGCGAGCTCTCGCGCCAGGGCGGCGCTCGCGGTGATCCAGCGCTTGCGCGCGGCCCGGCCCGCGACGCCGGCGGTGCCGACGACAGCCGCGGTCTCGGCCGCGACGTTCCACGGAATCCAGGTCAGCGCCACTCGCGCTCCGATGGAAGGCCGAGGATGCGTTCGGCGAGGATGTTTCGCTGGACCTCGCTCGTGCCGCCGCCGATCGTCAGTGCGCGCGAATACAGGTAGCCGTAGTTCCACCCGTCAGTGTCGGGTCGTCCGTACGGGCCGCGGTCCGAGAGCATGCCGTGCGTTCCCGCGAGCTCCTTCGCCAGGGTCATCACATGCTGACCGTGCTCGTCGGAGAGCGCTTTCCGTGTCGACGCCTCCGGACCGGGTTCGAGCCCGCGCACACGCGCGGAGACGGTGCGCAAGCGGATCAGACGCAAGACCTCGGCCTCGATGTAGAGCTGCGCGGCGCGTTGGCGCAGGCGTGCGTCGGCCGTGCCGCCACGGTCACGAACCAGTTGCAGCACGTCGTGTGCAGTGGGACCGCGTCCCCACAACGCGCCCTCACCCGACAGCGAGACGCGCTCGTTGCCGAGCGTGACCTTCGCGAGTCGCCAACCGTCATGGGGCGTTCCGATGACATTCGCAACTGGCACGCGCACGCCAGTGAAGAACACCTCGTTGAACTCGTGCGTTCCGGTCATCTGCACGAGTGGCCGCACCTCGATGCCCGGCGTCCGCATGTCGACGACGAAATACGTGATTCCCGCATGCGCGTCGGCCGCCGGGTCGGTGCGCGCGAGCAAGATGCCCCAGCGCGCAACGTGCGCCAACGTCGTCCACACCTTCTGACCGTCGACGACGTACTCATCCCCGTCCCGACGGGCGCGTGTCTGGAGCGATGCGAGGTCACTCCCGGCACTCGGCTCACTGAACAGCTGGCACCAGAGCTCCGAACCGTCGAGGATGCCCGGTAGCCATCGTTGTTGCTGGGTCTCGGTTCCGGCGACGAGCAATGTCGGACCGGCCCATCCGATGCCGATCGGGTTGATCGGCCGCGGCACGCGCAGCTCGCGCATGACCTCGTCGATCTCGAGTTGCTCGGCCGGGGTCGCGTCGAGCCCCCAGGGGCGCGGCCAGTGCGGTGCGACGTAGCCGGCGGTCGCGAGCACCCGGTCCCAGTCGGACGGGAAGCGCCCGTTCGGGGCCTGCTCGGCCACGACTCGCCGGAGGCCGTCCGCCAACGTCTCGCCGTCGCGCTGCACGCCCACCTGGGAGAACATAGGGCATCCATGGAGTCGAGCTGCTCCGAAGACAGTCGTGCCGTGGGGTTCCCATGACGGCGGCGCGGCGATGAGCGACGCCCAGCGCCGAGCCGCCGACGACCCGACCTTGGTGCGTGCGGTCGTTGCGCGCGACGAAGCCGCGCTCGAGGAGCTGTACCGGCGACACGGCGGACCCTGTTTCGCACTCGCCCGTCGCGTGCTCGCCGACCGCGTGCTTGCCGAGGAGATCGTCCAAGAAGTGTTCGTGCGCACCTGGAGGGAGCCCGAACGCTTCGATCCCGACCGCGGATCGATGCGGTCGTTCTTGCTCGCGCAGGTGCACGGACGTTCGGTCGACCTGCTACGCGCCGAGACCGCGAGACGAGCGCGAGAAGAACGTGAGGCGTTGCGCGCGCAGGTCGTCGACGAT
>JBKPCL010000020.1:0-19222 GCA_046727335.1 Actinomycetota bacterium
TGATCGTGCACGGTGTGTACGAACGCTTCCCGCGTCTGAGGTGCGCATATATGGAGGCGGGCTGCGGATGGTTACCGTCGTGGTTGCACCGAATCGACGAGCACTTGGAGCTCGCGGGTGCCGCCGAAGCACCCGACCTGAGGTTGAGCGCGACCGACTATTTCCGTCGCAACTGCTGGATCTCGACCGAATGTGACGACAAGTTCGTCGCCGACGTGATCCGCTGGATGGGCGACGACCACATCGTCTTCGAGACCGACTTCCCGCATCCCGATTCGAAGTACCCGCATGCAACCGAGCATTTCCTTGCGCTCGAGGTGATTGACGACGACAGCAAGCGCAAGATCCTGTGGGACAACGCGGTCGACCTGTATCGCTTTCCCTCGGAATATCTCCCGCAATGATTCGACCCTTCGCCGCGGTCGACTACGACGCGCTCATGCGCGCGTACGTCCCGCCGCCCGAGTATTTCGAGACCGGGTGGCTGGCATCGCCCGACGAGATCGAACGCCTCCAACTCGAACGCCTGCAGGCCCGCGCCCGGGCTACCGCACGGGTTCCGTTCTTCGCGCGCCGTTGGCGCGACACCGGCTTTGACCCGACCGCGATCACAACGCTCGACGATCTCTGGGGGGCGCCTCTCTACACCGTCGACGACATCCGTGAGAGCATCGACGCGCATCCACCGTGGGGCGACTACCAAGGCGTCACGCCCGCCGACGCGCAGCGCGAGCCGATGCGCGTGTACATGTCGGGTGGCACGACCGGTACGTCGCGGCCGACGTTCTACACCCAATGGGATCGCGACGTCGGCGCGGTTCTGACCGCCCGCGCGCTCTACATGCAAGGCATCCGGCCCGGCGACGTCGTGATGAATTCGTGGTTGTACGGCACGCACAACGGCGCCTGGATCTTCGACGAAGCCCTGTACCGCTGGCTCGATTGCGTCGTCATCACCGCGAGCGCGGGGACGGTGACGAGCTCCGAGCGGCAGGTCGAGCTGGCGATCGAGTACGGCGTCACGGCGATCCTCACGACGGGCGATTATCTGCTTCGGCTCGCTGAGGTCGCACGCGCGATGGGCTACGACCCGAAGAACGATTTCAACATCACGGCGCTGCCGAACATCGGCGATCGCGATCTGCTCGAATCGACGTTCGGTGTCGAGTGCTTCAACTCCTACGGGTTCCACGAGGTGCAGTGGGTCGCGGTGGAATGCCCCGCGCACGATGGTCTGCACATCTTCGAGGACGCGTTCATCGTGCAGATCGTCGATCCCGACACAGGCACTCCCATGCCCGACGGCGAGCTCGGCTCGATCTGTCTCACCGAGCTGTACAAGACGGGCAGCCCGCAGTTTCGCTATAACATCATGGACCTGTCCTACCTCTACCCGCGCCGTCAGTGCGCGTGCGGCAGTTGGCTGCGCAAGATGGCGCCCTTCGCCGGACGAGGCGACAACATGGTGAAGCTGCGCGGCATCAACGTATGGCCCGAAGCCGTGGGCGAGGTGGCGACATCGATCGACGGCATCGCTCCCGACTACTTCGTGCGCGCCGTACGCGAGGACAATCGCGACGACATGATCGTGTCGGTCGTGAGCGATCGTCAGCAATCGGAGTACTCGGCACTCCAAGCCGCGGTCGAGGCTCGCATCAAGGACCGACTCGGCGTTCGCATGCGAGTGGAGATCGTGGGCCCGGGTGCGCTGGATGCGTGGACCGGAGTGGGAACGTCACCAAAGCTGAAGCGCTTCCGTGATGATCGATTATCTGTGTAACGCGTTCACGCCCGATCGCGCGTCGATCTGGGACGGGGCAACCGCGGGACTCGCGTTGAAGATCCGCCGCGACGAGTTCGTCGAGCCCGAAGCCATGGTTGCCCGCATGGACGACCTCGGCTTTTCGACATTGCTCCTTCCGACGGGCGACCTCGACGACGGTGATTTCACGCCGGTCGCATCCCGCTTCGGGGAGACGGCCAAGCTCGCCGAGCGCTGGCCCGGCCGGTTCGCCGGACTCGCGCTCGTGGATCCGCGCCGTGGCATGCGTGCGGTTCGCGAACTCGACCGCCGGCTCGCCGACGAATGGATCGTCGGTTGCTACCTGCACACGCACAGCTTCGATCGGCCGTTCGACGCCGGCGACTATTACCCGTTCTACGCGCTCGCCGCGGCGCACGACGTCCCCGTCGTCATGCAGGCGGGCGTGTCCGGCGGAATGACGGCGAGCGAATGTGGCCGCCCGATCGGCATCGACCGACCCGCGTTGTACTTCACCGATACTCGCTTCGTCCTCTCCCACACCGGTTCTCCGTGGGTCGACGAAGCGATCGCGATGGCGCGCAAGTTCCCGAACGTCTTCGTCGGCACCGCGTCGTATCCGCCGCGGCGTTGGCCACCTGCGCTCGTCGAGTTCTGTACCAGCCGGAAGGTCGTGTTTGGCACGAACTTTCCGACGGTCGGGCACGGCCAAGCTGCCGCACAGTTGCGGGAGCTCGGCCTCGACCATGACACTGCGCTCGTGGAAGAAACCGCGCGACGCATCTTCACGAGATTGGGGAACGCGTGAGCGGGCGTGAGCTGATCGGCAAGGTCTACAACATTCCGCCGCAACCGCCGGATGCCGCGCACAACCATTTGATTCCCGCGGGCGTGCTGACGTTCGGAGTGGAGTATCGCAACGTCGATCCAGAGTCGCTGCGCGCGACCTACGCCGAGAACGCGGCGCACCTCGCCGAGCTCGAGGAACGCTCCCCCGACGGCGGCTTCTTCGATGCGGGCGTGTCGATCCACGTGTCGGGGACCGACGACAGCCATGAGTACCTGCGCTTCGACGTGTTCGACGACGAACCGCACTACCACTACGTGCACCGTACGAGCGACGGCACCGTGCGGAACCAGGTGATCGATTTCGACACCACCGCGCACGGCGACATGCTGCCGTGGGTCATCAACTGTTTGCGCACTCGGCTTTCCGAGATGTTGACCGCCGCGGGCGGCGCCCAGCTCGCGGCCGAACTCGATGACAACGCGATCAGGACCGCGATCGACGCCGTCGATCACGAGGCGCGTCGGTCGAGACGCTCAATGCCACCCCCGACGCGGTGACATCGCATCGGAGCTAGACCCAGAGAGCCGGTGCGGAGTACCGGCTCTGATCTGCGGCGCGCTCAGACCCCTGTGGTTTCGAGATGCGGCACTACGGCTCGCTTGGCTTCGGATCCCCAGAGGTGACGCGCGTCGTAGCGCGGTTTCAGGAGCAGCCGGTACACGAGTCGACCGGGCGGCGGGACCTCGCGCAGCACCGTCGCCGAGTCGTCGGCGCTCGCGTCCTCGAGTACCCAACACAGGAACTGTGCGCCTTTGCGGCCGCGCTTGCGGCGCTCCGTGCGCAGGTATTGGTGCCAGTCGGCGTCCGAGAAGAGCTGCTCAACAATGGGCATCGCGAAATGCTCTTCGTGGTCGAGGTGGTCGCGGACCAGCTGTGCGAGTCCATCGACGGCCAGCTCGAGGTCCCCGCGCGCGTCGAAGCCGAGTGCGACCGCGTTGAGCGCGGGCGTCACCCGCCTGTGCTCGGCGACCATGTCGTCGATGACCCGTTGGTCGCGAGCCTCGTTCGTGCGTGCGCGCAACGCGGGCCACAGGTCGTCGTCTTCGGCTCGATGGTGGAACTCGAGCTCCTCGCGGAACACCTCCCAGCCGCGACGCGACGACTCGGGATCCGCGACCGCACGTTCCAAGCGGGCGAGATCACGCCGGAACGCGTTGTGCATCGCGTACATGAACCGCACGTCGGCAGGCGCCGCGGTGCGCGTTCCAGACCTGGCTCTTCGCCGGGTCCACCACCACAGCACGCCGACGGCGAGGGCGGCGCCGATCGCTCCGAGCAGCTTTCGCATGGTGCACCTCCACGCGGGTACGGAGCCGCCATGCGGATCCGCATGTGCGCGTCCACACGGTAGGGGTGTCCGCCCACCTCCTCCAAGCAGACCTCACGAGCCAGGTCGACGAACCGATGCTCGAGGCCTACACAACACTCGGATACGAGGCTGTCCGTAACGACGCCGTCAGACGATCCGCGAGGAACTGCTCCCAGGTCTTCGTACCGACTGCGTGATCAGGAGCGAGATTGGCACCCTGCCGGAGCGCACGAGCTGCCTCTCCCGGTAGTGCGATCGGCATCAACAACCGATGTCGACGGGTCGCTTCCAGGTATGACCGGATCAGTTCGGCTGTGCTGTAGACACGCGGTCCGCCCATGTCGGGAACCAGTCCAGCTGGGACTCCGAATGCGAGTTCCACGAGGCGCGCTGCGACGTCATCGGCGTCGACGGGCTGGAACGAGACGCCCGACGGAGCGGGAACGACCGGGAGCATCGCGAGTTTCTCCACGACGGTGAAGATCAGATCGTGGAACTGCGAGGCCCGTAACGTCGTCCATGGAAGCCCAGACGCGGCCACGATCTCTTCAGCGGCGCGCTTCATCGCGAAGTAGCTGAACATCAACCGGTCGATCCGTCCCGAGACGGGCACGCGGTCGGCACCGACGACCGAGATGTACACGAGGTAAGGGCGAGTCGCGCCCATCGCAGCGTCGACCAGGTTCCGTGTTGCGACCTCGTCGCCCTTGTTGCTACCCGCGCAGTGGATGATCGTCGCAACACCCTCGACGGCCGCGTCGATCCCAGCCCCGGAAAGAAGATCTCCAATCACGAAACGAACGCCCGGCTGCTGCATGTCCCTTTGCCGGGTCAAGACGCGAACCTTGCGCCCGGCGTCGGTGAGCCGGCGCACGACGTGACGCCCGAGCGTGCCCGTGCCACCTGTGACGAGGATCGGCTCCATCGGAACCTCCTTGCTGGCTCGACGCTGTGTCACCGTCTTCCTTCCCGCTACAGCCCCTCCCGATCGCACGGATCGGCTCGCGGAGCCCCGACGACGTAGAGCACACTGCGGTGAGCCGCGAGGCCATGCCGGTGGCCGGCTCGTGCGATGAATTCCTGCCCCGTCCGCCGTCTCATTTCTGGGACGGACAAGAGGATCGTCGGAGGTCACGAAGATGGACGACAATGACCTGCAGCCCTGCATCACCTCGAACTTCCTAGGCCTCGCCGATCTCCTCGACCGGCTCGAGCCAGCGCGGTGGGACATTCCGTCGCTGTGCGAAGGCTGGCGCGTCCGCGAGGTCGTCGCGCACCTCACCATGCCGGCCCGCTACGACGATGCGGCGTTCGTGGCCGAGCTCCAAGCCGACGAGTTCGACTTCACGCGCCTCTCGAACCGCATTGCGGCCCGCGACGCCGAACTGCCGACCGCATCGCTCGTCGCCAACCTCCGCGACGAGCGGCTGCACTCGTGGACGCCACCGGGCGGCGGGGCGCACGGCGCGCTCAATCACATCGTGATCCACGGCCTCGACGTGACGGTGCCGCTCGGCGAGGCGCGATGCGCGTCCGACAGTGCCATCCGCATCGTGCTCGACGACCTCACCCGAGGTGGAATCCACGCGAACTTCGGCACGAACATCGACGGACGAGCACTGCGTGCGACCGACATCGACTGGTCCTACGGAACCGGCCCGGAGCTTGCCGGATCGGCCGCCGACCTCGCGTTGCAGCTCTGCGGACGCGACGTCCCCGCAGGTCGGCTCCAAGGAACGGCAATCGCACGCGCAGACCGGTAGCGCGAAGTTGTGGCACTTCGCCGAACATCGGATGGTGGCGGGGGCTAGTCCTCGAGAAGTGCGACGGTCCGCCCGATGGTTTCGCGGTTTGCCAATTCTTCGATGGCGGTGGGGATCTCTTCGAAGTCGATGACGCGTCCGACGACTGCCCGCACCATCTTGGCCCGCACGAGGTCGATCACCTCGCGCATGATGTGATCGCCGAGCGCGGCCGGCACGAAGTTCCATCCCATGCCCGTCTTGAGGAAGTCGAGCACTTCAGGTTCCGCGTAGGCGAGCAGCACTCCGCAGAGCTTCATGTTTGAGAGCATCAAGCGGCGCGGCACGAGGAAGGGCTCGTCGGCGGCGGCCTTGTTCGACGCGAAGCCCATCATCACGTAGCGGCCGTTGTACTTCGTGCACTTCAGCGAAGCCTCCAGCACCGCTTCGCCGACGTTGTCGAAGACGACATCGACGCCGGCGTTGCCGGTCTCGGCCAGCACGACCTCGCTGAAGTCCGTGACGTTGTAGTTGATTGCGATGTCGGCGCCGAGCGCGCGACACAGCTCCACCTTGGTGTCGGTGCCCGCCGTGGCAAAGACGCGCGCGCCCTTGTGCGCGGCGAGCTGTACCGCCGCCGAACCCGACCCGCCGGCCGCGGCGTGGATGAGGACGCTCTCTCCCGCCTGAAGGTCGGCGCGGTCGAAGAGCCCGAGCCATGCGAGGTGGAATGGGAAGTACAACGCGGCCGCGTCGGGAAGTGGTATGTCGTCGGGCATCTCGAACATCGAGACCGTCGGGCAGATCGCGTACTCTGCGAACCCGCCGTGCGCGCCCCTCGTCGTCGCGACCACCCGGCGCCCTTGCCACGCTTCGGCACCCGCGCCGCTCGCGGCGACGGTTCCCATCACTTCCATGCCGGGGCTGTACGGCAGCTCGGGCCGCACCATCATGTTGCCGCCAGTGATGCGCTCGAGATCGTTCAGATTGAACGGAATCGCGTGCACCTTGACGCATACTTCATCGGCGTCCGGCGTTGGTATCGGCACGGTGTCGAGTTGCAGCACGTCGGTCGGTCGGCCGTACTCGTGCGTCCGCCACGCGCGCATCATGGCGTCGTCATTCGTCATGTTGTTGCCGATCTAGAGAGAGGTGCTTAGACTAACGGGAAGCCGACAACCGGGGGGTTGCATGTTGGCGCGAATCTTGTCGGGGCGTTCGCACCGACGCTACGTGACGGTCGCACTCGTCGTCACCGCGCTCATGGCCGCATGCGGCGCGAATCACGGCAAGGCGTCGCCAGCTCCCGGGAACGGGGCGACGTCGACGACGAACGCGTCGACCGCCGCCAACAAATTCGGCACACTCAATTCGCCGTGCGGACCCGGCAGCGCGAAGGGCGCGACCGCCAACGGCGTGACCGACACGTCGATCACGATCGGTTACGGCGACGACCGGGGCTACTCCGCCGCGCCGGGACTCGACAAAGAGATGTCGGACGCGATGAAAGCCATCATCGGGTGGTGCAACCAGCGCGGCGGCATCAACGGTCGCACGATCGTCGGCAACGATTACGACGCCAAGGTGCTCCAAGTCACTCAGGTGATGACCCAAGCGTGCAACGACAAGGTGTTCATGCTCGTGGGCCAGGGCTTCGTGCTCGACGACGGCCAGGAGACGCTGCGCATCAAGTGCAAGCTGTCGTCGGTTCCCGGCTTCGCGGTATCGACGGCGTTCGCGCATGGGTCGGGCGTCGAAGAACCGATTCCCGCGGCGGGTGACGAAGTCTCGGCGTCGTCGGCGTTCGAAATCGCGCAGATGTTCCCCGACGCGGTGAAGAAAGCGGCGCTCGTGTTCGCCGAGTTCCCGGCGACGCGAGAGACGCGAGACAAGGCCGCCGCCGCATACCCGAAAGCGGGTTGGAGCTTCCTCAACTGCGACCAGATCTACAACGTCGCCGGCGAGTCGGATTGGAAGCCGCTCGCAAGCAACCTGAAATCATGCGGCGTCGAAGCGGTTGTCTGGGTCGGGTCACCCGATCCCAACATGGAGAACTTCCTCAACGCGGCCCGACAGGTCGGTTTCGCACCCAAGGCGTGGGCGACCGATCCCAATCAGTACACCGCGGCCTTCGCGAAGTGGAACGGCCAGAACGGCGGCGCCGGCAACAACGTCTACGTACGCATGACCGGCGTTCCGTTCGAGTTGGCCGGCGACGTGCCTGCCGTCAAACAGTACGTCAACCTCGTCACCAAGGAGGGCGGCACGACGGGTCTGCTTGGAGAGCAGGCGACCTCGTCGTTCCTCTTGTGGGCCACCGGTGTGAAGGCATGCGGCTCGAACGTGACGGCGAAGTGTGTGCTCGACCAGATCGCCAAGCAGCAGAACTGGACCGGGGGCGGATTGCATGTCCCCGCCGACCCGGGCGCGAATTCTGCGCCCGACTGCGGCATGTTGCTGAAGCTCGACGGCGCGAAGTGGGTCAAGGTCGAGCCCACCGGCAACCACCTGTTCGACTGCAACCCGAAGTACCGCGTCACCGGGATCACCACCAACGCACTGAAGGCGGCCAAGCTGAACGCCAACCGGATCGCAACGGAGTACGGCACCTTCACGCCGTAGCGGACAGGCTCGCACGATGAACCTGTTGATCAACGGCTTGATCACTGGTGCGGTGTTCGCCATCGCGGCGAGCGGTCTCGTGGTCACCTACTCCACGTCGGGGGTGTTCAATTTCGCCCACGGCGCGCTCGGCATGCTGTGCGCGTACGTCTACTGGGACGTGCGGGTCAACAAGGCGTGGCCCGCGCCGCTCGCGCTCGCCTTCGTGCTGCTCGTGTTCGCACCTGGACTCGGTGCGCTGCTCTACCGCGTGGTGATCCGCGGGATCCAGGACACCTCCGAAGTCGTGAAGCTGGTCGTCCCGATCTCGGTGTTGCTGGCGCTCATTGCAACCGCGAACTGGATCTGGAAGCCGGACAACCCGCATTCGCTCCAGCCCTTCTTCGGCCCCGACCACAAGGTGACGGTCCTCGGAGTCGTGCTGCTGTGGCACGACGTCACAATCCTGTTCGTCGCGATCGCGCTTGCGATCGCACTCCGAGTGCTGCTCTACCGGACACGCATCGGCGTCTCGATGCGAGCAGTCGTCGACGACCGCCATCTCCTCGAGCTCAACGCCGGCCGGCCGGATCGCGCCTCGCTCGTGAGCTGGATGATCGGTGTCGGACTCTCCGCGCTCGCCGGCATCCTCATCACGCCGTTCGAAGGCGGTTCGCTGAGCTCGACGTTACTCACGCTCCTCGTCATCAATGCTTTTGCGGCCGCGATGTTCGGCCGGCTCCGGAGCCTTCCGCTCACGTTCGTCGGCGCCCTCGTACTCGGCTTCGCGACGCGCATCGCCTTTTCGAAGCCGACCGGGCTGATCCCCAAGAGTTTCGACTGGGGTGACAACCTCCGGCTCGCGGTGCCGATGATCCTGCTGTTCGTGGTAATCCTCGTGTTGCCGCAGGACCGCCTGCGCGGTGCGATCGTGCGTCGCAGCCGAGAACGCTTCAAGCTGCCGACAATGCGCGCCGCGCTGGTCGCGGCGGGGGCGCTCGTCGTCATCATGTATCTGCTGACGCGGATCATGGCGCCGTCGGCGTTGTTGACGCTCAGCGACGCGATGGCTGCGTCGATCATCCTGCTCTCGCTCGTGCTGCTTGTTGGCTATGCCGGTGAGGTGAGCCTCGCGACGATGGCGCTGGCAGGAATCGGCGGCACGGTGTTCTTCCATCATGTCGGCCACGACGCGACGAGCCGGGCGGGTGTCATGGCCTTCGTCATCGCGATGGTCGCGACGGCGGCCGTCGGTGCCGTGATTGCACTGCCGGCGCTGCGCTTGCGCGGCTTGTATCTCGCGCTTGCGACCGCGGCCTTCTCACTCGGCGTCGAGCAGCTCGTGTTCAAGGAGTTCACTGCGCAACGACGCATCTACCCCATCACGGTGACGCTGCTCTCGATCTTCGGGATCACGGCGATCTTCTATGCGTCTCGGGCGCGCGGCTGGTTCGGCGGTCTGATCGCAGCGTGTGGGGCGGGCGTTGCGCTGCTCGTCGCGGCAACGAACTCATGGTTGCGGCACGAGCGGTGGAGCGCCATCTTTCCCAACGGAAACCTCCAGGTGCCGCGGCCGCGGTTCCTCGGCATCGACTTTGCGCCACAGACGACCTTCCTGATGCTGCTGACGGTGACGTTTGCCGTCATCGGCGTACTGCTGATCTCGCTGCGGCGCAGCAGCTACGGTCGCCGGCTCACCGCCATGAAGAACAGTCCGGCCGCGTGCGCGACGCTCGGTATGAGCGTGCTGCGCCTCAAGCTCTCCGTATTCATGCTCTCGGCGGCAATCGCCGGCCTCGGCGGCTGTCTCTACGCACAGCAAGTCGGGGCGGTCACGGCCGATCGCTTCAACCTGTTCCAATCGATGACGCTGTTGATGCTGCTCGTGGTCGCCGGCACCGGCTACGTCTCCGGTGGGTTGACCGCCGGGCTGTTGTACGGCGCGGTCTTCGTCGTGCTCTCGAACGTGCTCACCAAAATCGGTACGGAGATCACGTCGTTGCACCGGCCGACGGCGTGGTTGGTCTCGTTCACCGTGGTGTTGCCCGCGCTGATCGGCATCGGCCTCGGCCGCAATCCGAGCGGCTTCCTCGCCGATGCCTTTGGTCCGTGGGGCGAACTGATCCGACGCGCCAAGCCCGCGCTCGCGTGTGGCATCGCGATCGAGCTCGCGGCCTGGTTCCTGGCCTTCGAACACACGATCAACAACTGGACGTTTGCGATTGTGACCGCGGTGCTCGTCGTCGTGTTGCCGCGTCTGGGCGTGCTCACCACCCGCCCGCGGCGGCGCCCGACGCCCGAAACGACGCCGCTCGAGCTGCTCGGGATCGATCGCCCGTTCACGGTGAGCGACGTCGCGGCGCTCGACGATGCGCTCGGCTTCGCCGGATCGTCGTCGTGAGCATTGACTCGCTGCTGCGCGCGGAGCACGTGACCGTCGACTTCGGCGGCAACCGCGCCCTGTCGAACGTCGACCTCGACGTCCCAGCCGGTCAGATCACGGGACTGATCGGGCCCAACGGCGCGGGCAAGACGACGATGTTCAACGTCATCACGGGGCTTCTGACAGCCAAGGCTGGTCGGGTCGTCGTCGACGGTCGGGACGTCAGCCGGCTCGAGCCGCACAAGCGCGCCCGGCTCGGCATCGCACGTACGTTCCAACGTCTCGAGCTCTTCAGCGACCTCACCGTGCGCGACAACCTGCGTGTGGCCGCCGACATACGGAATACGTGGGGCGTGATCACGCGGCGCAGTCGTCGGGTCGATGCCGAATCCGAGGCCGAACGCGTCCTCGAACTCGTCGGGCTGAGGGCTGTCGCCGACGTCGAGGTCTCCGAGGTTCCCACCGGCACGGCGCGCCTCGTGGAAATGGGTCGGGCGCTGATGATCCGACCCCGCGTGCTGCTCCTCGATGAGCCGGCGTCGGGTCAGACCGATGACGAAACCAAAGCCTTCGAGCGCCTGCTGCGGCGCCTCGTGAGGGACGACGGCTTGACGGTCTTGCTGATCGAGCACGACATGAGCCTCGTGATGGACGTCTGCGACCGCATACATGTTCTCGACTTCGGCGAAACCATCGCGGTCGGGTCGCCCGAGGATGTTCGCAACGACCCGCGCGTCCAAGAGGCGTACCTCGGGACCACCACGTGAGCTCCGAGGGCTACGCGCTCGAGTTGCGCAACGTGTGCGCGGCGTACGGAGCGATCGACGTCTTGCGCGGTGTCGACCTCGCGGTTCCGTTCGGCAGCGTCGTCGCGTTGCTCGGCCCCAACGGTGGCGGAAAGTCGACGACGTTGCGCGTCATCGCGGGGCAGCTGCCAGTGACCTCGGGTGATGTCGTGATCGCCGGTCAGCACGTCAACGGCGCCGCGCCCAACGAACTCGCACGCAGGGGAGTCTGTTTGATTCCCGAGGGCCGCGGCATCTTTCCGAACCTCTCGGTGCGCGAGAACCTTTGGATGGTCACGTACACCGGCGCGACCGAGCAGGAGATCGAGGAGATCGCGTTCGCGCGCTTCCCCCGCCTCGCGGGCAAACAACGGCAGCTCGCGGGCACGTTGTCGGGCGGCGAGCAACAGATGCTCGCCCTCGCACGAGCATTGAGCACGAATCCCGCGTTGTTGCTGCTCGATGAGCTTTCGCTCGGCTTGGCGCCGCTCGTCGTCGAGCAGCTGTACGAGATCGTCGGCGAGATCGCACAGACTGGTGTGTCGCTCCTCGTCGTCGAACAATTCGCACGAGTCGTCCTCGGGATCGCCGACTGGGTCGGCATCATGTTGCGCGGCCGGGTCACCGCATTTGACCGTCCGTTCGCGATCGAAGCCGAGCTGTCGTCTGCCTATCTAGGTGATTGAGAGACTTCCAACATGACCGAACCGAACGACCGCGCAGCCCAGTTCAAGGCCGAGATGGCCGAGATGAAGCTGAAGACCGGCCGTACGAACATCGAGAGCATCTGGCTGATCGTCGGGCTCGTCCTCATGGCCGGAGGTATCGCGCTCGCGCTGGGGGCATACGCGGCGTCGCTCAACGTCACCGCGACACCGGGATCGAACGTCGACCTGCTCGACTCGAACTCGTACACGCCGCTCGCGATCGCCGGACTGGCGATCACCGTCGCCGGCGGCTTCCTGTTCCTGCGCTACTCGCTCGCGCGCTTCTTGCGGTTCTGGCTGTTGCGACAGATCTACGAGCAACGGGTGGCCCGCGGAGAAGCGCCTCCCGAGTGATCAGTGCGTCGGCACGCCGTATCGGTCGACATAGCCCGCAAAGCGTTCCTGGATCTCGCCCGCAACCAGTCCGAAATCGCAGATGTCGTAGCGGTGAATGCCCCGCGAGTCCTTCGGGTTCGCGACGACGTATCCCTTCATCGCATCGCGGACCTCCTCGGAGAGCGGGTCGCCCAGCGCGTCGTAGATCGACGCGACCGTCTCCACGGGCTCGCGCACGAACGTGTCGTACTGCACATCGATGACCGGATGGCTGGGATTCGCTGCTCGGAAGGCGTCGATCCGCGAGATCGATTCCTCGAGCATCGCCACCCAATGGTCCGCGATGTACACGCGGTGATCGGCATCGGTGAAACAGCTCGAGAGCTCGGTGATCAGACTGCAGACCGACGCGCAGAGCTCGACGGGATCCCGATGCAGCAGCACCAGCCGGGCGTCGGGATAGACCGCAGTGAGCGCGTCCAGCGCGATCGCGTGGTGCGGGCTCTTCAGTGTCCACCGGCCGCGCACGCCGCCGTGTTGGAGCACTTGCAAGACGAGCCGGTGGTACTCATATGCGGAGTCTTGGTCGCTACCAAGCAACCACGCGCTGTAGCTCGGGACGTTCGAGATGGCCTCCCATGAGAGGCTCTTGAAGTCTTGGCTCATCACCGCGATGCACTCAGTCGGTCCGTCGGCCTCCTCGTGATGAATCGCCCGCATACGGGGATTGAGCCCTTCGAGCATCTCGCCTGCGACACGGGCCGCCTCGACCCGCGGGCCCGTACGGAGGTTCTCGCGCGTCGGCGGCGGCACGCTGTCGCCCGCCTCCCAGCGCAACAGCGCGCGGTTCTGAGGGTCTCGCTCGAGCAGGTAACTCAGGAACGTCGTGCCGGCGCGAAACATCCCGATGACGACGAGAGGCGCGTCGACTCGCTCCGCCGCCACGTCGGGATGGCGCGTCGCGTAGTCCACGACACGAAGCCGGTTGACGAGGCTGGCGACGATCGTGCCGTGTATTCCAACGACGCCGACTTCGCTGAGCTGCGCTTCATTCGTGACCGACTGGCAGTACGCGTCGAGACCCTCGCGGAACGAGTCGGAGCCGAAGTCTTCGAGCTCGGTGACTCCCCGCGCCTTCGCGACGAGTTCCTTGGCGTCAAGTCGCATCGTCGCAAGGTACTAAAGAGAGGTGCTTATGTAAACCTCATTCGGGAGCTGACATCGCGGCGGCGATCATCGTGACGAGGTTGTCGACGAACGCCTCCTGCTCGAGCTGCGCACGCCCGCGCCGGCTTCGCCGCCCCAATGCGCGCGCACGATCCGCGACCGCGCGGAGGATGAAGCCTGTAGCGAGTGAGATCCGCTCGACTCGGACATCGGGACTGACTTGCGCCATTCGCTTTTCGAGCAGGGCGTACACCGCGTATCCGCCGGTGCGCGCGAGCACGTCGTTCACCTGCCGGTCGAGGCTCGCGGGGTCCTCCTCGACGAGTTCGGCAAGGATCATCAGGAAGCACCGTCCCCGCCAACCGCTTTCGGCGAGCTCGGTCGCGGGTCGCACGATTGCCTCGACGACGGATTTCACGTCATCGTCCGGACGAGTGAGGGCGATCTGAAGCAACTCCCCTTCGCGACGCGCCAGGAAGTCGACATGACGTTCGAGCACGGCGCACAGCACTCCGGCTCGAGAACCGAAGTGATAGTGCAACGCGCCACGGTTGCGTTGACCGGCCTTACGGGTGATATCGATCAGCGACGCAGAGAACACACCGTCGGCAGCGAACGCGCGCGCTGCTTCATCGATCAGCTTGGAGCGTGTCGCGTCGCCACTCAGCGGCATCGACAAACCCTACCGGTCGTGGCAGCGCGTCACCGGCTAGAACAGGACGATGAACTTGACCGATCACGACCTTCGACTGCCGATCCCGTCGACGCGCGTCGCCGCGTTGGCATTGTGCGCCGCGTTGTTGTTCGCGGCGTGCTCGAGCAGCAACAAGCACAGCACGAGCGGAACGACCGCGCGTACGAGCGCACCCGCGGTGAGCTCGACGGAGCCGCGTCCGCCGGGACCGGTGGCCGACCTGTCGACCGAGCTCACTGGCGGACACGGCGTGTTCATGGGGGAAATCGCGACACCTGACCTGACACGGCTCGGATACGCGCAACACGAGTTCGAGGCGAACGGCACGGCAGCGTCGTACAAGGTGGCGGGGACGCTCACTGGCGACGGCCGCTGGACGTTCGTGCCGAGCACGCCCGCGCCGTACCGAACGCGTGCGGTCGTGCGCGCGCCGGCGAAGCGTTCCGCCTTCAGCGGCACGGTGGTCGTCGAATGGCTCAACGTGAGTGGCGGCGTCGACGCCGATCCGGACTGGGTGAGTCTCAGCGAGGAGATCGTGCGGGCCGGTGACGCGTGGGTCGGCGTCTCAGCGCAACGGATCGGCGTGATGGGCGGCCCCGTGCTGGTCAAGGTGGACGTCCCGGGCTCCGAGGAGCAGGGCAAGGGCCTCGTCGGGATCGACCCCGCGCGCTATGGCGCGCTCGAGCACCCGGGCGACGCTTACTCGTACGACATCTTCACGCAGGTCGCCCGCGGGCTCCGTTCGGGTGCCGCGCTCGGCGGACTGCAGCCGAAGCGCCTCATCGCAGTCGGTGAATCGCAATCGGCGTTTGCCCTCGTCTCCTACTTCAACGGTGTGCAACCGCTCGCCCACGCATTCGACGGTTTCTTGGTCCACAGCCGCGGTGCGAGCGGACTGCCCTTGGTCGCGGCGGGCAAGGAGGCGGACATCGCGGGCGCGATCCAAGGCACGCCGACGATCTTTCGCACCGATCAGGACGCGCCCGTGCTCGACATCCAGACCGAAACCGACGTCGGGAGCATTCTCAACTCGTACGCGGCGCGCCAACCGGACAGTGATCACCTCCGGCTGTGGGAAGTCGCGGGCACGGCGCACGCAGACGCACACCTCATCGGGGCGGGCGCGAAGTACATCGATTGCGGTGTGGCGATCAACAACGGGCCCATGCACCTCGTTGCGAAGGCGGCCTTGCGATCGCTCACCACGTGGATCACAACCGGCAAGGCACCACCGACCGCGCCGCGCATCACCGTCGCGGGCGGCGCGACACCGCAGATCGAACGGAACCCCGACGGCGTCGCACTCGGCGGCATCCGCACACCACCGGTCGACGTTCCGGTCGCGGTGCTCTCGGGCGCGCCCGGCCCGAAGGGATCGACGATCTGTCTGCTGCTCGGGTCGACGAAGCCGTTGGCGACGGCGCGGCTCGCGCAGCTCTATCCGTCTCGTGCAGCGTATGTACGGCGCTACGAACGCGACGCCGACGCCGTCATCAAGGCGGGGTTCGTCCTGCGCGACGACCGCAAAGCCCTCCTCGCCTTCGCGGAACCGTCGCGCATCGCGAAGTGAGCCATCAGCCGGTGCCGATCGCTCACTCGGGTTCGCTCCCGCTTCCGCCGGATGTCCGCCACCGCGAGGGATCAACGCTGACGTCGGCGAGTTGCGCGACGTCCACTGCGCCGCCCTCGCGGATGATTCGCTGCACCTGCTCGATCACGCCGCCGACGTTGATTGTGATGCCAGCAACGAGCTGGCTCTCCCGCAAGTAGAACGCCACGAACGCGCCGTCCGCGGGATCGCCTCTGAACACGACCTTGTCCCAGGGGAATGGCCACCCCGAATACTCCATCGAACTGTCGTACTGCTCCGAGAAGAAGTACGGGATGCGGTCGTGGACCCTCTGCGCACCCGCCGCGTTCGCGCCCGCGACCGAGCCCTGGCTCATCGCGTTCGCCCAGTGCTCGACACGGATACGGCGACCGACGGTTGGATGCTGCGCTTCCGCAATGTCGCCAGCAGCGAACACATCCGGATGACTCGATGCCAGTCGCGCGTCGACCAGCACGCCCTGACCGGTTTCGAGACCCGCCGCAGCAGCCAGCTCGATCTCGGGTCGGACGCCGACGCCTACCACGACGACGTCCGCTTCGGCCGTCTTTCCATCGGCGAACCGCACGCCCTCTACGTGATCGCGTCCGTCAATGCCGTCCACGCCCACACCGAATCGAAGCTCAACGCCGTGGGACCGATGTAACTCTGCGTAATACTGCCCGACCTCGGCGCCGAGCACTCGCTCGAGGAGTGCGTGCATCGGCTCGACGATGAAGACTTCACAGCCGCGTTGTCGCGCCGACGCTGCGACTTCGGTCCCGATCCAACTGCCACCAACGACACCGACCCGTCTCCCCGCAAACAGTTCATCGCGTATCGCGAGCATGTCGTCGAGACTGCGCAACGTATGCACACCGGGAAGGTTCCCGCCGGGCACCGGCAGCGATCGCGGCGACGAGCCGGTTGCGAGCACGAGCCGTTCGAAGGCGAGCCGACGCCCGCCCTCGAGCTCGACGGTTTTGTCGGCCAGACTCATATTTCCTGCAGTGGTGCCCAGGATGAGATCGATCTCGTTCGTCGCGTAAAAGCTTCCGGGACGCACCTGCGCCGCGCTCGGCGGGACACGGCCGATCAGCGCCCCCTTCGACAACGGTGGTCGCTCGTACGGGAGATGACTCTCCCTTCCGACCAGTCGAATCGGTTCAGACCAGCCTTCGTGTCGTGCGGCCTCCGCGGCCATGGCGCCCGCCACGCTCGCACCGATAATGACCAACCCATCGGAGCTCATCCCACCTCCTCTGTCTTCACGGAGGCTGTCTTCATGGAGGCAAGGCAGCGTCGCTCGCGCGGCTGCCGTTCGCGTCGTGCCCGCTACTGGAGACGGATTCCTCGCGCCGTTCGGCGTCAGGTCTTACGCCGCACGTTTACCGAGCCCGCCAACCGGACAAACTCTTCTTCTTGGGCGCAACGCGCTCGAAGGGTAGCGCCGAGCGCTCGAAGGCTAGAGCTCCTCGCAGCTCGTGGCTCATGGTCACAGCGATCGCGGTGGAGGTGGGAACGGTGGAGGGATCTCTGTTTGAGCGCCTCGGCGGACTCGACGCCATGACGGCGGTCGCCCGGGCCTTCGAAGATCGTGCGGCAAAGGACGACCGCATCAATCAAAAGTTTGCGCGGACCGACCTCGACAGGTTGACGAAGGAGTTCGTCGACCAGCTCTGCGAAGCGACCGGTGGACCGTGCACCTACACGGGGCTTGACATGAAACGCGCGCACACCGACATGGGGGTGACCGACGGCGAGTTCGATGCCTTCATGGAGGACCTCGTCGCGACCCTCGACGACTTCAAGGTCGGCCAACCCGAACAGGATGAACTCCTGTCGCTGTTGCGCCCTATGAGGGGAGAGATCGTTGAAGTCGACTCGACCGAGGTCGGGACCCCGCTCCCGGCGACCTTTATGCCGGCACCGTCTCTGTAGCAGACTCGACCGACACGTGATCGCAGAACGGACGACCTGAGACCCTCGTTCTGCCGAGCGAAGGAGCGACAACCGTGGCCCAAGCCGCGCCCACTGAAACGGTCCGCTACGGCAAGGACATCAAGCCGCTCTTCCGCGGCCGCGATCAGGAGGCGATGAAGTGGGCCTTCGATCTGTGGTCATACGAAGACGTCAGCCAGCATGCCGACGCGATCCTCGGGAGATTACGGAACGGAACGATGCCGTGCGACGGCAGCTGGCCGAGCGATCACGTCGACCTCTTCGACCAATGGATTCGAGGCGGGAAGCTGGAATGACCGCGGACGCGGGCGGCGTGAAGATGGTCCGCATCTACGACGCGCTCGGCCGCCACCGTGGATATCGCGTGCTTGTCGACCGATTGTGGCCCCGCGGCGTGAAGAAGGCCGACGCAGCCCTCGACGAGTGGGCCAAAGACATCGCGCCAAGCGACGACTTGCGCCGTTGGTATGGCCACGACCCGGCCAAATTCCCTGAGTTCGCGAAGCGCTACCGCGCCGAGCTGCGAAAGTCACCGGCCTCGACCGTCGCCCGCCACCTCCTCGAGGTCGCACACAACCGCAACGTCATCCTCCTCACCGCGACTCACGACGTCGAGCACTCGGGAGCCAAGGTGCTCCTTGACCATCTTTCCCGACGCGGCACATGAACGCCGCACTGCCGCGCGTCAGTGCCGGCCGCTCTGCGTGCGAGGCGACGGTGCGTTGCTCTTGCCAAGGAAGGGGCCGGACGGATGAAGTTCCTGCAGATCGTCGCATTTCAGACCTCTCGTCTTGAGGAGATCCGGGCAGTCCTCGAGCAGTGGCGACAAGCGACCGAAGGTAGGCGTACTGCAACGTCGATGCGCATCACCAAAGATCGAGACCGGCGCAACGAATACCTCTGGATCGTCGAGTTCCCTTCGCACGAAGACGCGATGCGCAATCATGACCTGCCGGAGACGCAACGGATGATGCAACAGATGATCGAGCTCAGCGACGGCGAACCGGTTTTCCGCAACCTCGATCTCATTGACGAGATTCGCTCGTAACGAGGGCTTAGCTCGCGAAGACGCGGTGAACCTTTCCTCATGTCGGGAGGACGCTGCTGGGCCTCCACGAGCTCCCACAGAGACTCGTCGTCGCTCATCGACACAGGCATCCTCCTCGGGCTCGCGCCGTCACCATCGTTCATCCGTGCGGACCTGACGGTGGCTTCCGAGCGCGAGCAGACCACCGATGAGCTGGTCCGCACCGCCCCGGCGGGGGGTTAGCCGGAAGAGGTCGTCGTCGTCGAGGACGACGCGCCGGTCCCCTTCAAGATGAGAACGAAATACGTC
>JBKPCL010000021.1:0-11104 GCA_046727335.1 Actinomycetota bacterium
CGCCTGCAGCGCGAACACCGCATCGCGATCGCCGAACCGCCGTACGATCGGAGCGGTCGTCGAGGATCGCAGATGCACGATCGATTCGCCACGTTGCCGGCTGACGCTCGGGCGAGGCTGGTGCGCGCACCGGTCCCGAAGAGACCTGACGTCATGGCGGCAACGTTGACCGACGCCCGCTTCTCGGACCCGGACTGGATCTTCGAACGCAAGCTCGACGGCGAGCGGTGCCTCGCGTGGAACGAAGCGAGCACCGCGCGGCTGGAGTCGCGCAATCATCTACGCCTCGACGATACGTATCCGGAGCTCGTCGACGCCCTCAGCACGCGCGCCAACGCCGATCTTCTGGTCGACGGCGAGGTGGTGGCCTTCGAACGCGGCAGCACGAGTTTCTCCCGTCTGCAACAGCGGTTGGGCGTGCGTTCGGCCGCCGAGGCTTGGGAGCGGGCGCGGCGGGTGCGCGTCTACTACTACGTGTTCGATGTCCTGTGGTGTGACGGCTATGACACGCGGGCGCTCGAGCTGCGCCACCGCAAGGCAGTGCTGCGCGGGGCAATCGACTTCGGCGATCCGCTGCGGTTCAGTACTCATCGGAACCGCACGGGCGAGGCTTACTTTGCGTACGCGTGCGCGCACGGATGGGAGGGCCTGATCGCCAAGCGGGCCTCGTCCCACTATGTCGGCCGGCGGAGCCTCGACTGGCTCAAGTTCAAGTGCGAGGCCGAACAGGAGTTCGTGATCGGCGGGTTCACCGAGCCGAGGGGCAGCCGGGTCGGCTTCGGCGCCCTCCTCGTCGGCTACTACGAGGACGGCCAGCTGCATTACGCCGGCAAGGTCGGTAGTGGTTACGACACCACCACGCTCGTCTCGCTCCGCCGCGAGCTCGACCGGCTCGAGCAAGGTGCGTCGCCCTTCCGCGGTCAGGTGCGTGAGCGGAACGCGCATTGGGTCCGGCCCGAGCTGGTGGCCGAAGTCCGATTCACGGAATGGACGCGTGACGGCAAGTTGCGCCACCCGACGTTCCTCGGACTACGACGCGACAAATCCGCTGCCGAGGTCGTCCGCGAGCGACCCCTTCATTGATCCTCTCGTGATTGCCGAGCCAGTCGGCGGGCGTGCCGCGATGGTGAATGCTCGATGAGCAGCAGTGCGTCGTGATCGCTGCCGCCTCGCGGTGCCTACACGATCGACGGTGCCGTGCCTTCGAGGACCCGCAAGCCGAGCTGCTCGAGGTGCTTCACGAACAACGCCGGGTCGTCGAACATCCAGTCGTGGTCGATCGGGCCGTAGCCGGGTGGGCTTCCGGCGACGGTGAACGTCGCGTGCAGGCGCTTCGCGAACTCCTGCCCGTCGCGGCGCGACAGGATCGTGTCGTGGGAAGCCCACAGCACGTGGCACGGGATGTCCGCGCCGGCGACGACCTGGATCTCGTCGTCGCGATTGTCCGCGAACCCCCACAGCGCGGCCGCGACGAGCTGCGCCGGATGCGTGAGCCATGACCGCGTGAACGCCATGAGCGCCGGCGCCGTCGCCATCCGCAGGATCGCGCCCGGAGGATGTGACAGGAATTCGCGTGCCAGGCTCAGTTCGCGCGCCACCGCGAGCGTGTCGCCGAAGACGCACTCGATGACGCGTTCGAGATGTCGTGCTGCGATCCCGAGCTCGAGGCCGCCGCTGAAGGAGTGCCCGAGCAAGCTCATCCGGTCGACGCCTTGATCGGCAAGCGTGAGCTCCAGGCACTCCATCGCATGGTCGTACGTCCACCATTCGGGGAGGTCGAAGAGGGACGGGATCACGACCCGCACGCGGTCGGCGAGGAGTCGGGCCATCGGAAGGTATGTCTCGGGCCGCATTCCATAGCCGTGGAGCAACACGATCGTGCGGCCGTTCCCCACGGTCACACATCGCAGAGGCGCAGGCCGCCCGAGGTTCATGACGCCAGATCATGCTGGGCGCCTCGGGAAATGTGAAGAGCCCATGCCAGCGTCGGTGAAGCGCTCGTCCCATGCGCGGGCGAAGGTGCGGAGAATCTCGCCGCCGTCACCAGAGCACGACGCGCCGTGCATGACCGCGAGCGTCGCCGGTTCGAGCGAAGCAAGTCGGCGCGCGGTGTCCGAGACGATGTAGCCGCGTGGCGCGCTGCAAAGCACCGCCTCGGTCTCGAGGGCGCGCGTCACGACGTCGCCGATCGCGAGCGGGTCGCAGGGGCCGGCCTGCGTGAGCAGATCGCCACACAGGAGCGTTCGTGTCGTCTCCTCGTAGAGGACCTGCGCCTCCCAGTTGTGCGGTACGTGAGGCGTCGCAAGCACTCGGACGCGACGGCCACCGAGGTCGAGCGCGTCGCCGTCCGAGAGCGAGCGCGGTGGCCGCACTGCGATGTCACGAATGGAAAGGTCACAGCCGAGCGCCTGGAACGCAACCGAGCAGTTGGGCGCGGCTGCGAGGAGGCTGTTCATGGCTCCGCACTCGTCACCTTCCACGTGTCCGAACGAGAGCCATCGCAAATCCCCGACGGGCATGACGCGATCGATCGCGTATGCCACCGCGCTCCACATGGTTCGGAAGCCCGTGTGGAAGAGCAATGGTTCCTCGCCGAGGACGAGGAACTGGTTGACGGTGAAGCCCTCACCGGACGCCCTCGACACGTAGGTCGAGATCCGATAGATGCCGTCGGCGATCTCGTCGCATCGCGTCGCGTCGTCCACCGGCCCAGTGTCGGACCGGCGCGATAACGGGCGCGAAACGCGTATCGGGCCTACCGTTGTCGGACATGGCCGGCCCGTTCCGGTTCACGCCGCCCGTACTGCGGCCGGGTTCGCTGACGCGACCTCGTCTGCTGCGGGCGCTGATCAACCGCTTCAGCCTCCGATGCACGGTCGTCGTCGCCGGCGCTGGCCACGGCAAGACGACGCTCCTCGCCCAGGCGCTCGCCGAAAATCGGCTCGCTCCCCGCGGTCACGACGTTTGGTGCTCGATCGAGGCGGCCGACGCCGACGCAACGCGGCTCGGGCGTGACGTCCTCACCGCGCTCGACGTCGTGGGCGACGCGCCGATCGCGGACGCGACCGCGATCGCAGAAGCTGTATGGAAGCGCGCGCCAACCGAGGTGTGCATCGTGTTCGACGACGTGCACGAGCTGCCGCCGGGTTCACCCGGCAGCGCCCTGCTCGTCGAGCTCGTCTCGAAGCTTCCTGGCAACGGTCACGTTCTCGTTGCCGGCCGCAGCCCACCATCGTTGCCGTACTCGCGGCTGGCAAGCGAGGGAGCGCTGCTTCGGCTCGACGAAGGAGAGCTTCGCTTCGACGACGAGGAGCTGAGCGCGTTCGCCGCCGCCCGAAACGTTGACCCAGCGCCCTTGTCGAGGACCGCGGGTTGGCCCGCCATGGCCGAACTCGTCGCGAGCGCGGGCGCCGACCTCTCCGGCGACTTCCTCTGGCACGAGGTGCTCGAGCCGATCGGAGCCGGGCAACGCCGGCTCTTCGGAGTGCTGTGCGATCTCGGGGGCGGCGACGATCGGCTGCTCTCCGCCGCGCTCGGCGAGCCGGTCGTGTTCGACGCGAAGGTCCCACTGGTCGCGGTCGACGCCGAGGGCTGGCACCAGCCTCACCCCCTCTGGCAGACGGTGCGAGCAATCGACGTGCCGGCTGCCGAGCGCGCCGCGATTCGTCGAGGTGCCGCGGCCGATCTCGTGGCACGCGGACGATTCGACGCTGCCTTCACGCTTCTGGCCGGCGTCGAGTTGTGGGACAACGTGCTCGACGTCTTGACCGCCGCCTGCCGCGCGGGAGCCCGACCCGCCGCGCAGCAGCTCCACGCCTGGCTCGGACGTTGCCCGCGGCGCGTCATCGAGTCGCCCGCTGGTCAGCTCGCCTCGGGCGTGCTCGCCGCCGAGACCGCACCCGAGCTCGCCGCCATACCGCTGCGGAACGCGATCGAGGGCTTCCGCGCTGAGGGCGCGGTGGACGGTGAGCTGAGCGCGATCTCGCACCTCGGTCACGTCGCCTGGTGGCAGCGAGATCTCGCCGTGCTCGCCGAGCTGTTACCTCGCGTCAACGCGCTCGAGGCGACAGGGCACCCGACGGCAGCTGGACTTGCTGCGCTCGGACGCGCGGTCGTCTGCGACATCAACGGCGACGCTCCGGGGCTCCTTGCCGCGCTCGAGCGCGTTCCTCCTGGTGCACTCGACCTGTCGTGGGAGGCCGTCATCCGGTGGTTCCGCGCGAGGGCTCTCGAAGGTCTCGGAGACGACGAGGGCTGCGTCGACGAACTCCAATCGGCGCTTGCCTATGCGGATCCGCTGTTCCGGACGACGGTGGAGGCCACTCTCACCGTGGGCCGGTGGATCCGGGGCGATCTCGAGTCACTCGTGCCGGAAGCAGCCGCGCTTCTCCACGCTGCCGAAGCGGCCGGCGTCGCCCAGGACATTGCAGCCATTGGCGCGAGCAGTGCGCGCGTGTGCGCATATCTCGGGGATGTCGAGCACGCGCGTTCGTTCCTCGCCCGCGCCCATGCGGTGGCCGCGCATCTCGCACCGGTGGGGAGCGTGCACATCGCGCTCGCCGACGCCGCGCTTGCGATTGCGGAGGACGACGAGTCACACGCGGCGAAAATTCTGCGCACGACGCTCGAGCAGTATCCGATCGACCACAGCGCCGCGCGCAGCACGTGGCAGTGGGACGTCGTGCTCTGTTACGTGCTCGTTCCCGACCAGCGGTCGTCGTGGGATGCGTGGACGGCACCCCGGCGAGTCACGCGGCTGCGCGACCTTGCCAGGGCGATCGTTGCCGGACGGGAGGCGACCGGACCGGACCCGATCGGAACCGTGCCTGTGACCAATCCCGAACGTGTGCGAGTCGCGATGCCCGCTCCCTTCGCCGCCGAGCTGGCCGTCCGCCTCCACGAGGTCGGTCGCACGGCCGAGGCGACGGCGCTCCTGGAGGTGCTTGGTGAGCCCGGACGCGTGCACGCGCGGCAACTCCGCACGGGCGCGGCCCGCCAACTGCTGGCCGCCGTGCCTGCACCACCGCAGGAGCCGGTGCGCGTGCGCGCGTTCGGACCGCTCGAGATCGCCGACCGGCCCATCGACCGCGCTCGCGTGCGCGAACTACTGGGCTTCCTCGTGCTCCATCGGACCACGACGCGAGACGCGGTGACCGCGGCGCTGTGGCCCGACCTCGACGATCATGCTGCCTCGAACAACCTGCGCGTCACGCTGTCGCATCTCCTCCATGCGCTCGAGCCCACTCGCGGCGAAGGGGAGGCCGCATATCTCGTCCGCCAGCAAGGTGCCGAGCTCCGACTCGTGAACGGCACAAGTCTGGACATCGACGTGGACCGCTTCGAGTCGCATCTTCTCGCCGCCGCGGCCGCGGAGGCCGACGGCGCGGCGTCAGTCGCGCTCGAGCAGTACCTCGCCGCGACTGACGCGTACCGAGGTGATTTGCTCGGCGAACTCGTCGACGCCACCTGGGCGGAGCTCGATCGGGAGCGTTGTCGGACCCGCTTCGTCTCGGCTGCGGTCCGCGCCGGTGAGCTGCTCGTCGCGTCGAACGACCTCGACCGTGCTGAGCATCTCGCGCAGCGCGCGCTGTCCGTCGATGAATGGGCGGAACAGGGATACGCCGTGCTCGCGTCGGCGGCGCTCGCGCGCGGAGATCGATCGGCGGCGCTGCGCATGCTCCGACGGTGCGACGAGATGCTCGAGGATCTCGGGGTCGAGGCGTCGGACGCGACCCGCCAACTCGCGCGCCGCGTCCGGGCCGCAACCCACGCCGGTTGACGGCGTAGCCGCCGGTTACGCGTGGGTTAATGCCGCTCCCGGAAGCTCGCAGGGTCAGACCACACCTTGCGAAAGGGAGCATCCAATGAGCGCAACGATTCCTCTCCATGTCCGTCGAATCCCGTTCCACTCCCGCGCCGTTGCGGTCGGAGCGGGCCTGGTGCTGCTGGCCGGCGCAGGTACTGCCCTCGTCGTCGCTCGCGACGACGCTTCGACGAAGCAGGCGCCCGCGCCCATCGTCTCCGCGCCCTCGGCGGCGACACCGCGAGACCCGCTGGTCAACCGCTATATGCGGCCCGCGACGGTCGAGCCTCAGAGCGTCAAGCGCTTCTGACGGCCGGTCGTCCGCGTGTTCTCGCCCAGCCGGAACGTGAGCGCTCGCGACTGCCTGTCAGGACGCCGGCCACACCGTCGTGGCTCGAGCCTTCTGACCGGTGGTCGCGCGCCTCACGATTCCCTGCGTGACCGACACTCTCGCATGGGGTACGCGTGCCGAGAAGCGGTGACTTCGGAGCCGCGTGGCGGTCGACATCACCAGTCGACCAACGCACCGGAGGAGTTCGGTCATGGGCAGAGTCGTGATCTCGCAATTCATCACCGTCGACGGCGTCGTCGAGGACCCCGGCGGATCGGAGAACTTCGAGCGCGGCGGATGGGCTTTTCAGTTCGATCGCGGTCCCGAAGGCGACAAGTTCAAGCTCGACGAGGTCATGGCGAGCGAGGCGCTCTTGCTGGGTCGCATCACCTACGACGGCTTCGCCGCCGCGTGGCCGTCGCGAACCGGAGACTTTGCCGACAAGTTCAACGGCATGGCGAAGTACGTCGTTTCGTCCACGATCGAGAACCCCGAGTGGAACCACACGACGGTGATCGACGGCGACGTTCCCTCCGCGGTCGAAAAGCTGCGACAAGAGGTCGATGGCGACATCCTCGTCAACGGCAGCGTGCAACTCGTGCAAACGCTCATGGAACACGGTCTCGTCGACGAGCTCCGACTCATGGTGTTCCCGACGGTCCTCGGGAGCGGGAAGAAGCTCTTCGGTGACACAAATCAAGTGGCCCTGAAACTCACCGACGCGAAGCCGGCGGGCGAGACCGTCGTGCTCATCTACCAGCCGGCCGAAGTCCGCAGCGCTTGACCACACCGCAAGACCGCCCGCCCCTGCCACCCGACGTCGAAGACAGGTTCAACCGCTTGGAGCGCGGCCTGCACGAGGCTCTCGGCACCGCGATGGTGAGCCTCTTCACCTATGGCGCGCTGGCGTTCCCGCACCCTGACGGCTGGCGAACCGACCTCGACTTCCACGTGCTGCTCGAGCGACCGTTGACCGAAGGCGACAGGGCGGCGATCGACGCTGTGCATGCGCGCCTCGGGACCGATGTCGACGGCTACTACATCACGGTCGATGACGCGCGACGACGCGAGCCGCCACGCCACCAGCTGGACCTGACTGTGCGCGACGACGCGTGGGCGCTCCATCGCGCCCATGTGCTCGCCGGCCGATACTTCCTCATCGTCGGTCGCGATCCGCACGAGCTGCTCCCCGCGCCGACCTGGACGGAGGTCGAAGACGCACTGTGGAACGAGCTGCGGTTCATCGAGACGCATCGTGAGTATGCGGACTTCGGCATCCTCAACGCCTGCCGGCTCGTCTATAGCGTCGAACGCCGCGACGCGGTCGTTTCCAAGTACGCGGCGGCCCAGTGGGCTCGACAGCGGGTGCCGCGGAGCGAACGGGCGGCCATTGACGCGGCGGTGCGCGCGTACACGAGTAACACCCGCGCAGGCGACCACGCGGTGCTCGCAAACGGCTGGTCCGCGCTCGTCGCGCGGGCGAAGAAGGCACTCGGCGTCTAAGCGCCCGTCAAGAGGGAGAGCGCGCGTTCGTAGCCGGTCGCGCGCCGGCCGGTGCGCGCCTCGCGCCGGTCGGCGGCCGCGCCGAGTCTGAGTCCGGCGTTGATCGCGAGCCAGCGCAACGGCTCGGGCTCCCAGTCGCGGCCGTGATGATCCACCCACGCGAGCTGCGTGAGTTCGGTGTCGCGCTCGAGGATCAGGTCGCGCAGCGTCTGGCCCGCGAGATTGCTGGTCGTCACGCCGTCACCTACGTAGCCACCCGCCCACGCGAGACCGCTGACACGATCGAGGCCGACCGACGGATACCAGTCGCGCGGCACGCCGAGCGGTCCGCCCCAACGATGCGTGATCGCGGCGTCGCGCGTGCCGGGAAAGAGGTCGTGGAGGACGCGGGTCAGCTCCTGGAACACCGAGCCGTCGCGGTCGAACTCCGGTCGTACCGCGGAGCCGAAGTGATACGGGGCACCGCGTCCTCCGAACGCGATGCGATCGTCGGCGGTGCGCTGGGCGTAGATGATCAGGTGCCGTCCATCGCTCATCGTTTCGCCGTTCGACCAGTGCACCTCGTCCCAGAACGAGCGGGGGAGCGGCTGGGTCGCGACGATGAATGAGTACAGGGGGACGAGGCGGCGAGCGAGCCCCGGAAGCCGAGGGGTGTATCCCTCGGTCGCGCGTACGACGACGTCGGCACGCACCGTCCCGTAGTCGGTGACGACGCGGTGGGGCTCGATCTGCAGCGCACGCGTCTGCTCGCAGACCGCGACGCCACGGCCGAGCACCGCGTCCACGAGGCCCCGCGCGAGCCGGGCGGGTTGGATCGCCGCGCAATGCGGGGTGTACGCGGCCCCGTGCACCTTCGACGCACCGATCTGTGCACGCGCGCTCGCGGCGTCGAGCCAGCGCGAGTCGTCCGGCCCGAGACCCCATTCGCGGTCGGCGTCGACGCGTTCCTGCAGCCGGCGCAGGTGGGCGGGTGACGTCGCGAGGACGAGCGTGCCGCCGCGACGGAAGTGGCACCCGATGCCCTCGTCGACACAAGTGCGCTCGATGTCATCGATCGCCGCGATCATCTGACGCTGGAGCGCGATGACGCCGTCGCGTCCTCGCGTCCGCGCCGTCACGGAACGTGGGCCGGCGAACAGTGCCGACGCCCAGCCGCCGTTGCGGCCGGACGCCCCGAATCCGCAGATCTCCGCCTCGAGGAGCACGACGCGCAACGAAGGATCGGCGGACGCGAGCGCGTAGGCCGTCCACAAGCCGGTGAATCCGCCGCCGACAATCGCGACGTCGCAGCTGGTGTCGCCCGGCAAGGCGGCGCCGGGCTCGAGTGTCCCGTCGAGCTCGTCGAGCTCGTCGAGCCAGAGGCTGAGGTGGCGGTAGTTAGCCCCGGGAGTCGTCATCGCGCCTCCATTGTGAACGGCGTCGCACTTGCTAAGTCACCGACCCGGCAACGACGCCGAGATATGGGCATCTGCCCAATGCGTTCGCCGGGTCGCAGGACGACCGTTGGCTGCGTCAGTTCTCGCTAAACGAAAGGACGGGCCATGGCCGAGACACTCAGCGCAGCACCCCGCCGGACAATGTCGCCGGTCGCGGGATTCGTCATTGCCCTGGCCATCGTGGCCGCCATCGCGCTCGGGTTCGCGCTCCGCACTTGGACCGAGGACACGTCGCGACCGGCTCCGGTGACCGTGTTGCACCCGGCGCAGAGCGTCGGAGGGCACAGCGCACCACAGCCCATCTGCCGGGTCGGTCAGCCCTGCTGACGTCGGCCACGTCGCGGAGCGGACGGCACGGATGCGGGAAACGGCTCGGCCTCGAGCGATCGGGGCCGAGCCGTTCTCTCGGCGCCCCTTAGCGGCGCCGAGAGAGATACTTCCCGCTCTCGGCGGCTTCGCCGCCGGGCCGCTCGGGCCACGCTCGCGGCCGACGGCTCCGCCTTTCGGCGCTCACTCTTCGTCCGAATCGCCGAGTTCCGGAGGATTCGGTAGTCGTGGCTGGTCAAGGCTGATGAAGCCTGATCAAGTCATTCGTGAGACGTCCGATATCCGGGAGAGAACGACGAGGGTGCGACCCTCACCGGAGGTCGGATGTGGTGACGAAGCGCGCATGGCTTCTCTATCCGTTCCTCGCGGCCGTCGCCACCGTGACGTACTACGCGACGGGCCATCCGAGCTATCTGTTCAACCTCATCGGGTTGTCGTCGCCGATCCTGATCCTCGTCGCGGTCGTCGTGCACAAGCCCGAGACGCGGGCGCCCTGGTACCTGTTTGCGCTCGGCCAGTCCCTGTTCATCACGGGTGACGTCCTCGCCTACAACTACGAGAAGATCTTCGGGAGCGCGCTTCCCTTCCCGGCGATCAGCGACGTCGCCTACCTGCTCGTGTATCCATGCCTCGTCGCCGGCGCGATCGCGTTCGTGCACCTGCGGTCGCCGCGACGCGACTTCGGCGCGCTCGTCGACTCCGCGATCGTCGCGATCGGCATCGGCACACTCTCGTGGGTCCTGCTCATCTCGCCCTACGCCCACGACACGTCGCTGACGATTCCCCAGAAGCTGGTGTCGATGGGCTATCCGCTCATGGACCTCATGGTCTTGAGCGTGACCGTGCGGTTGGCGATGAGCGCGGGCCGGAGAGCGCCCGCCTTCCAACTGATGATCTTCGCGGTGACCGCGTTGCTGGTCACCGACTCGCTCTATGGCTGGCTGCAGCTGAACGGCGGCTATACGCCGGGCTCCGGCCTCCTGGAGGTGGGCTGGATCGGCTTCTACGTCGTGTTCGGTGCGGCGGCGCTGCATCCGTCGATGAGGCTGGTGTCGCATCGACAGGCGACGCCGCCCGAGATCAGCGTCAGCCCGGCGCGGCTCGCCCTCCTCGGTGCGGCGTCACTGCTGGCACCCATCGCGCAGGCGACTCAGGCGCTTCGCCACCAATCGCTCGACCTTCCCGTCGTGCTCGGCGCGACGATCATCCTCTTCCTGCTCGCCATCGTGCGGATGGCCGGCTTTGTTCGTCTGCAAGAGCAATCGAGCTTGCGGGAGCGCGCGCTACGCGAGGCCGGCGAAGCACTCGAGACCGCGACCAGCCGTGACGGCATCTACCACGCCACGATTTCCGCCGCGCAGGCGCTGGCCTCCGAGGGGGCCGTCGTCCATCTCTTCGTGGCCTCCGATCAGCTCGGCTCCGAGGCGTTCGCGCTCGGCGCGGCGTCGACCGCGACCGCCGAGCAGCGCTTCTCACTCGCCGAGATCGACGACGACCTCCGAGACCAACTGGAGGACGGTCACGCCGTCGAGATCGAGCGAGGCGGCAGAACCGACGAGTCACCGTTCCTCGCGGACGGCCTCCACCACGCGACCGTCTCCCCGATCCTCGTGCGCGCCCAGCTCGGATGCATCGTCTCCGTTGCGAGCCCGTCGGCGCTGTCGACGACGACCGTCGCCGGCCTCGACGCGCTGTATTCACAGG
>JBKPCL010000022.1:0-5389 GCA_046727335.1 Actinomycetota bacterium
CTCGTCGTTGACGCGCTGGAACAAGTCAGCGGCTGCTCGTTGCGCTTTCGTGGAGCCCGCCGGACCGCATGACGGTGGCTTGGTCGACGGCGAGAACGCGTAGACCCGGCCGTCCGCGAACGAGATCCAATAGCCGGTTGCGCCGCCCGACATCGCGACGCCGACCGCTCGTCCTGGGCACGCGCCGACTGCCGAGCCGTAGTACGCAACGGTGCCGAAGAGGAACACGCCGCCGTCCGCGCCGACCATCAGGTATCCCGAGCCGTTCGGGACGGTCGTCATGCCCGTGATTGGCTGCGCGAGCCGCAAGTTGCCGGTCGAGCCGAAGAAGCGCGCGTCGCCGAAGGCGAAGATCCCACCGTCGCGCGCCACCATCCAGTAGCCACGGCCGTCCTGCGTTGCCGCGATCCCGACGACGGGTTGACTGAGCCGCATTGCACCGGTCGAGCCGTAGAACCGGGCGTCGCCGAATGCGAAGACGCCACCGTCGCTCGCGACGAGCCAGTAGCCGCGGCCGGTCGATGTCGATGCCATGCCGACGACGGGCTGGTGCAGCGCCATTGCGCCGGTCGAGCCGTAGAAGCGCGCGTCGCCGAACGCGAAGATGCCGCCGTCGGTCGCGACGAGCCAGTAGCCCGCGCCCGTTGGTGTCGATGCCATGCCGACGACGGGCCGCGACAGCGCCCGGCCGCCCATGGAGCCGTAGAAGCGTGCGTTGCCTGCGGTGAGGACAGCGCCGTCGGCCGCCACCCGCCAGTAGCCGCCGCCCGAGGGAGTGGCCGCAATGCCGACGACCGGCGCGTTCAGCGCAAGCGCGCCGGACGCGAGTGGCTGGACGGCTGTGCCGGGCGCGGCGGCCGCACCCGACGTGAGCCATGCACCCACGAGGGCAACGACTGCCGCGATCCGCCGCACTCGCGGCGCCCCATGCCGGCTTCCTCCCACCTGAGCAAGATCGGCAGGACAAGTAGCACAGTTGAGGGAGTAGGGGCCGACGCAGTCTGTGGCCGGACTCGGGCGTCAGGGGTGCGGGAGGGTCGTCGGTGGCGGGTGCGGGGCTGTGGTGGGCGGTGCCGAGGTGCTGGACGCCGGTGGGGCCGAGGTCGTCGTGGCGCTCGTGGGCGGAGGTCTCGTGCCGACAAGGACCTTGTTCGTGAACATGAGGTAGCGCCAGCGGTAGTGATGTCGCACTTCGGGTCTGCTCGGCTGGTCGATCACTTGGGTGAACTCGACGGTGTAACCGGTGTGGCCGTCCGCGATCTGCTTCGTCTGGAACGCCGTGAGACGGTCGCAATCGTGATTCGTGTCGACGTCCGGCTTCGCCGGGCAGTTGATCAACTCGTCCTTGATGGGCTCGACGGCGAGCACCCGCCGGCCGGTTTCCCGGACGACGCGGCCGTCGTTGTCGCCATAGAACGTGACCGTGATCGACGAGTCCGTGTAGCTGGTGCGGATCAACACGCCGTGCGACGTGTCGTCACGGAACTTCAGATCGGTGACCCCGTAGTTGATCGTGGCCTCTCGTCCCATCGGATATCGCGAGATGTAGATCGAGTGAGGCGTGTGCTCGACGTCCTGATAACCGCCGAAGAACACAGCGTTGTAGAGCGTCGTCGTCAACTGACTGACGCCACCGCCGTAGTCCTCGACGAACTCGTTGTCGCCGATCACCGGCGCCTTCACGTATCCCTTGTCGGGCGTTCGCTTGCCGAGTTTGCCGTTCAATGAGAACACGTGCCCCGGCTCGACGATGGTGTTGTTCAGTGTGCCCGCGGCCACATGGATGTTGTGAACTCGTGGCGCGCCGGCGGGGTGATACGTCGTGAACGACGACACCTGCTTCGTGATACCGAGTCGCTGCGCCCACTTCGTGTCGTGAGCGGGCTGCATTTCTCGCACCGAGACGGCGATGGACCGTTGCCCGGCGATGATGGCGCGCGCGACCGCCGCCATGTCGATTTCGCGCCCGGCGTGTGATGGCACGACGTGGACGGTGTTGTCGGGCGCGACCACGAAGGACGCGTCGACGGGCGGCACCTCGAGCGGCGTCAGGGTGGCGCCGAGCGCAGTTCGGAGCTTGAGGGGATCGACGACGAGATCGAGCCGGTGATCGACCACGCGCGTCGTCAGGGCAGTCGCGAGTTGGGCAGGCGAGAGCGTCAGCTGTTGTGACTCGGCGGTGAGCACGTGGCTGCCAGTGAGCAACTTTCGAGCGCGCGTGGCGGCGAGTTCGACCTCGAACGCGCCAACCTGCGGCTGGACCGTTCCCATCGGGAGGGTGACGACCGGCCGCTCGGCTCGGCCCAGCACCCGCCGTAGCCGCACACGGGCGACGTCGCGACGAATGCCGACTCCGGCGCGGGGCTGGATCGGCACGACGGTGGCGCCCTCGAAGCGGAGGCCGCCCTCGACGAGGCCGGTGGTGGTCGCCGAGGCCAGGCCGTCGAGCACCGCGTCGATCTGCCGGTCGTCATAGTCGACGTGCAGCGGCACGTCGTCGTCGCGGAACCGGCGCAGGACGGTTCCGGTGATCTGCTCGAACGGATTGCGACTCCGTCCGGCTTTGCGCGCGGCCCGAACCGTCGAATGGGCATCAACTGTCAGTCCCAGGACGGCAGGATCGACGCCGACCTCGTTGGCGCCGACGCGAACTCGCACCGGCGTCGCGCGCAGGTGTCGCGCGAGGCGCGCGATGTCCGCATACGCGGCGCCCTCGCGTTGGTTGGCGACGTTCACACCGTCGACGTGCACACCGGGCAGCACCCGGCCCGAGTAGTACGCGCGCTCTGCGACGGAGAGCAGCAACAACACGGCGAATGCTCCGCCCGCGAGGACGGCGGCGCGGCGGATGCGATACGTCGATCGCGGCAGAGATCGTCGACGAGGGCGCGCGACGCGACTCGAACGCGTCACGGGAGGAGGCATCCGAGGAAGGCTACCGAGAGGGTCTTCGCCGAGGCGGGCCGGACGCGATCTGCCTGGCTGCGAACTGGAGCCGGCGGCGCGCGCAGAGGCGGTAGGTTGCGGTGATGGCCGAAACGCAACTCTGCCTGCTCCAGGTGCACGCACATCCCGACGACGAGGCGTCGAAGGGCGCCGGCACGACGGCGAAGTATGCGGCGGAGGGCGTGCGCAACGTGCTTGTCTGCTGCACGGGTGGGGAGGCGGGCGAGATCTTGAACCCGGCCGTCGAGTATCCGGGCTCGCCCGAGGCGATGCACGAGATGCGCATGGCGGAACTGCGCGAGAGCGTGCGGCTGCTTGGCTATTCCGTGCTGCACCTGCTCGGCTACCACGACAGCGGGATGCCCGACACCGAGACGAACAAGCGGCCCGACAACTTCGCGAACGCGCCACTGGACGAAGCGGTCGGCCGCCTGGTTCGCATCATTCGCGACGAGCGCCCGCAGGTGATCATCACGTATCGGGAGGACCGATCGTTCTATCCGCATCCGGATCACATCCGGGTGCACGAGGTCTCGGTTCCTGCATTCGAGCTCGCGGGCGATCCCGAGGCGTACCCGGATCTCGGAGAGCCGTGGCAGCCGTCGAAGCTGTACTACGTCGGCTGGTCGATCGCGCGCGTCAAAGCGCTGCACAACGCATACCTCGCGCGCGGTGAGGAAAGCCCCTACGAGTCGTGGTTCGAACGAGGGTTCGACACCAATCGCACCGACGACTTCACCACACTGATCGACGTCGGCGACTTCCTGCACAAGCGCCGAGAGGCGCTGCTCGCGCATCGCACGCAGGTCGATCCGAATGGCTTCTGGATGCGACTTCCCGACGACGTCGTCCGTGAGGTCTTCCCGTGGGAGGAATTCATCGTCGCCCGGTCGCTCGTGGACACGGGCATGCCCGACGGCGAATTCGAAGACGATCTCTTTGCCGGCCTTCGCCAGCCGGCCGCCGACCGTGGTCGTTGAGTTCGTCGTCGCCGCCGGCAAGAAAGAACAAGCGCGCGGCTGGGTCCGGATCGACGACGACGGCACGATGAAAGATGGTGGCGACGGCGCGGCGCCGGATGGCAGCGCCGACGTCACGTTCACGTGCACGCCGGCGGACGCCCAGGCCTTGCACGACGGCACGCTGGACCTTGCTGTCGGCTTCATGCGCGGTCAAGTGAAGATGGCCGGTGACTTCGGCGCCTTGTTGCGCTTCCTCCCGCGCACTTCGGGCGCACACGCGTCCTTGCGCGTCGCCGACCTCCTGCCCGACTAGCGAATGTGTTTGGACGTGGGGTGCACGAAACCGTGCACCCCACGTCCAAACAGGTTCAGACGGGCGCGTGCTGTGACGCGCGTTGGAGCTCGCGCAACTCGCGGAATCCGATCAGCGTCGCGCCGGCGCGCTCGATGAGATCGACCAGCGACGCGTCCTCGGTGACGAACGCGTAGTCCTCGACTCGGCTCGCCCAATCCGGATGCGACGCGCGGAGTTCGTCGGTGTCGATCGCGGCGTGCACGTAGACCTCGGTCACTCCGGCCCGCAATCCGAACAGCGCCTTCTCGATGTGACGGCGGGATCCGACATTCGTGTACACGAAATGGTCCGGGAAGACGATGCCTTCTTGTTCCGCGAGCTGTCGGTAGGGGAAGCCGATCAGGCGTTCTGCCGCGGCCGGCGCCATTCGTAACGGCAGCGCGAACTCGATCGCGAGCTCGAGATAGACGTCGAAGAACTCCGGCCGCAGCTGGAGCGTGCCCATGTGGCTGTCGAGATGCGAGACGTCGAATCCCCAGTAGATCGCCCGCTCGACTTGCGCACGACATTCTTTGCCAACCTCGTCGAGATCGGCGTGGTCCCACACGTCCTCTACTGTGCGCGGGAAGCCGCCGTCCCCGTCGAGCAGGCTCGGCGAGTGCGTGATCGGACCCCACCGGTACGTCTCCCACTCCGAGTTCAGCGTGAGATGTACGCCGATGTCCTCGCCGCGGTACATCGCCGCCGCATCGCGCGCCCACGGGCACGGCACCATCAACGTCGCGCTGGTCGCGACGCCGTCGCGCAGCGCTTCGTAGATCGCGACGTTGGCGGAGCGGGACGAACCGAGGTCGTCGCAGTTGACGATGAGCAGCTTGGCGTCGGGCGCGTACCCGAGCCGCTCGGTCAAGCTGGGCACTGACGCGCCGCCGCTCATGCGGCGAGGTTACGCGAAGTTCGACGTCAGCAGCTTCCCGGCTTCGGCGACCGTCTCGGGATCCGAGAGCGGCATGTTGAAGATCAGGCCGTCGAGGCCGGCGGCGACCAGCTCCTCGACGCCGCGCACGACGTCGTCCGCCTCACCGACAAGGAAACGCTCCTCGAATTCGTCACCCGCGAGCCCCGACAGGAACGAGCGCGCCCGCGCCGCCTCGTCCGCATCGGGCACGAGCACCAGCGTCCCGAG